>NZ_JBFPGY010000323.1:0-6130 GCF_041083715.1 Sphaerotilus sp.
GCAGCTGCGGACGCTGGGCGTGAAGCTCTCGGTGGACGACTTCGGCACCGGCTACTCCTCGCTCAGCCACCTGAAGGAGCTGCCGATCGACACCATGAAGATCGACCGTTCCTTCGTGCAGGAGCTGCCGCACCAGCGCGAATCCGCCGCCATCGCGAGTGCCATCGTCCAGCTCGCCCGCGGCCTCGGCCTGAGCGTCGTCGCCGAGGGGGTGGAGACCGAGGCCCAGCGCGACTTCCTGGTCAACCTGGGCTGCGATCAGCTGCAAGGGCTGATCATCAGTGCCCCCTTGCCCATCTGCCGACTGCAGACCTGGCTGCACCACCACCGCCCGACCGCCTGAGGCCACCGCGAACGCTGCCCGCTGCGGCGTCAATTCGGCGCCAGTGCAGCTCTGCTAATCTGGTCGCATGCCTGCCCAACGCATCCGATCCGCCCTGCGTGCCCACTCGGGCACCTTGCCGCTGCGCGTGCTGCGGGACCCGGACCGCTGGCTCATCCTGGGCACGCTGATCGCCACGATCCCGGCGTTCTACCTGGAGATGCTCACTGGCGAGCGTTCGCTGCTGGCCACTGCGGCCTATGTCCTCGCGGCGCTGGCGATGGCGTTGCGGATCGCCCGGCGGCGGGTACTCATGGCGAGCCGGCTGCGCCGCTGGCTGGTGTGGACACTGATCGCCGGGCTGCTGCTGGCGGCGGTGTTGCCGCCAAGCTCGGCCTCGTCGCTCGCGCTGACGCTGCGCCTGCTGACGGCACTGCTGACGCTGCTGCACATGATGTGGCTGCTGCAGCACCTGCTGGCGCGTGACAGCCTGCCGGCGCTGCTGGGCGCGGCCGTGCTGGTGCTGCTGCTGTGCGGTGCGGGTTTCTGGTGGATCGAGCCCCGCACGCCGACGCTGCAGGACGGCCTGTGGCTGGCCTTCACCACCGCGGCCACCGTCGGCTACGGCGACGTGGTGCCGAGCACGCCGGCGTCCAAGGTCTTCGCGGTGTTCGTGGTGCTGCTGGGCTTCGGCATCCTGTCGCTGGTCACGGCGTCGATCGCGGCCATGTGGGTCGAATCATCGGAGCGGCGCATGGAGCACGACATCCTGCGCGACCTGCATGCCGAGATCGGCCAGTTGCGCGCCGAGCTGCGCGCCACGCACGACGCGCTGAAGTCGCTGCAGCGCCAGCAGGATCAGCCGCCCTGACCTGGCCCGGCCGCGGCGAGCTGCAGCAGGCCCTCGAAGACCAGCGTATCGGTCAGCTCGAACGGCAGATCGGTCTCCGGCGCCAGCTTGACCGCCGCACCACCGCTCATCAGCAGCACCGGCCGCTGTCCGCAGCGCTGCACAAGGTGGCGGTGCATGCGCTCGATGGCACCTGCAATGCCGTACGTGCCACCGCTCATCAGCGCATCGCTGGTGTTGGTCGGGAAGGTGCAGACCTCGCCGGTCGGCACCTTCAGGCCGGCCGTCCCGGATTCCATCGCCTTGAGCATCAGCCCGAAGCCCGGCAGGATCAGCCCACCGAGGAAGCTGCCATCGGCGTCGATCGCATCCACCGTCACCGCCGTGCCGACCATCACCACCAGTGCAGGCCGCGGCGGACCGGAGGCCAGCACCCGCGCCCGGGCGCCGATCATCGCCACCCAGCGGTCCGAACCGAGCCGGGTGGGATGGTCATAGCCGTTGGTGACGCCGCAGGCCGCCGGCTGGGACACCACCCAGCGTGGCTCCAGGTCCCACAGTTCCAGCTGCTCTTCGGCACGCCGGCGCACGGCCAGACCCGCCACCGCGCAGCCCAGCATGTGCGTGGGTGCGGGCAAATGCGCCCACTCGTCGTCGGCCAGGCGGTCGATGGTTTCAAGGAATGACGCGCCATGCGCCAGCAGTTCGGCCCCGGGCCGGGGCGCTGCGTAGAGCCCCCACTTGAGACGGGTATTGCCGATGTCGATGACAAGGAAACTCATGCAGGCACGACCGCTACGACGCTACGGATGGGAGACAACCGGCGAACCTCAGCGGACCGCCAGCAGGGATTCGACGCGCTGCATCAGCTGCCGCGCCTCGACCAGCGGCCGCGAGCGACTCAGACGAGCCTGGACTTCGGGCAGCAGGGCCCGCAATTCTGCGCGAGACCGCACACGCCGCACCCTGATCATCGTCACCATCCCGGTCACGGGCGCACTGGCACGCAGGACCTGCAACACCGCGACCCGCGCCTGCGCCAGGGTGGCATCCTGTGCGTCGAGTTGCGCCAGCTCCGTGTTGCCCATCGGACCACCCAAGCCGATCGTGTCACTCACCGCGCCGGGTTGGGCAGGGGCATCGTCAGATCCGAAGGCGGCGAACTCGCTGATCGCCTGGGCCACCGGCGGTCCGATGACGATCAGACCAAGCGCAAAGAGTTCGTCGATGTAGCTGCGGGGCACGCCCACCTGGCGCCCGAGCCGCACCACTTCCTGCAGTGAACGTTCCCCGTCCACCAGGAGCAGCAGCACGCGGTGTCGCTTGGACAGCCGGCAGTCCTGCGACGCCAGTTCGGCATGGCCGGCAGCCGTCTTGCACGGAATCCCCAAGGTCGTTCCTCGCAATCGCGGTGAAGGGCATCAACGGAATCGCTGGTTCACCACGTGGGAATTGTGACTGTAAATCTTCACCTTGCGCTGCTCAGTTGCAACACGGCCGGTTCAATTCGGTGCAACCGGATTCGACGGGCCTCTCAGGCCGCATCCTTCTCCACGTGTGCCTGCTTGTGGTACAGGAACTCCAGCACCGCTTCACGGGCGTGCAGGTAGTCGGCGTTGTGCGCCATCTCCAGCCGCGGGCGGAACTGTTCACGCACCGGAGGCAGCGGCACCTGGTGCACCTCGCCGATCGTCGCCGCCGGGCCGTTGGTCAGCATCACGATGCGGTCGGACAGCAGCACGGCCTCGTCCACGTCGTGCGTCACCATCATCACGGTCGAGCCGGTGGTGGCGACGATCTTCATCAACTCGTCCTGCAGCTTGGCGCGGGTCAGCGCATCGAGCGCGCCGAAGGGCTCGTCCATCAGCAGCATCTTCGGCTCCATCGCCAGCGCCCGGGCGATGCCCACGCGCTGCTTCATGCCGCCGGAGATCTCGCCGGGCCGCTTGTCCTTGGCGTGGGTCAGACCGACGAGGTCGAGGGCGGCCAGCGCGCGGTCACGCAGTTGCGCCTTCGACTCGGTCGCACCGAACACGCGGTCCACCGCCAGGCCGACGTTTTCCTGGCAGGTCATCCACGGCAGCAGCGAGTGGTTCTGGAACACCACCGCGCGCTCCGGGCCAGGCCCCTTCAGCTCTCGACCGTCCAGCAGCAGCACGCCAGAGGTCGGTGTCGTCAGACCCGCCACCAGGTTCAGCAGCGTCGACTTGCCGCAGCCCGAGTGGCCGATCATCGTGATGAACTCGCCGCGCGCCACGTCCAGGTTCACGTCGCGCAGCGCGACGAAGGTGCCCTTCTTGGTCGGGAAGGACATCCCGACGTTCTCGATGCGCAGGAAGCGCTGGCTGCGCTCGTCCAGGGAGTGGGGGCTGCTCATGGTGCGGATCCTCTCGAAAGCTCAGGGATTCAGAAACTCAGGAATAGTCGAAGCGGCGGGCGATGGCCACCAGCAGTGCTTCGAGCATCACGCCCACGGCACCGATGACGAAGATCGCGATCAGGATGTGGGCGACGTTGAGGTTGTTCCACTCGTCCCACAGCCAGAAACCGATGCCTTGCCCGCCGGTCAGCATCTCGGCCGCCACGATCACCAGCCACGCCGTGCCCACCGCCAGCCGCACGCCGGTCAGCATGTAGGGCAGCACCGCAGGGAACAGGATCTTGCGCATCACCGTCAGCTCCGACAGGTTCAGCACACGGGCGACGTTGAGGTAGTCCTGCGGCACCTGCCGCACCCCCACCGCCGTGTTGATCACCATCGGCCAGATCGAGCAGATGAAGATGGTCCAGATCGCCGCCGGGTTGGCCGCCTTGAACACCATCAGGCCGATCGGCAGCCAGGCCAGCGGCGACACCGGCCGCAGCAGGCTGATGATCGGGTCGAGCATCTGGTTCAGGAAGTTGAAGCGACCGATCATGAAGCCCAGCGGGATGCCCACCAGCGCTGCCAGACCGAAGCCCATGCCCACGCGCTTGAGCGAGGACAGCACATTCCAGCCGATGCCCTGGTCGTTCGGGCCGTTGACGTAGAACGGATCGGAGAACAGCTTGACCGCAGCGTGCCAGACCGGGATCGGGCCGGGCAGCTGCTTGTCGCCGCTGTGGGCGACCGCCTGCCAGACCAGCAGCAGCACCAGGAAGCCGAGCAACGGCGCAGCGAAGCGCGCCATCGTCTTCAAGCGCTGGGCCCGCGCCATGGCCGCCACCTGGGCCTTGAGCCGGGCCTGGGCGGCCTCATCCACCACGGGAACCGCAGTGGCGTGGACCGTGGGACGAGCCGTGTCGTCGGGAGTGACGCTGGACGGCAGGGGCAAGGTCATGGCGTTCATCGAAACCTCCTGAAGTGGGTGGGGCATGGCGGCAAGCCTTCAGGCGTCCGCTCAGGCCGCCTTGATCTTGAAAGACGCGGCGTACTTGGCCGGGTTCGTGCCGTCCCACACCACGCCGTCACTCAGCTTGCTGCTGCGCAGGTCGCTCTTGGGCACGCTGATCTTGAGTTGCGCCGCAGCCTCCTTGTAGAGCGCCGTCTGGTTGATCGCCTTGGCCACGCCGAGGTAGTCCGGATCACCCTTGAGCAGGCCCCAGCGCTTGTGCTGCGTCAGGAACCACATGCCGTCCGACAGGTAGGGGTAGTTCACTGCGCCGTCGTTGAAGAACTTCATGTGGTTCGGATCGTCCCAGGTCTTGCCCATGCCGTTCTGGTAGCGGCCCAGGATGCGCTGGTTGATCGCGTCCACCGAGGTGTTGACATACGACTTCTCGGCGATCGTCTCCGCCATCTTCATCTTGTTCTGCAGGCCGGTGTCGATCCAGCGGCTGGCTTCGAGCACCGCCATGACCATGGCGCGCGCCGTGTTCGGGTTCTTCTGGACGAACTCGGCGGTGCAGCCGAGCACCTTCTCGGGGTGGTCCTTCCAGATGTCCTGGGTGGTCGCCGCGGTCACGCCGATGCCGTCGATGATGGCGCGGTGGTTCCACGGCTCGCCGACGCAGTAGCCGTCCATGTTGCCCACGCGCATGTTGGCCACCATCTGTGGTGGCGGCACGGTGATGACCTTGGCGTCGGTCATCGGGTTGATGCCGTTGGAGGCCAGCCAGTAATACAGCCACATCGCGTGCGTGCCGGTCGGGAAGGTCTGCGCGAAGGTGTACTCGCGCGGCTCGGCCTTCATGACCTTGGCCAGACCGGCGCCATCGACAGCGCCCTTGTCAGCCAGCTTCTTGGACAGCGTGATCGCCTGGCCGTTGTGGTTGATCGTCATCAGCACCGCCATGTCCTTCTTCGGACCGTTGGTGCCGAGATGCACGCCATAGACCAGGCCATAGAGCACGTGCGCCGCATCCAGCTCGCCGTTGACCAGCTTGTCGCGCACGGCGGCCCAGGACGATTCCTTGGACGCGATGATCTTGATGCCGTACTTCTCGTCGAATTTCAGGACCGAGGCCATCACGACGGAGGCGCAGTCGGTCAGCGGGATGAAGCCGATGCGGACTTCCTTCTTCTCGGGTGCATCCGAGCCGGCGGCCCAGGCACCACCGGGCAAGGCGACCGCGCTGCCTGCGGCCGTCACGGCGGCGGCACGCTGGATGAACTCGCGTCGAGACGGGTTGACAGGAAACAGGGGCGTCGTCATGTGCAGAATCTCCGTGGCAAAAAAAGACGGCGTCACGATCGTTGTCCGACCCCTGGCTTGCGCCGGGGAGCCGGGACGATCGGACGCCGTTGTCCAAAATGTCCCACCTAGTGAAGCCCTGTCGCCAGGGCCTCCACCACATCAATGCAGGGACCGTGCCAGCCCGCTGGTGCCCAGTGCAACCCCTGTTTTTTGTGCGTCGCACCATCTTCAGGCCCCAAGCGCGTGCAGCGCACAGGAATGAGGCAAGAACCGAGGGTTCCCCCCAAATGACGTTTACGTAAACGTCAATACAAAATCGCGCACATCCGAACGGAGCCACCC
>NZ_JBFPGY010000324.1:0-6058 GCF_041083715.1 Sphaerotilus sp.
CGCCGGCGGTGACCACCGCGCCGGCGGTGACCTTCCGGGCAGTGCCGTTCAGCGGAACTTGGCGTTCGGAACGACCTGCAGGTCGCTCGGCAGCGAGCCGATGTAGTCGGCCAGCGACTTCAGTTCGACGTTGGAGAACGGCTTGGCCATGCCCCCCATGATCGCGTTGCCGCGGCCCACGTTGGGGTTGTTCTCGGTCTTGTAGGCCTTGAGTGCCACGAACAGGTAATCCGCATGCTGGCCGGCCAGCTTGGGATAGGTCCCGTCGATCGGCTTGTTCAGGCCCTCGCCGTGGCAGGACGCGCAGTTGCCCTTCTTGAGCAACTCGGCCACGGCCGCACTCGGCGCCGGGGCGACTGCCGTCGAGGCCGGCGCCTGGTGGCTGGCGTAGAACGCAGCCACATCGGCGATGTCCTGGTCCGACAGCGAGCCGGCAATGCCACGCATCGTCGGGTGCTTGCGCTCGCCCTTCTTGTAGGCATTCAGCGCCGACATGATGTACTTGGCGCCCTGGCCCGAGATCATCGGCACCTGGTGGATTTCAGGGAAACTCGCGCGGTAGCCCGGGATGCCGTGGCAACCGATGCACATCGCGGCCTTCTTCTGCCCGCTGGCTGCATCACCTGCCGGGTTGTCCTGAGCATGCACGGAAGACACACCGGCTGCGAGTGCGAAAGCGACCGTGGCGATTAACTGTTTGCTCATATGGTGGTTTTGATGTCGATCAAGCAAAAACGCCGCGAATTATAGATTCGCATCAATGGCTTCCGGACCGTTTTCGGGCCTCCGAAAAACCAGTCGATGCCCTGAAACCACATTCTCCCGTCCACCGGTTCCGCTGTCATCCGGGCAGCTACCATGACACTCCCCCCGGTTTTGAGCACAATCGATGCAGCGGCGCCTTTGCCGCAAGTCTGGGAATGGCCATGACCCTCACCGAACTGCGTTACATCGTGGCGGTCGCCCGAGAGCGGCACTTCGGCCGGGCGGCAGAAGCCTGTTTCGTGTCCCAGCCCACGCTGTCGGTGGCCATCAAGAAGCTGGAGGAGGAGCTGGAGATCAAGCTCTTCGAGCGTGGCGGCAGCGAGGTCAGCGTCACCGCGCTGGGCGAGGAGATCATTCGCCAGGCCCAGGCGACGCTGGAGAGTGCGGCGTCCATCAAGGAAATCGCGCGCCGTGGCAAGGATCCGCTGGCAGGGCCGCTGCGGCTGGGCGTGATCTACACCATCGGCCCCTACCTGTTGCCCGATCTGGTGCGCAATGCCATCGCACATGTGCCGCAGATGCCGCTGATGCTGCACGAGAACTTCACCGTGCGGCTGCTGGAAATGCTGCGCACGGGCGAGCTGGACTGCACGATCCTGGCCGAGCCCTTCCCCGACACCGGGCTGGCCATCGCACCGCTCTACGACGAGCCGTTCATGGTGGCGGTTCCGCGGCACCATCCGCTGGCAGAGCGGACCTCGATCTCCTCGGCCGAACTCAAGCAGCAGACGATGCTCCTGCTCGGCACCGGCCACTGCTTCCGTGACCATGTGCTGGAGGTCTGCCCCGAATTCGCCCGCTTCTCCAGCGACACCGAAGGCATTCGCAAGAGCTTCGAAGGCTCGTCGCTGGAGACGATCAAGCACATGGTGGCTTCGGGGATGGGCATCACCGTGGTTCCCCAGCTGTCGGTGCCGGTGGACCATGACACGCCGGACCACCCTTCGCTGCTGCGTTACCTCCCGTTCAGCGACCCGGTACCGACCCGCCGGGTGGTGCTGGCCTGGCGGCGCTCCTTCACGCGCTATGAGGCCATCGCCGCGCTGCGCAACGCCGTCTACCAATGCCCGCTGCCGGGTGCGCGCCGCGTGACCGACTGATTCAGCCGGCCTTTTTCGGGCAGCCGATGCACATCGCCGGCTCAAGCTGACGGAATCGGTGCCGAAACCTGCAATGGGGACATGGCCTGACATGTCCGGTTGCGAGTTTCCCGATGCCCCCCTCCCCGAAAACGAACCGATCTTCCTCGACGGCGCTGCGGCGTCGCGAGGCAGAGCGCCGTCGAGCCGATCGGCGGAGTTCGGTCCAGTCCTCCGAGGCTGCCGTCGATGCCCGCGTGCGGCTGCGCCAGCATGCCGCGGTCCTGCGCACGCTGCCGTGGATGGCCAGCATGTCGCTGATGAACGCGCTGCTGCTGAGCTTCACCGCGTCCCCCCAGATCCCGCAGACCTGGCTGCTGGTCTGGCTGACGGGGATCGTGGCGCTCACGCTGGCGCAGCTGCAGTTCTGGTTCAACCACCGTCGACAACGTGCCACCGCCGTCTCGCCCCGGCGCATCACCAGCTACGACCTGCATGCCGCGCTCATCGGCACGGTCTGGAGCCTGGCGCCAGGCTCCCTGGTCTTCGACGGACAACCTGCCCACCAGCTCACCATCGGCCTGTCGATGGTTGCGATGCTGAGCGCCGGTGCGTTCACGCTGCTGTCGATGCCGCGGGCCATGTACGCCTTCACCGGTGCGCTGAGCCTGGGCACACTGGCCAGCTATGTGGGCTGGGGCTCCGGCCTCCAGACCTACGGCGTGGTGCAGTGGATCGTGCTGACGGGGCTGGCGATCGGCGCGTCGCGCGGAGTGCGCCGCAACCTGCAGGCGCGCGTGAGCGCCGAGGTCAAGGCCGAACACCAGAACCAGCTCATCGGCCTGCTGCTGCGCGACTTCGAGGAGCACGGCAGTGACGTGCTCTGGGAAATCGACTCGACCGGCCGCCTCAAGCACGTCTCCAAGCAGTTCGCTGGCGCGCTGGGCCTGACGGTGGAAGACCTCAACGACCATTCGCTGCTCGCGCTGCTGGCCGATCTGCAGAAAAAGCTCAGCGAGACCGACCGCGAATCCGCCAACACCCTGCACGAGCGCCTGACCCAAGGCCATCCCTTCCGCGACGTGCTGCTGCCGATGGTCATCCAGGGCAAGCAGCGCTGGTGGTCGATGACCGCCAAGCCGCTGGTGGACGAACGCGGCAGCGCCATTGGCTGGCGCGGCGTGGCCCGTGACGTGACCCAGGCCCGCATCGCCGACCGCCGCCTGGCCTGGCTGGCGCACTACGACACACTCACCGGGCTGACCAACCGGGCCCATTTCCGCGTGCTGCTCGAAGGTGCATTGCAGAACAGCCGCACGCGCCTCAGCCAGGGTGCCGTGATGTGCCTCGACCTGGACGGCTTCAAGAACGTCAACGACACCTTGGGCCACGCCACCGGCGACGCGCTGCTGGTCGAGGTCTCGCGGCGCATCAAGGACGCGGTCGGGCGCAACAACGTCGTGGCGCGGCTGGGCGGCGACGAGTTCGCGGTGCTGCTGCGCTCGGTGCGCGAGGAGGCCGAGATCGGCACCACCGCCCAGCGCATCGTCGACGCCATGCGCGCGCCCTGCGAGGTGATGGGCGCGGCCGTGCCGGTGCGGGTGAGCATCGGCATCGCGCGCTTCCCGCAGGACGGCACCACCGTCGACGAGATGATGCAGAACGGCGATCTCGCCCTCTACGACGCCAAGGCCAATGCCACCGGCTCGATGCGCTTCTTCGTCGCCCGGCTGGGCGAGCAGATCCGCCGCCGGCTGGTGCTGGAGCGCGATCTGCGCGAAGCGATGGAGAAGAACCAGCTCTCCCTGCACTACCAGCCCAAGGTCAGCCTGCACGACTGGGAGGTCATCGGCTTCGAGGCCCTGCTGCGCTGGAACCACCCGGAACACGGCGCCATCACGCCTGCCGAGTTCATCCCGGTGGCGGAGGAAAGCGGCCTGATCCTGCCCATGGGCGAATGGGCCCTGACCGAGGCCTGCTGCCAGGCCGCACGCTGGCCGGATCCCCTGCAGGTGGCGGTCAACATCTCGCCCGTGCAGGTGATGGCGCAGAACCTGCCCGAAGCGGTGCAGCGCGCGCTGAGGACCAGTGGCCTGGCACCCGGCCGGCTGGAGCTGGAGATCACCGAATCGGTGTTCATCAACGACAACCGCGGCACGGTGGAGCGGCTGCACGCGCTGCGCCGGCTGGGCGTGCAGATCGCGCTGGACGACTTCGGCACGGGGTATTCCTCGCTGGCCTACCTGCGCCGCTTCCCCTTCGACACGCTGAAGATCGACCGCGCCTTCGTGCGCGAACTGCTGATCAGCCGGGACGCCCGCTCCATCGTGCGCAACATCCTGGCGCTGGCCAAGTCGCTGCGCATGTCGACCGTGGCCGAGGGCGTGGAGGAGCCGCTGCAGATCAACGTGCTCGAAGCCGAGGGCTGCAACATGGTGCAGGGCTACTTCGCCTCGCGCCCGATGCCGGCCGACCAGGTGCTGGAGTTCGTCCTCAAGTGGCGCGAGCGCGACCGGCCGCAGCGCCCGCGCGAGCTGGAACTCGAAGACACCCGCACCGCCGAGCTGATGCCCTCGCTGCCCGAAACCATGCTCTGAGCCCGGCGCCAGGAGGTGGTGGCGCGAGACAATCGCGTCCATGAACGCCACCTCCCACCGCCCCGCCGACCGGCTCGCCCTCTACCTCGACCTGATCCGCTGGAGCCGGCCGGCCGGCTGGCTGCTGCTGCTGTGGCCGACACTGGCCGCGCTGTGGCTGGCTGCCGGCGGGTTCCCGGGGCTGCACCTGCTGGCGGTGTTCACGCTCGGCACCATCCTGATGCGCAGCGCCGGCTGCTGCATCAACGACGTCGCCGACCGCGGGTTCGACCGCCACGTCAAGCGCACCGCGCAGCGCCCGGTCACCAGCGGCGCGGTGTCCGTCAAGGAGGCGCTGGCGGTGGGCGCCGCGCTGGCGCTGGTGGCGTTCGCACTGGTGCTGGGCACCAATGCGCTGACCATCGGCTGGTCCTTCGGCGCACTGGCGGTGACGCTGGTCTACCCCTACGCCAAGCGCTTCGTGTCGATGCCGCAGGCGGTGCTGGGCGTGGCCTTCAGTTTCGGCATTCCGATGGCCTTTGCGGCGACCCGCGGCGAGATCCCGCTGCTGGCCTGGGGGCTGCTGGTCGGCAACCTGTTCTGGGTACTGGCCTACGACACCGAATACGCGATGGTCGACCGCGACGACGACCTGAAGATCGGCATGAAGACCTCGGCCATCACGCTCGGCCGCTGGGACGTGGCGGCGATCATGGCGTTCTACGCGGTCTATCTGGCGGTCTGGGCCTGGCTGGGGATACAGGCCGGTCTGGGTGCGCTGTTTCTCGCAGGCATCGCAGTCGCGGCCGCGCAGGCGCTGTGGCACTGGACACTGATCCGCGACCGCACACGCGACGGCTGCTTCCGCGCCTTCCGCGCGAACCACTGGCTGGGCGCGGCGGTCTTCGCGGGCATCATGCTCGATCACGCGCTGCGCTGATCGCCCACCAGGCGACGCGCCATCGCCAGGGCCGCCACCAGGCTCGACGCATCTGCCAGGCCGCGTCCGGCCACGTCGAAGGCCGTGCCGTGGTCCGGGCTGGTGCGCACGAAGGGCAGGCCCAGCGTGACATTCACGCCCTGCTCGACCCCCAGGTACTTCACCGGAATCAGCCCCTGGTCGTGGTACATCGCCAGCACCAGGTCGAACTCGCCCGTCCGCGCCCGCATGAACACCGTGTCGGGCGCGAAGGGGCCGCGGGCGTCGATGCCCTCGGCGCGTGCCGCGGCAATGGCCGGCGCGATGACCTCGATCTCCTCGCGGCCGAACAACCCGCCCTCGCCTGCGTGCGGATTCAGCCCGGCCACGCCAATGCGCGGTGCCGGCTGCCCCCAGCGCGCGGCGCTCGCATGGGCGATGCGCAGCGTGGACAGGACGGCGTCGAAGGTCACCCGCTCGATGGCCTCGCGCAGCGCGCAGTGCACCGTCACCAGCACCGTCTTGAGTTCCTCGTTGGCCAGCATCATGCGGACGTCGGCCGGCCGGCCGTGGGCCGCGCTCTCGGCAGCCAGCATCTCGGTGTGGCCCGGATACGGCTCGCCCGCGGCGAACAGCGCCTCCTTGTGGATCGGCGCCGTGACGATGGCGGCCACCTCACCTCGGCTGGCCAGCGCCACCGCGTCGCGGATGCAGGCGGC
>NZ_JBFPGY010000325.1:0-6050 GCF_041083715.1 Sphaerotilus sp.
CACACTGGAAGACGGTGATGTCATCCGCATTCCCGAGCGCAGCAGCCTGGTGCTGGTCAGCGGCGAGGTGCTGTTCCCCAACGCCGTCGTGCACGATGCGAAGTCCCGGGTCATCGACTATGTCCAGTGGGTCGGCGGGTTCAACCAGGGTGCCGACCAGTCGCGTCTGCTCGTGGTGCACCAGGACGGCAGCGTCCTGGCAGCCACCGAATCCGCGGCGGTCCAGCCGGGCGACGAGATCATGGTGCTGCCGAAGATCGACACCAAGCGCATCGAGATCACCCGTGGCCTCACGCAGATCATCTACCAGATCGCGGTGGCGGCCAAAGTGCTGCTCGCGCTCTGACCACGGCAACACCCACCCATGGCACCGCCGGAACTGCTGCAGGCCATCGGCCTGAAACAACTGCGCGAGATCGAGCTGACCGAAGACTCCCGCTGGCCGATGCTGGCCGTGGGAAGCGATCCGCAACTGCGATTCGCCCCACCCGCGCACGGTGGTGCCTTTCGCATCACGGTGTCGATCGAGGCCGAGGACGGTGTGGTAGCCCCGTCGGTGTATCTCAACACCGGCAGCGGTTTCGCCGATGCGCACAGCGTTCCGCTGCGTCGCCTCGTCGACCACACCTGGCAGGGCGAGTGCGACACCACGTTGCCCTGCCTCGCATGGCGACTTGATCCACTGGACCGCCCCGGGCGGTTCCGCGTGTCCGCGCTCCAGATCGACCCGCTCTGGACCAATCCGCAGCGCCAGCTGCCCGTCTGGATGCGGCGTGCAGGCAAGCGCATGTCCGCGGCCATGCAGCAGCTGCGCCTGCGACATGGCCGGGAGGACTTGTGCCCGGCCAACGATGTGATCAGGCCGCATGCCTCGCCTCATCGCTACCTCGCCACGGGCAGCGACCCCCAGCTGCGCCTGCCACATCCGCTGCAGGCCGGCTGGTACATGCTGGAGGTGACCCTGCAATTGCCCGCGGCACGCGCCGTGGCACGCCTGTACCTGGACGACAGCCGCTCAGGCGAAGAAGAAGCACACTCGGCCGGACTGCCGCTGCGCTCCGGCGTCCTCACCAAGCGACTGGTGCGTCTGAACCACCGCGCCCGGGTGCGGTTCGACCCGATGGCCGCGGCCGGCGCCTTCGAGATCAGCCACTTCCGGCTCGCGCGGGTCGCCGACTCGTTCGCCCGCCAGCGCATGCAGGACAAGCTGCAGGCACGCCATCCCCGCTACCGGGACCAGGCCCGCACCGCACCCAGGACAGAGGCCAGCGCCGATGTCGACATGCTGTGGAACGACTACACCGCACTGTTCGAATCCCGAGGCGACGAGCTGGTGCGCTACGCCGACTGGATCCGGGACGTCGAGACGCCAGCGCGCCTCTCAGACGAGATGCAGCGCCAGCGGATCGGCACCTGGTCGTGGCAGCCCACCTTTTCGCTGGTCATGCCGACCTACAACTCGAACGAGGCCTACCTGCTGGCCTGCATCGACAGCGTGCGCGCGCAGACCTATCCGCACTGGACCCTGTGCATCGCCGACGACGCCTCGACACGCCCCGGTCTGCGCAAGCTGCTGGGCGCACTGGCGGAGTCCGACCCGCGCATCCGTGTCGCGTTGCGCGAGCAGAACGGACACATTTCCGCCGCCAGCAACACGGCGCTGTCGCTGGCGACGGGCGAGTTCATGGCCCTGCTGGACCACGACGACGTACTCGCATCGCATGCACTCTTCGCCGTGGCCGAAGCCCTGCAGTCCCGTCCGACCGCCGCCCTGCTCTACTCCGACGAGGACAAGCTCGACGAGACCGGCACCCGCTGCGACCCCTGCTTCAAGCCCGGCTGGTCGCCCGACCTGCTGTACGCACAGAACTGCTTCTCCCACCTCGGCGTCTACCGCCGTTCGCTGGTGGACGCCGTGGGCGGCTTCCGCGTCGGCTTCGAGGGCAGCCAGGACCACGACCTCGTGCTGCGCTGTGCGGCCCAGGTCGGGGATCCGCGCGACATCGTCCACATCCCGCAGGTGCTCTACCACTGGCGCATGGCCGAAGGCTCGACCGCCCGCGGCCACGATCGCAAGGACTACGCCAGCGAGGCCGGGCGCCGCGCCCTGCAGGACCACTTCGATGTCTGCCATCCCGGTGTCGACGCCAGCGTGGTCGCGCCGGGCATCTACCGCCACCGCTGGCCGCTGCCCGCGGATCCGCCGCTCGTCAGCCTCATCATCCCGACGCGGGATGGTTGCGACCTGCTGCGCACCTGCATCGAGTCGATCGTGCAGCGCAGTGCCTACACACACTACGAGCTGCTGGTCGTCGACAACCAGTCCAGCTGCCCGCGCACGCTGGCGTACCTGTCGGCGCTGGAGTCCGGCGCCGCAGCAGAAGGTCGCGCCCGCGTGCTGCGCTGGGACCATCCCTTCAACTACTCGGCGATCAACAACTTCGCCGCCACCCAGGCCCGCGGCAGCGTGCTCGGCCTCATCAACAACGACATCGAGGTGATCAGCCCGGACTGGCTCGGCGAGATGGTGCGCCATGCACTGCGGCCGGACGTCGGCTGCGTCGGCGCCAAGCTGTACTACCCGGACGACACGGTGCAGCACGCCGGCGTGGTGCTCGGGGTCGGCGGTGTCGCCAACCACGCACTGCGCGGCGCGGCGCGCACGTCGCCGGGCTACTTCGGGCGACTCTGGACGGTCTGCAACCCGAGCGCGGTGACCGGCGCCGTGCTGCTCGTGCGGAAACAGGTGTTCGATGCGGTGGGCGGACTCGACGCCGAAGGGCTGCCTGTCGCGTTCAACGACGTCGACCTGTGCCTGAAGGCGATGGCCGCCGGCTACCGCACGGTATGGACACCACACGCGGAGCTGTACCACCACGAATCCGTCAGCCGCGGCACGGACACGACGCCCGAGAAACGGGCCCGCTTTCTGGGCGAGGTCGCGGTGATGCAGGCACGCTGGTCGCGCTGGCTGCTGGACGACCCGCACTACAACCCGAACCTGACCCGCCTGCGCGAGGACTACAGCCTGGCCAGCGCCACCGAAGACATTCCGCACCGCCCGGGCCTGCGCCAGGACGGCACGCCACGATGAACCGGCCGACACCGCGCATCGCCATCGCCGCGATCTTCCGCAACGAACACCCCTATGTGCTGGAGTGGATCGCCCACCACCAGTCGCTCGGCGTCGCGCGTTTCTACATCGCCGACAACGTGAGCGATGACGGCACCTCCGAGCTGCTCCAGGCCTTGCATGTGCTGGGCGTGATCCGGCGCATTCCGTTCGCGTCCACGCCTGGCCAGGCGCCGCAGCTGCCGGCCTATGCGGATCTGCTCGGCACCCATGCCTGTGACGAGGACTGGATCGCCGTGATCGACGCCGACGAATTCATCGTCCCGACGGGCGGCGCGCGCAGCCTCGCCGAGGTGCTCGCCCCGCTGGCGGCACAGGCGGACGTCGGGGCGGTGGTGCTGAACTGGGCCATCCACGGCTCGGCCTGGCGGCTCAACCACAGTGCAGGCCTGGTCTGCGAGCGCTTCACGCGCCGGGCGCACCAGTCGTTCGGCGCCAACCACCACTACAAGACGGTGCTGCGCCGGGCGGCGTTCGCATCGGTCCACAGCAATCCGCACCACTTCGTGCTGCAGCCGGGCTGGCGCTGCGTCCACACCGACGGCAGCGACGCCGTGCCCCATGCCCGCCATGGCCTGGGACTGAGCGAACGGGTGGTCTGGGAAGGACTGCGGCTGAACCACTACATCGTCAAGTCGCGTGAGGAGTTCGAGACACGCAAGGGGCGCAATGGCAGCGCGGCCACAGTGGGTCGGGTGAAGGGGGAGGACTACTTCGTGGCACACGATCGCAACGACACCCGTGACGGCCTGTCCGCTGCACAGTGCGAAGCAACCCGGCACAGGCTGGGCGGACTGGTGCAACGCCTGTCCGCCCACGGACACCCCGTTCCCGCCGCACCCGTGGCCGAACCGACCTACCGCCCGCCCTTCGTCGGGACACGGGGCTGCATCGACCGCATCGAATGGCGGAGCGGAGCACTGGTGCTGAGCGGCTGGAGCTTTCAGGACTCCGGTCAGACCACACCATGCCTGTCGGTGCAGGTCGGCGAGCAGGCACACACCGTCCAGGGGTTTCCGACCCGCCCGCGACCGGACGTGCAACGCCAGTACCCGATGGCGCCGCTGGACTGCGGATTCGTGCTCACGGTGCCGCTTCAAGATCTGGCGCCAGCCGAACAGGGTCTCGTGGTCCGGGGCCAGACCAGCCTGGGGCGATTCGGAGATCCATTCTCGATGCCTGCCCGAAAATAGAAAATGCGTCAAGCCCCGCCAGCGCCGCCGACACCTCCATTACGGCGGTACTAACTGGTCTATACCGCGCACCGCGCCGCCGCCAGCTCCGGACAATGCCCTTCGACTGCCATGCCGGGAGTGCATGGCTTGCGCATCACGTCGAGACCGGAGCCCCCATGCTGAAATCGCCTCTCAAGCAGGCCCGCAAGCGAGTCAACACCTGGCTCGGCATCACGCCCCCGAAGGACCGCTCGCTGGGCGTGATCGATGCGCTGGAGAACGACCAGCTGCGGGGCTGGTTCATCTCGAGGCTGCCGGGCGCCGAGGGCAACCGATTCATGCTGTTCATGGACGACGTGGCCCTCGGCACCTTCGACGCGCTGCTGCCCCGCGAGGACCTGCTCCAGGCGGAGGGCGTGCTGCATTGCGGATTCCAGGTGGATCTCAAGCCGCTGCTGGAAGCCCAGCCGCACGGCCTCCACGCGCTGCACGACGGTCAATCGCACCGCCTGGTCTTGCGCACGGTCCGTGGCCGGACCCTGGCAGACAAGACCGTCACGGGCCGGTCACCGATGCGGGGATTTCTCGACAAGCTCGACGCGACCGGACTGCACGGCTGGGCCATCGACGAATCGGCACCGGGCCAGTCCGTCGAGTTGAGCATGTACGTCGATGACGTGCACTACATGGATCTGAAGACGACGCTGGCGAGAAGCGATCTGGTGTCCAAGGGACTGCCAGGCGAGCGCGCCGGTTTCAGCCAGATCTGGCCCGCCGGTCTGCTGAAACCCGGATCGACGGTGGACATCCGGTACAAGCACTCCGGCGAATCCCTGTCGAAGAGCCCGCGCCAGCTAGCAGGATCGGCTGTGCCCAGCACAAGGGCGACCCTGGGCTACCTGGACGCCTGGCACACGCAGCACATGCGGCCCGTGACGGTCATCGTGCCCATCTACAACGCCTTCGATGCCGTCAGCGAGTGCCTGGAATCGCTGAAGCGGACCATGCCGCCCGAGGCCCGCGTGCTGCTCATCAACGACGCCAGCCCTGATCCACGCATCGCCGAACTCCTGGCGGGCCTGACCGGACAGACAGGCTTCGACGTGGTCACCAACGAGACCAATCTCGGCTACACCCGAACGGTCAACAAGGCAATCGGCCTGTGCCCGGCGAACGATGTCGTGCTGCTCAACAGCGACACGGTCACCACGAACCGGTGGCTGGAAAACCTGCGCTATGCCGCCTACTCCCAGCCCAGGGTGGCCACCGTCACGGCCATGTCCGACCACGCCGGCGCGTTTTCAGCACCCGAGATCGGGGCGTTCAATCCCGTCAGCCCGCATCTGGACCGGGACACCCATGCCCGGCTCATCGTGCAGGCCCAAGAGGGTCGGCTGCTGGAGGTTCCGACCGGCAATGGCTTCTGCATGTACATGCGGCGCTCCGCGATCGATGCGCTCGGCACCTTCGACGAGCAGAAGTTCCCCCGCGGCTATGGGGAGGAAAACGACTTCTGCATGCGCGCCGTGCGCCGCGGCTGGGTCAACCTGGTCTGCGACAAGGTCTATGTGTTCCACAAGCGCTCGCAGAGTTTCCAGGGCGAAAAGGAAGCCCTGATGCGGGCCGGCGCCGAACAGCTCGCCACCGACTATCCCGAATACCGGCTGCTGACGCAGCGATTCAGCGACGCGGAATTTGCCCACGTCCGCTACCTCGCACGCACCGCCACGACCAAGGGCAGC
>NZ_JBFPGY010000326.1:0-6033 GCF_041083715.1 Sphaerotilus sp.
CCGTACTGCGAGCACCTCATCGTGCGCTGCGAGGACGACTCCCCGCAGGCCGGCGAAGTGATCGGCACCTACCGGGTTCTGACGCCCGATGCGGCCCAGCGCCTGGGCAGTTGGTACAGCGACACCGAGTTCGACCTCGGTCCGCTGCGCGCCCGGCTGGGTCGCACCGCCGAACTCGGTCGCTCCTGCGTCCACCCTGCACACCGCCAGGGCGGCGTGATCCTCGCGTTGTGGGGAGCCCTGGGGGCGTTTCTGCAATCCAATCGGCTCGACACCGTGATCGGCTGTGCGAGCGTGTCAATGCATGACGGCGGTCACGTGGCAGCCAGCCTGTGGGAACGCCTGCGCGCCACCCACCTGGCACCGGTCGAGCTGCAAGTGCAACCCCGGCTGGCCTTGCCAGTCGACGATCTGCGCCGCGACCTGCCAGCCGAGCTGCCAGCGCTGATCAAGGGCTATCTGCGCTGCGGGGCCAAGGTACTCGGCGCGCCGGCGTGGGATCCGGACTTCAATACCGCCGACCTGCCGATGATGATGCGCCTGCAGGACCTGCCCGAAAAATACCGGCGGCACTTCCTGGGCAACTGATCTCGCACCAGGCCGGATCAGGCGCCTTCGCCGAACTTGTCGTTGACCAAGGCGCAGAGGGCATCCATCGCCTCCTGCTCGCGGGCACCGTCGATCTCGATCTCGATCTCGCTGCCCAGACCGGCGGCGAGCATCATCACCCCCATGATGCTCTTGGCATTGACGCGCCGACCGTTGCGGCTGACGAAGATGTCGCATGGGAAGCTGCCAGCCAACTTGGTGAACTTGGCCGACGCACGGGCATGCAGCCCGAGCCTATTGCTGATGGTGATGTTGGTTCGGATCATGGCCGCCAGGAGGGAAAGCTTGGTTTTGAGGACGGGTGGATGCCACAGGGAGCACGCCCTGGGCACCGCCCTTCATGGCGCGGTCGAAGAGTTCACCAACCGTCGCGTGCAAGGGGGAGGCCAGTGTGCGCCACAGCATCGACACATTGACGCCGGCGACAGCCCGGATCCGCCCGCCGTCCACCAGACGTTGCACCACATTGGCGGGCGTCGCGCCGAACACGTCGCAGAGGATCAGCGCTTCGGGGTCGGCGGCATCGTCCTCGGCAGGCAGCAGTGCCCGCGCCAGCGACTCGACCTCCTCGCTGGGCATGTCCGGCAACACGTCCAGCACCCGCAGCTTGTCGGCCTCGTCGGGGAAGGTGTGCGCAGCCACGGCCTTCAGGGCCGAGGCCAGTGGGGCATGGGCGATGATCAGCAAACAGGCCATGGGCGCGGATTATCGGTCGGGCCAGCGCACGCTGCGCAGGAATTCGTCGGCACCCTCCGCCCACTTCGCCGGTGCACCGTGCTGTGCCATGACGACGAACTGGAACACCTGCAGGCCGCGCACGGCAAACACGGCCTCGGCGCGCGCCGACTGACCCGCGCCCGACGGCCCGGCGATCACGACGCGGCGCGTCTCGTCGTTGGGCGTCATGCCGGCGATCCGGATCGGCTGGACCGATTCCTCGCTCCCCTGAAGCCTGGTCGCCAGACTCAGGCGCGATTCGCGCAGGACGGTGGTCAGGCGCATCGGATCGCCGACGTCCAGCACGGTGGCCGACCAGGACAGCCCGCCCGCATCGCACACCCACATCGCTGCCCGTGTCGGGGCACCGGCCAGCACCAGTGACCGCTCGGCGCGCTCAGGTCGGCAAGGGAACTGCATCCGCGTCTGCGGACCGATGTCCACGTCGCGCCAGTTGAGCGTCGGCGAACACGCGGCCAGCAGGCCGAACAGGGCAAGCGGGCACAGGATTCGTCGGGACAGGGACAGGATCAGGCGAGACATTCCCGCATTATCTCTTCAGGGCTGGAACTGCACGAGCAGCCGCTCCAGCACCGCCAGCATCGGCGACTGCAGCATCGGCAGTGTGACCAGCAAGCCGAACAGCCCGACGGTGATGGTGATGGCGAAGCCGATCGAGAAGATCTGCAGCTGCTGGGCCACCCGGGAAATCAGTCCGAGCACCAGATTGACGAAGGCCAGCATCGTGATGGTGGGCAGCGCGATCCACAGGCCGTAGCGGAACAGGTCCGCACCCCAGACCTGCGGCTGGATCTGCAGCAGCAGGTCCAGCGGGTGGTCGGACACCGGGAAACGCTGGAAGCTCTCCACGACCACCGCCGTCAGCAGCAGGTGCCCGTTGATCACGACGAACAGCCAGGCGGCCATCGTGTTGAAGAACCGCGCCGTGGCCGTCACCTGCGAGCCGCTGGTCGGATCGAAGAAGCTCGCGAAGTTCAGGCCCATCTGCAGGCCGATGAGTTCACCCGCGAACTCGATCGACGTGAACACCACCTTGGCCGCAAAGCCGATCGTCAGGCCGATCACCACCTGCTGCGCCACCATCGCCAGCGCCGCGGGGCTGTCCAGCGGCACGACCGGCATCGCCGGCATGGAGGGCTGTGCGCACAGCGCCACCAGTCCCGCCAATCCGACCCGGACCCGCATGGGAATCGAGCGCATCGACAGCACCGGCGCCGCCGTGAACAGGCCCAGCATCCGCAGCAGCGGCCAGAGCAGCGGCAGCACCCACTGGAGAATCTGCGCTTCGCTGAAGCCGATCATGGAGCGGACAGCGACCGCCGGTCAGCCGACCGCACCGGGAATCGCCTGGAGCACACGCTGCAGATACTCCACCAGCGTCGTCAGCATCCACGGGCCGGCGACCATCATCACCGCCACGCCAGCCAGGACCTTGGGGACGAAGGACAACGTGGCCTCATGCAGCTGCGTCGCCGCCTGGAGCACGCTCACCACCACGCCGACCAGGAGGATGGTCAGCAGCATCGGCGCGGCCACGGTCAGCAGCACCACCAGGGCCTCCTGGCCATACGTGAACACTTGGGAGGAATCCATGGTCCGGCCTCAGATCGAGAAGCTGGCGGCCAGCGAGCCGAGCAGCAAATTCCAGCCATCCGCCAGCACGAACAGCATCAGCTTGAACGGCAACGCCACCAGCACCGGCGACAGCATCATCATCCCCAGGCTCATCAGCACGCTGGCGACCACCATGTCGATCACCAGAAAGGGAATGAAGATCAGGAAACCGATCTGGAATGCGGACTTCAGCTCGCTGGTGACAAACGACGGCACCAGCACGCGCAGCGGAATCGCCTCGGGCTTGGGCGTGCCCTCCAGTCGGGCGAGACGGGAAAACAGCGCCACATCGGACTGCCGGGTCTGGCGCAGCATGAACTGGCGCATCGGTCCCTCGGCGCGCGCGACCGCGTCCTCGAAGCTGATCTGGCTGGCCGCGTAGGGCTTGTAGGCATCGGCGTAGACCTTGTCCAGCGTCGGGCCCATCACGAACATCGTCAGGAACATCGACAGGCCGATGATCACCTGGTTGGGCGGTGCCGCCTGTGTGCCAATGGCCTGACGCAGCAGACTCAGCACGATGACGATGCGGGTGAACCCCGTCATCATCAGCAGCATGGCGGGCAGGAAGGACAGCGAGGTGAAGAACAGCAGCGTCTGGATCGGCACCGAGTAGGTGCCACCCCCACCACCCTGCCCGACCATCAGCGGCAGGCCAGCAGCAGGCGCAGCCGCCTGCGCCAGCGCCGGAAACAGGCCGGCCAACAGCGCCAGCGCAGCCCCGACCGGCAGACCCGGCCAACGCCTCGGCTCATTGTTCATGGGATTTCACCGCCGGACCTTGTGGCCCGCGGCGCCACTGGTTGAGCAGATGGCCGAAGCTGGTACCCGCGATCGACGGCAGCAACGCTGCGCCACGAGCAGCCGCATCGGCGACAGGCGGCGGCACCAGGCGGTGCAGCACCGAGATCTGCTGCCCGGTCATGCCCAGCACCAGCCAGCAGCGGTCACCCCCCTCGCCCACCTCGACGGTCACCAGACGGTGTTGCGGCGAAAGCACCGACTGCGACACCACCCGCACAGCACCAGGCGCCACGCGCGACGACAGGCCCGCATAGCCGCTGCGCTTGAGCAGCCACAGTGCCGCGGGGATCGAGACCAGGATCAGCGCCAGCCAGATCAGTGGTGTCAGGGAAGTCAGTGGATGCGTCATCGCAGCATCTTTCAGTTGCCGCGGGACAGGCGGCGCATGCGCTCGCTGGGGGTGACGATGTCGGTCAGACGCACGCCAAACTTCTCGTTCACCACCACCACCTCGCCCTGCGCGATCAGGTAGCCATTGACCAGCACGTCCATCGGCTCGCCGGCCATCGCATCGAGTTCGACCACCGAACCTTGCGCCAGGTGCAGGATGTTCTTGATGGGAATGCGCGTGCGGCCGAGTTCGACCGTGAGTTGGACCGGAATGTCCAGGATCAGGTTCAGATCCTTGCCACCCGGTGCTCCACCGGAAGCGGCCATCTCCGCAGCACTGCCAAAGTCGGTGAACGCAGCGGCCTGCGGCACGCCAGACCCATAGGCTGGCAGCGCATCGACCGCCGACCCGATGTCCTGCCCCAGAGGCGCCTCGTCCAGTGCGGCGGCCCATTCCGCCGCCAGGGCATCCTGCTCGGACAGGCCAGAATCCAACTCTTCAGACATTTTGATCTCCGATCCAGCTCACCTGCGGGCTGGTCAACATGCGTTCCACACGGATCGCGTAGTGTCCGTTCGAAGTGCCGTAGCTCGCTTCGACCACCGGCACGCCGTCCACCTTGGCCCGGATCATCTTGTCCAGTTCCAGCTCGATGAAATCACCGGCCTTCATCGCCAGCAACTGCTCGACCGTGGCAGGCGCGTGGGCCAGCTCGGCCACCAGCTGCACCTCGGCCGACTGGATCTCGTCGGACAGCATCCGCACCCAGCGACCATCCTTGCCCGGTCCTTCGCCCTGGTTGCTGCTGCGCAGCACATCGCGGATCGGTTCCAGCGACGAATAGGGAAAACAGATCTGGATCGTGCCGACCGACTCGCCGATCTCCACCGTGAACACCGTGCTCACCACCAGCTCGCTCGCCGAAGCGATGTTGACGAACTGCGGCTGCATTTCCGAACGCTGGTAGGCCAGCTCGACCGGGTACACGCCCTGCCAGGCACGGTTGTATTCCGACAGCACGATCTCGACCAGCCGCATGATCACGCGGTGTTCGGTCGCCGAGAACTCGCGGCCCTCGATGCGCACCGGGTACTTGCCGACGCCACCGAACAGCGCATCGATCACCGCGAACACGAAGCTCGGATCGCACACCACCAGTCCCACGCCCCGCAGAGGCCGCATGGAGACGATGTTGAAGTTCGTCGGCACCATGGTCTCGCGCAAGTAGTTGCTGTACTTGTGGACCTTGATGTCGCCGGCCGAGATTTCCATCGTCCGGTGCGTGAACGCCGTCATCACCGGGCAGACATTGCGGGCGAAGCGCTCGTTGATGGATTCGAGCATGGGCATGCGCCCACGCACGATGCGCTCTTCGCTCGCCAGGTTGTAGTCGCGCACCTGCCCTTTGGGCTTGTCGGACACATCTCCAGGCACATCACCCGAGATGCCGTCCAGCAGCGCATCGACTTCATCCTGGGACAGATTCAGCTGACTCATGGTGTTCTCGCGGTCGAGAGGCGCACGGATCAGCGATCACTGCACGATGAAGCTGGAAAAATGCACCTGCTGCACCGGGTTGTAGACCGGCGCGGCCCGGTGCTTCTTCTTGACAGGCGCCCCCTCTTCGTCGGAGTCTGCCTCGATGTTGATGCCCATCGGGCGCACGGCCTCGCGGGCGATCTCGCCGGCCAGCACTTCCTTGCCCTCGCGGCCGAGCATGTCGGCCGCCGTCTTGTGCGACAGGATCATCAGGATCGCATTGCGGATCGCCGGCATGTAGGCCTTCATTTCATCGGCGAATTTCGCGTCGTCGATCTCCAGCGTGATGCCGATCTGGGCATAGCGGTCGCTGTCGCGGTCCGCCAGGTTGACGACGAAGGGCTCCAGCGGCAGATAGGCCGGCGGCGTATGGGCGTCCCGCTTGTGGGGCTTGTGCG
>NZ_JBFPGY010000327.1:0-5928 GCF_041083715.1 Sphaerotilus sp.
CGACAGAAGATGTCGCGGGCCCGGTCGCTTCTGGCTAGAATGAATGCAATTTCCATGCCTTGATCCTTGGCCCCGCCAAGGACCGTGTTCCATGCTACCTGCCGTTTCCGTGCTGTTGTCCCGACATTCCGGCCTGATGCTGCTGCTGGCGGCCCTGCTGGCTGGGTTCGGCCTGCCGGTACGTGCAGAAAAGACCGATGGAGAGCAGGCGCTTACTTTTGATGCAGGCCGCATGGTGCTGGACGGGAAGCGCAAGATCCGCACGCTCAGCGGGGGTGTCGAGATCACCCGCGGCACGCTGGTGCTCAAGGCCGCGCAGATCGAGCTGAAGGAAACTGCGCAGGGCCAGCTCGCCACGGCGACCAGTGCGGACGGCCAGGTGGCCACCTTCCGCCAGAAGCGCGAAGGGCTGGACGAGATCGTCGAGGGCCAGGCCCGGCGCATCGAATACGACACCGTCACCGAGACCGTGCGCTTCATCGACCAGGCGCAGGTGCGGGTGCTGCGCGGCGGTGTGCCGGCGGACCAGGTCACCGGCCAGACCATCGTCTACAACCATGCCCGCGATGTGTTCGAGGTGCAGGGCGGTGGTGCCGCTGGCGCGGCTGCGACGGCTGCGGGCAATGCCGGCGGACGCGTCCGGGGCGTGGTGACGCCCCGCAAGGCCACCACCAGTCCGGGGACCGAAGCGACCAATCCGGAGACACCGCGTTGACCGACACCCGCAGTTGCCTGGAGGCCGAAGGCCTGCAGAAGCGCTACGGCGCCCGGCTGGTCGTCAAGGACGTCCACCTGTCGGTGCGCAGTGGCGAGGTCATCGGGTTGCTCGGGCCGAACGGCGCCGGCAAGACCACCAGCTTCTACATGCTGGTCGGGTTGGTGCGTGCCGATGCCGGCCGCATCCGCATCGACGGTGCCGAGGTGCAGCGCCTGCCCATCCACCAGCGGGCGCGGCTCGGTCTGTCGTACCTGCCACAGGAGGCCTCGATCTTCCGGCGTCTCACGGTCGAGGAGAACATCCGCGCCGTGCTGGAGCTGCAGCACGGCACCGACGGCCGCCCGCTCGGCGCCGCGCGCATCGAGGCGCTGCTGGACGGCCTGCTCCATGACCTGTCGATCGAGCGGCTGCGCGCCAGCCCGGCCCCGGCGCTGTCCGGCGGCGAACGTCGGCGGGTGGAGATCGCCCGGGCGCTGGCCACGCAGCCGCGCTTCATCCTGCTCGACGAGCCGTTTGCCGGGGTTGATCCGATTGCGGTGATCGAGATCCAGCGCATCATCGGTTTCCTGAAGGCGCGCGGCATCGGCGTGCTGATCACCGACCACAACGTGCGCGAGACGCTGGGCATCTGCGACCGCGCCTACATCATCAGCGAGGGCCGTGTGCTGGCTGAAGGGACACCGGCGGCCATCGTCGAGAACCCCGACGTGCGCAAGGTCTACCTCGGCGAACACTTCCGCATGTGAATCCGACCCCGGTCCCGACCCCATGAAACCATCCCTGCAGGTCCGCCTGTCGCAGCACCTGGCGCTGACGCCACAGCTGCAGCAATCGATCCGGCTGCTGCAGCTCTCGACGCTGGAGCTGCACCAGGAAGTCGAGCAGATGCTCGAAGCGAATCCCTTCCTGGAAGTCGATGAAGAAGGGGCTGCCCAGGACCGGCCCATGGCCGATGCCACGCTGGCCCCACCCGAGCGCAGCACCAGCGCCACCGACGACTGGGATGGCGGTGACAGCACGTCCACCTCGACCAGCACGGCGTCGGAGGCCGAGACGCCCGGTGTCGACCAGCTCGACTTCAACAGCAGCAGCAACGACAGCAACGACTGGGACTCCGGCAGCGAGCGCGAGGACTACGACAGCCTTTCCGACGTGTCCGGCGCACGCAGCAACGCCGTCGAGGACGAGGACGGCGACTGGAGCGAGCGCTCCAGCCTCACCGAAAGCCTCAACGACCACCTGCGCGGCCAACTGCTGGGCATGCGCCTGGCGGGCGAGGACATGCTGCTGGTCGAGGCGCTGATCGATTCGCTCAACGAGGACGGTTACCTGGCCGATCCGCTGGAGGACATCGCCGAGCGGCTGGCCATCGAGCTGTCGATCGGCGACACGCCCGACGACGAGGAAGCCGCCGCGCTGCGCGAGGAGCTGATCGACCGGCTGCGCTGCGCGTTGGGCTGGTTGCAGAACCTGGAGCCCTGCGGCGTCGGGGCACGCGATCTGGGCGAGTGCCTGGTGCTGCAGCTGCGCGAATGCGACCGCACCGAGGCGCAGCGCGTGGCCATCCTGATCTGCCAGGGCCACCTGGAGCTGCTGGCGCGGCGTGACATGAAGAAGCTCACGGCCGCCACCGGCGCCGACGAGGACGACATCCGCGACGCCCAGGCGCTCATCATCACGCTGGAGCCCAAGCCGGGCCGGCGGTTCACCCGTGCGGAGGCCAACATCGTTGTGCCGGACGTGATCGTGCAGAAGGCCGGGCGCGGCTGGCGCGTCGTGCTGAATCCGGACGTGATGCCCAAGCTGCGGATCAACGACCTCTATGCCCAGGTCCTGCGCCAGCACCGCAGCCAGCGCCACGGCGACGAGGGCGGCGCCACGCTGGCGGTGCGGCTGCAGGAGGCGCGCTGGTTCGTCAAGAACATCCTGCAGCGCTTCGACACCATCCAGCGCGTTTCGCAGGCCATCGTCGAGCGCCAGAAGGGCTTCTTCACCCACGGCGAGATCGCGATGAAGCCGCTGGTGCTGCGCGAGATCGCCGACGAGCTGGGCCTGCACGAGTCGACCATCTCGCGTGTGACCACCGCCAAGTACATGAACACGCCGTTCGGCACCTTCGAGCTGAAGTACTTCTTCGGGTCGTCGCTGAACACGGAGGCGGGCGGCAACGCGTCGAGCACGGCGGTGCGCGCGCTGATCCGGCAGTTCGTCGCCGCCGAGGACCAGAAGAAACCGCTCTCGGACAGCCAGCTCAGCACCATGCTGGAGGAGCAGGGCATCCAGGTCGCGCGCCGCACGGTGGCGAAATACCGCGAGGCGCTCAAGATCGCGCCGGCCAATCTGCGCAAGGCGATCTGACCGTCCTGCCACGGCCTGCGCACCAGTCCGGGGCGCCCTGCCGCATGGCTGCGGGCGCAGTCCCGTAGTTACCCCGACGTGCCTTGGTGCGCGGCCGCGGCGGGTCGCGCAGAGGGCGTGATCGAATTTGCAATCTGGCCGGCACGGCCCATGCATTGAATGGCGGTGAACCCAGGAGACCGCCATGCACGACCCAGACCGCCACCAGATCGCCCGCCGTATCCACGATCTGCTCATGCACGAGATGGGCGAAGATGTGGACATCAACCTCATGCTCGGGCCGCCCGAATACGCCCGTGCGGTGCTCAGCCTGTGCCGGGCCTGTGGCAGCGCGGAGCTGGGCCGGCTCGCCGAACAGTTCCTGATGACCCAGACGCCGCTGCCGGCGCTGCGGGCCGCCGCCACCATCAATTCGTCGTTGTCGACGCGCCGCTGAACCGCTGCACCACCCCCTGCAGCAGCGCCCGCACATGGCGCAGCAGCCAGATCGTCAGTCCCAGCATCAACACCACGGCCACGCCGAGCCCGATCGCGGCCCACATCGGCCGGACCCACGACAGCCACAGCATCGCCGGCACTGCGGCATCCCCCGCCAGCGACAGCCCCCAGTTGCTGAAGGGCTCGGGCGAGGTGTTGACCGCTGCCCGCGTCGTCGTCTTGGCCACATGCGCAGTGGCGGCGAGCGTGCCGCCGAGCACCGCGGCGGCCATCGACCAGGTGCCCTCGTCGCCACCGAAGACCGACGCGGCCAGCGCCGCGCCCGCCGGGATGCGCACGAAGGTGTGCAGCAGGTCCCAGAAGGAGTCGAAGCCGGGGATCTTGTCGGCGAAGAACTCGGCCGCCAGCATCAGCCCGCTTGCGCCGAGCACCACCGGCTGCTGCAGCCACAGCAGCCCGCCCGGCAGCGGGATCCAGCCGAGGTGGCCGGCCAGGCCGGTGAAGAACAGCACGGCGTACAGCCGCAGCCCGCTGGCCCAGCCGAGCGTGGCAGCAATCGACATCAACTCCGGGGTGCCGAGAGGCAGGGCCATGGCGGCGCTCCTGTGGTGGGGACATCCGCCGCGATGGTAGCCGGGTGCCGCCATGGGTGCGGCGCCCGGCGCACCTTGCTCAGCCGGGGTTCAGGACGGCTGGATCGACCAGTGCGGCGAGTGCGCGCATGAACCGTGTCAGCCGGGGGCCTTCGAGGAAGACGTCGGCGTTTGGGCCGTCGACCAGGCCGACGAAGAGGTCGCGTCCGGCGTCGGTCTGCTGGGCCTGCGCCAGGCGCGACTCGAGGCTGTCGTCCACCAGCAGGTGGTGCACGGCCACCAGCCGCACGCGGTCGGTGCGGTGCACGCGGCTCAGGCGCTGCACCAGCAGGGCCGGGTTCCACGGGCGGTCGAGGTGGACGATCGCCGTGGCGGCGTGGCGCAGGCCGAGCTGTCCACCGCGGTCGTCGTCGCTGCACAGCAGCACGCGCAGCTCCGGGGCCTGCTGGAACTCGCCGATCAGCGCGCGCCGGGCGTCGCCGACCAGCTCGGGACCGAGGCGGCGGAAGGGGGTGCCGCGCTCCTGCAGCGCGGCGCCCAGGGCGTCGAGTGTTCCCGGCCACTGGCTGAACACGACCACCTTGCTCTCCGGCGTGCGCAGGGCCGTGTCGATGGCTTGCCGGGCGGCGCCGAGCTTGTCGTCCTGGCCGCACTGGCGCAGCGTGTGCAGCGTGCGCAACAGCTGGCGCTGCTCGCTGCTGCCGAGGAACTGGCTGCGCTGCCAGCGCTGCACGCTGCGGCGCACCTGGCCCAGCAGCGTGTCGTGGTCGGCGCGCAGGTCCGGCGGCAGCGTGACCCGCGTGGTCTGCTCGACCGTCTCGGGCAACTGGCGCAGCACGAAGGTGCGCGAGCGGCGCAGCATCCATGGTGCCAGCGCGTCGAGGTGACCACCCTGCAGGGCCGCGACAGCGCCGAAATGGCTCCCGTCGATCCAGTCGAGCATGGCCTGCCAGGCGTCCGGGCGGCCTTCCAGCGGCGCGCGTGCGAGCACGAGTGCCCAGGGTGTGCCAGCGAGCGATTGCAGCCGGGCGGCGCCTTGCTGACTCGCCCATGGCGAGGCGGTCGCGTCGGCAGGCTCGTCGATGACGACCACCTCGGCGTCGAATGCACGCAAGCGGTCGAGATCGACTGCGAGGTGGCCCAGATCGGCGATCACGGCGGTGATCGGCGCGTCGGTGCCGGAGGCCGGCAGCGTGTCCAGCGAGCCAGCGGCGGTGCCGGTCCATTGCTGCCACTGCGCGCGCCAGTGGGCCAGCCGCTCGGGCGGGCACAGTACCAGCGCCCGCGTAGCCCCGAAGCTCTGGCCGATCAGCCGCAATGCGGCGATGGCCTGCACGGTCTTGCCCAGACCCGCGTCATCGGCCAGCAGGCTGCGGCCGGCGCAGGCGGCGTAGAGGGCTCCCTCGGCCTGGTAGGGGCGCAGCGTACCGACCACCAGCGCCGCCAGTGCAGGACTGAGCGGGCCGGCCGGGTGGTTGCGCTCCAGGTGCTCGACGCGGGCACGCATGTCGCGGGCGTGTGCCAGCCAGTCCCAGACGGCCTCGTCCACCTGCAGTGTGTGGCGCCGCTCGCGTGCCAGCCGCACCAGCTCGGTCAGCGCCAGGTCGTTGACCAGCGGGGCGGCGTCGGTGGGGGTGCCCAGTGTCTGCGCGGCGGCGTCCAGGTCGGGCGGGCAGCCGCTGCCGGCCATCCAGTGCAGCTGGTGGCGCACGCCCTGCCGCAGGGTCACGGTGCTGTGCGGCGGACGCAGGTCCGGCGGCGGGGCGGGCGCTTGCGTGGCAGGGAGTGGCTCGACCTCGGGTGCCGGCGTCGGGTCAGGCG
>NZ_JBFPGY010000328.1:0-19694 GCF_041083715.1 Sphaerotilus sp.
CGAGGCGACTGCGCCAGACATGGCCCGGACGATGGACGCGCTGCTGGCGTCGGCCGATGCGTCCCTGTACGAGGCCAAGCGGTCCGGGCGCAACCGTGCCTGTGCACTGCATGCGGATGGCGACGGGTGCCATGGTGTCGTGCTGCCCGGCACGGACCGGACAGTGTGGTGGACGATGACGCCCTGCGCCGGGCCTGACCCGGGCGAGACCCTGAACGGCGGAGATTCACATGTATCTGAAAACGCCTTCCAGACTGGCAGCCCGTCGCCGGCAGTGGCTGGTGTGGCTGCTGGTGGTGCTGGGGCTCGGTCTGTCGATGCTGGCGGCCTGGTTGCAGGGGCAATCGAATCGGAGCCACCTTGATGCCGTGACCCGCCAGGAGGCCCAGCGTGTGGCCACCCAGGTGGCGCAACAGGTGCTGCGGGTGGAGCTGGGGCTGCTCGGGGCCCGCGGGGCGGTGCTGACGGTGGGTTGGGAGGCGCTGACGCGCGAGGCTTTCCTGCGCTACAGCCAGTCGCGCAACATCGATGTCGAGTTTCCGGGCGTGCGCGGCATTGGTGTCATCCGGCGTGTCCGCCGCGCCCAGGAGGCGGATTTCGTCGCGCGGGCCGCAGCCGATGGCTGGCCTTCCTTTGCAGTCCGGGTGCTGGAGCCGCACGACGATGACGACGAGCGCATGGTCATCCAGTACATCGAGCCTGCCGCGCGCAACCGGGAGGCGATTGGCCTGGACATCGGCTCGGAACCCCAGCGACGCGACGCGGCACTCGCTGCCCTGCGCACGGGGCGGGCCACGCTGACCGGCCCGATCACGCTGGTCCAGGCGGTCGGGCAGCCGCGTTCCGGCTTCCTGATGCTCCTGCCGGTCTATCCGGACGCCCGGGTGGCCGCCGATGCGGGACTTCGCGTCGAGCGGGCGCTGGGGTGGACCTACGCACCGCTGGCGGTCCAGGAGGTGCTGGCGCATCTGGACTTCGACGCGCAGGCCTACCGCCTGCGCATTGCCGATGTCGATGCGGCGCGGGTCACGCCGTTCTACGACACCGCGTCAGGTGCCGCCTGGGCGGGCGACGTGCCGCAGGCCCAGGTCGAGACCGCGGTGGCCGGCCGCGTCTGGCAGGTCACGCTGCAGGCGTCGCCGGGCCTGGCTGCGCGCCAGTCTCTGCTCGATCCGCGCTGGGTCGGGCTGGGCGGGATGCTGGTGACGCTGCTGCTGGCCGGGGTGCTGCTGGCCTATCTGCGCGCCGAAGACCATGCGCGGGACCTGCGCGTCGAGCGCGAGCGCCGTGCCGTGGCGCTGCAGACCAGCCGCGATGCCGTGGTGATGGTCGATCCGCAGGGCACGGTGTTCGACTGGAACCAGGGCGCCGAGGCGCTGTTCGGCCATGCCGCGGACGAGATCGTCGGGAAGTCGGCGCTGGAGGTGCTGGTGCCGGCCGAGCAGCTGGCCGATACACGCCAGCTGTTGTCGCGTGCGGCCCGCGGCGAGGCCCTGCCGGCGTTCGACACCCAGCGGCTGGACCGTGCCGGCCGGCGGATCGACGTGTCGGTGCTGATCGTGCCGCTGCGTGATCTGCGCGGGGTGTTCGCCGGACTGGCGCTGTCGATGCGCGACATCCGGCCGTCGAAGCAGGCCGAGCGGGACATCCAGCAGCTCAACGCGACGCTGCAGGAGCGCGCCGTCGCGCTCAGGGCCGCGCTGACCGATGTGCAGAGCACGCTGCACGCCGTGCCGGCACTGATTTCCTACTGGGATGCCTCGTCGGCGCTGGTGCGTGGCAACCTGGCCTGGCACCGCCAGTTCGACGCTGCGGTGGCCGCGCATCCGGGGTTGCGCTGCACCGATCTGTTCGAGCCGCTCTATCCGCTGTTCGGGCGCTGCGTGTCGGCGGCACTGGCGGGCCAGAAGAGTCTGTTCGAATGCGCCTTGCGTGCGCCAGGCGAGGACACGGTCTGGCATGCGCAGGTCGAGTTGCTGCCCGACCTGCGCGACGGCCAGGTGGTCGGCTACCACCTCGTGCTGCAGGACATCACCCAGCAGGCCCTCGACAAGGCCCGGCTCGCCGCGGCGCTGCGCGAGAGCGAGGCCTTCCTGAACACGGTGCACACCCACGCGCTGGTGTCGGTGACCGACCGCTCCGGTGTCCTCCTCGATGCCAATCCGAACTTCTGCCGCATCACCCAGTACAGCCGCGAAGCGCTGATCGGCCAGAACCACCGGATCGTCAACGCTGGCCGCCATTCCCGGGACTTCTGGCTCCGCATGTGGCAGACGATCGGCCGCGGCCGGCCCTGGCGCGGCGAGATCTGCAACCGCGCCCGCGATGGCAGCCTGTACTGGGTGGATGCGATGATCGCGCCGATCCCTGGCGCGGACGGACTGATGGACCGCTTCATCGCCATCGGCACCGACATCACCTCGCGCAAGCGGCTGCAGGCCGAGGTCGATCGGGCCCGCGAGCAGGCCGAGGAGCGTGAGCGTTTCCTGCACGACATCACCGACAAGGTGCCGCTGCGCATCGCCTACGTGGACAGCGCGCTGCGTTTCCGCTTCGTCAACGCCGCGCACTGTGTGCGCTTCGGCCGGTCACGCGAGCAGATCATCGGCCGGACACGGGTCGAACTGACCGGCCAGCCGCTGCCGGCCGCGGTGCAGGCGCATGTCACCGCAGTGCTCGGTGGCCAGCCCCAGCACTACGCCTACGAGGAGATCGACGGGGCCACCGGGCAGCGCACGTACATCGAGGCCCACCTCGTCCCCGACATCGATGCCAGCGGTGAGGTGCGCGGCTTCTACACCGTCAGCAGCGACATCACGGCCCGCCACGAGGCCGAGCGGACGCTGCGCCGCACGATGACCTTGCTGAACTCGGTGCTCGATGCCTCGTCGGAGGTCGCCATCATCGCCACGGACGCCGAGGGCTGCATCCAGGTGTTCAACCGCGGGGCCGAACGCCTGCTGGGTCGGTCGGCCGGGGAGATGGTCGGCCGGCAGTCGCATCTGGCATTCCATGACCGGCCGGAGCTGGACTGTCGCCGCGCTGCCCTGTCCGGAACGCTGGGTCGGCCAGCCACAGTGGCCGATGTCTTCACCGACCCGGCGTGGCTCTGCCGGCCGCGAGAGTGGACGTACGTGCACCGGGACGGGCACCACGTGCCGGTGTCGCTGATCCTGACACCGATGGCGACCGATTCGGGCGGCGTGACCGGCTACCTGGCGGTGGTGATCGACATCACCCGGCGCAAGGAGGTCGAGCAGCGGCTGGAGCAGGCCACCGCCCGCGCCGAGGCGGCCAACCGCGCCAAGAGCGAGTTCCTGGCCAACATGAGCCACGAGATCCGATCGCCGCTGAACGCGGTGCTCGGTCTGACCTACCTGCTGCGCCAGACCGTGCTCAATGCCGAGCAGCGCACCTTCCTCGACCGCATCAAGCTGGCCAGCGACGCGCTGCTGCACACGGTCAACGACGTGCTGGACCTGTCCAAGGTCGAAGCAGGCCAGTTCAGCCTCGTGCAGGCCCCGTTCGACCCGGGCCAGACCGTCTCGGATCTCGTGGCGGTGATGGGGGTGCACGCCCAGGGCAAGCGCCTGCCCATCCGGCTGACGCTGTCGCCGGCGCTGCCGCGCTGCGTGGTGGGCGACGGGATGCGGCTGTCGCAGGTGCTCACCAACCTGCTGTCGAACGCCATCAAGTTCACCGAGCGTGGACAGGTCGATGTCGTCGTCGACTGGCTGCCTGGCGACGGCCAGCAGGGCACAGCGCGGCTGGAGGTTGCGGACACCGGCATCGGCCTGGACGCCGATGCGGTCCAGCGGGTCTTCGAGCCGTTCGTGCAGGCCGACAGCACCACCACGCGCCGCTTCGGCGGCACCGGACTGGGGCTGTCGATCGTCCGGCAACTGGTCGGGCTGATGGGCGGTCGGCTCGGGGTCGACAGCACGCCTGGCGTCGGCAGCACCTTCTGGGCCGAGATTCCGTTCGAGGTGGACGGTGCCGTGCGGCTGCGCCCGGTCGCCGACCGGATGCTGGCAAGCGATGCCCTGGTCGGCCGGACGATCCTGGTCGTCGATGACAGCGACGTCAACCGCGAGGTGGCTCGCCGCATCCTCGAGCGCAAGGGGGCGCGGGTGGTGCTGGCCGAGGACGGGGAGCGGGCCGTGGATGTGATGCGGGCCAACCAGCACGCGGTCGATCTGGTGCTGATGGACATCCACATGCCAGTCATGGACGGCTTCGAGGCGACACGGATCATCCGCCGCACGCTGTGCCGGACCGGTCTGCCGATCCTGGCGCTGACCGCGGGGGTCACCAGCGACGAGCGCGACGGTGCGCAGGCTGCCGGGATGGACGATTTCATCACCAAGCCCTTCGATCCGGACCGGCTGCTGCTGGGCATCGTGGAACGCCTCGGTCTGGAGCTGCCTCCGGACATGACCCCGTCGACGGTGTCTGTGCCGCTGGCCACGTCGGGGTCCGTCTGGCCGGAGATCGCGGGCATCGACATGGACCGCGCGCGCCTGCACCTCAGTCAGGATCTGGTGCTGTTCGGCAGCCTGCTGCGCCGGTTTTTCACGGTCTGCCGGCCGGTGGCGCCTGGAGCGCATCTGGACGACCCGGCGGAACGGGCCCGCGTGGTCCATGACGTGCATCTGCTGAGCGGCAATGCCGGCACGCTGGGCATGACGCGATTGCATGCACTGGCGGCCGAGCTGGAAGCCGGTCTGCGCGAGGGCAGTGCGCCGCAGGCCGGTGCGCTGATCGACGCGATCCTGGAGGAATGGGGCCGGATGCAGCAGGCCAGCGCGGACTTTCTGGCCAATGTGCCAGACCTGGCGGTGCCGGACGAGGCGTGTGCCGATGCCAGCGCGGACATTCCGCCCGATGCGCTGGAGGCGCTGATCGGCTGGCTGAACCGCCGCAACATGCGTGCGACGGCCGCGTTCGCGGCACTGGCGCCGTCCCTGCGGGCCCGGCTGGGTTCGGCGGACTTCACGGCGCTGAAGGAGGCGGTCGACAACCTCCGTTTCGCTCAGGCCGCGGCAGCGCTCTCCGCACTGAGCAAGGGGCTGAACAACCGGTCCTGAACACCGCGCGGCCGGTAGGCACCGACACGCTGGGCGATGGCGCGGATGTGGTCCGGCGTCGTGCCGCAGCAGCCGCCGGCGATGTTCAGGAAGCCGGCCCGGGCGAACTCCTCGACCAGCGCGCCGGTGATCTCCGGCGTCTCGTCGAAGCCGGTGTCGCTCATCGGGTTGGGCAGGCCGGCGTTCGGGTAGCAGGAGATGAAGGTGTCGCCCGCGATGCGCGACAGCTCCTCGATGTAAGGCCGCATCAGCGTGGCACCGAGCGCGCAGTTCAGCCCGATGGCGATCGGCTTCGCATGGCGCACGCTGTTCCAGAACGCGCCCACCGTCTGGCCCGAGAGGATGCGGCCCGAGGCGTCGGTGACGGTGCCGGAGATGATGACGGGCAGGCGCTCGCCGGTGTCTTCCATCAGCTCGTCGAGCGCGAAGATGGCCGCCTTGGCGTTGAGCGTGTCGAAGATGGTCTCGACGAGGAACAGGTCGGCACCGCCATCCAGCAGACCCTTGGCCTGTTCGTAGTACGCCGCGCGCAGTTCGTCGAAGCTGGTGTTGCGGGCACCCGCGTCGTTCACGTCGGGGCTGATGCTGGCCGTGCGAGGTGTCGGGCCGAGGGCGCCTGCGACGAAGCGCGGCTTGTCGGCGGTCGAGAACTGGTCGCAGCAGGCGCGTGCGAGCTTCGCCGCGGCGACGTTCATCTCGCAGGACAGCGGCCCCAGGTCGTAGTCTTCCTGCGCCACGCGGTTCGCGCCGAAGGTGTTGGTCTCGATCATGTCCGCACCCGCGGCCAGGTACTGGCTGTGGATCTCGCTGATCACGTCCGGGCGCGTCAGCACCAGCAGGTCGTTGTTGCCCTTGAGGTCCTTGCCGTGGTCGCGCAGCCGCTCGCCGCGGAAGTCCGCTTCGGTGAGCTTGTAGCGCTGGATCATCGTGCCCATCGCACCGTCGAGGACAACGATGCGCTGGCGCAGCAGCTCGGGCAGCCGGGTGGCGCGGGTGTAGGCGGTGGTGGGGGCAGTCATGGCCCCGGATTGTAGGGAAGTCCTTTTCGCCACAGTTTCAGGCGTGTTCAGCGCATCCCATGCGTAAACCCGTACCGCTCCAGGGATTGCCCGCACAATCTGCAGGTCATTTTCAAGAGGCAATGCCATGAGCTTCATGACCCTTCCCGATACCGGCGCTCCGCGGCGCGACGCCGTGATGCCCTCCCTGGCGGATCTCTGTGCAGACCTGTTCGCCACGGCCATGACCCCCTGGACCTGGGCGACTGTCTGGTGGCAGCCCTGGACGCTGCCGCACATCCGGCTGGAGATGACTCCGGACGCCACCGCGCCCGAATCGGCTCCCGACGCCTCGGCGGTGATCGACGATCTCACGCGCATCGAAGGCATCGGCCCCAAGATCGCGCTCAAGCTGGGCGAGGCGGGGATCACGGCGTTTGCGGCGCTGGCGGCGACGCCGGTCGAGCGACTGGAAGCACTGATGGCCAGCGCCGGCGCGCGCTTCAAGCTGGCCCGCCCGCAGACCTGGCCCGAGCAGGCAACGCTGCTGGCCGCCGGAGACGAGGCGGGATTCGCCGCCTTGGCTGCCCGCTTGAAGGGCGGTGTGCGCGCCTGAACGGCGGCGCGGTGGAGTTCAGTGCATGAACCCCATGCTGCGACGCTCGCGCACCTGCGGTTTCACCCGGTGCTCGCCCTCGATCTGCGACAGGAACTCGTCCGGCCCGAAGGTCTCGCCAAGGATGTCCACCTGCCGCTTGACGGCAGCGAAGTCGCCGCACGCCAGCTGGTCGAGCACCCCCAGCCGCTGACGCTGCTCGCCGGTCAGGCGGGTGACATCACCGCCCAGGGCCTCGGCCACGAACATGCGCACGCGCTGCTCGCCGGTCAGCGGGTTGAAGCGGATCTTGAACGTGAAACGCCGCAGGGCCGCCTCGTCCAGTTCCTCGAACAGGTTGGTCGTGCAGATGAAGACGCCGCCGAAGCGCTCCATGCCCTGCAGCATCTCGTTGACCTCGGTGACTTCGTAGGTGCGCTCTGCGCGCTTGCGGCTGCGCAGGAAGCTGTCGGCCTCGTCGAGCAGCAGCACGGCCTGCTCGGACTTTGCCTCGTTGAACATCCGGGCCATGTTCTGTTCGGTCTCGCCGACGAACTTGCTGACCAGGTCACTCGCCTGCCGGATCATCAGCGGGCGGCCGAGTTCACGGGCGATGTGTTCGGCCAGCGCGGTCTTGCCGGTGCCTGGCGCGCCGTGGAAGCACAGCGCGCCGTGGCCACGGCGCTTGAGCGCGTCGACGATGCGCGGCATCTCGAAGCGGCTCTCGATGTTGAGCAGGCTGAGGTCGTAGGTCGTCACCGCGGGGCGCCCGGCCGGACTGGCATGTTCGACATTGCCCAGCGCCAGGTCGGCGTGGGCGATCTGGCGCTCGATCAGGCCCTCGATCGACTGCAGCGGTGCGGCCCCCTGCGCATCTCCGATCAGCCGGGCGAAGCGCACAGCGGTGCGGATCTGCGCCGGCGTGAGCGCCTTGCGCTGCGTGAGCCGCTCGATGAACTCGGCACTGACGGTGGCGTCGCCGAGCGCACGCAGCACCAGCGCCTCGCGGGCGCCGGGCGGCGGCGAGGTCAGCTCCAGGTGGTACTGGAAGCGGCGACGGAAGGCCGGGTCGATCTGCTCGATGCGGTTGGTCACCCAGACCACCGGCACCGGGTTGGTTTCCAGGATCTGGTTGACCCAGGCCTTGCCGTTCACGCAGGAGCTGCTGCCGTGGCTGGCGTCGGTGCTGTCCATGCGCGCCATGAGCTGCGCCGCATCGGACGAGATCGGCGGGAACACATCCTCCACTTCGTCGAACAGCAGCGCCACGTTCGGGCTGGCCTTCAGGAAGACCTGGCTGATCTGCAGCGAGCGGTAGCGGTCGCGGCCGGAGAGCGAGTTGCCGTCGCGGTCGGCATATTCGACCTCGTACAGCTCCAGCCCGGCCGTCTGCGCGACGACCCGGCCGAGTTCGGTCTTGCCGGTGCCGGGCGGGCCGTACATCAGCACGTTCACGCCTGCCTCGCGCCGCTCGACCGCGTTCTTCAGCAGCGCGATCAGCACGTCCACCTCCTCGCCGACGAAGTGGAAGTCGGCCGGCGTCAGCTCGCTCTTGGTCGCGGGCCGCGTGAACACCGCCATCAGGTCCTGCGGGTCGCGGTACTCGCGCATCAGCACCGGCGGCAACTGGTCCGACACCTTCATCAGGTCGGCGAGGTCGGTGATGTTGTGCTCGGAGATCAGGTTCTCGATCATGCCGATGCGCTCCAGCCGCGAGCCGGCGCGCAGGGCTTCGGCCACGTCGCGCTGGTCCACGCCGGCCACCTCGGCGATGGTCGCGTAGGCCTCCTGTGCGCTCGACACCTTGAACTCGACCAGCAGCCCGCGCAGATCGCGCTGGTAGCGGGCGAGGGTGCCGTAGAGGATCAGCGCCCGCTCGGCCGGGTTGAGCTGCAGCAGGCCAGCGAGCACCTCGACGTTCTTCTCGACCAGCGTGGCGCTCTCGCGGAGGTGCTGGCCGAGCCACTCGCCGGTGGTGCCGAGAACCGCCATCAGGTCCTTGGGCGCGTCCTTGACGTACTCGTCGAGGTAGAAGAAGAGGGTGCCTTCCTCGTAGGGGCCGCGCCACCAGCCGTGCTTTTCGAGGAAGGACGCGTCGTCCAGCGCTTCATGGCCTGTCCATGCATCGTGCTCCTTGACGCGGCGACCGAGGAATTCGCGCAGCCGGCCCAGCACGGTGACCGGCCAGACCAGGTGCCGCGCGGTGAGCGCGAGCAGGCTGTTCCAGTCGCGCCGGCCGGCGAACCGACCGGCCTGGCGCAGCGTGAGCGTCAGGACGAAGTGCGAACACAGCTGGTCGAGCACGGGTGCGTCCTGCAGGCCGGGCGAGAGCAGCACGGGTGCGCCGCCGGTGCGGCTGCGAGAGCGGCGGACAGTCTGCCTGGACACTTCCTTGCGCATGCAAGCTCCTCGGGATCGTTCGGGTGGACGGTTCGGGGACGGACAAAGACGGAGCCATCTTCGCGCCAAGTGCCAGCCTCATGCAAGTTGCGGATACGTGCGGTGACATGCGCGGCGCAATCGGCCGCGCATCGGCTCAGTGCAGCACGACCGGGTGGTGGGCCAGTGTGGTGTAGCCAGCCAGGAAATCGTCGATGCGCGCCTCGTCATCGGTCTGGCTGATGAGGTACTCGACGCCCGCCTGGAAGTGGTCGGCCAGCAGTCCGCCCAGGTAGATCTCACGCCGGCTGGTCTTGTCGACGATCTCGAATCCCTGACCTGCCGCGGTGTTGCCGGCGAAGCGCATGACGGCGAAGTTTTCCGAGTTGTAGAGCATGTGCATGGTGCAGTCCTCCTGGCGTTGGTGGGGGGGGCAGGTGGGGCGGTGACCGGTGGTTTCAAGTGTCCGGCGCTGGCGTCAGGTGGGTTGCAGTCCGTCGAGGGTCAGCTCCAGCGGATCTCCGGACGGCTCGGTGAGCTGGATGCGCACGGGCCAGTGCTGCTGGCGGGCGTCGATCCAGACTTCGGCCCGGGTGTCGCGTGGGCCGTCGGGTTCGCGGCGCAGGTGCCACAGGCCGGTGGCGTCCTGGCCTTCGATGGTGAACACCCAGCGCTGCACGTCGCCGCCGGTGCTGGCCACGTCCATCGCGAGGCTGCTGCCGGGGCGCCAGTCACCGTCCGGCGGCGAGGCCATGCGGGTGGCGAGCTGCGCGATCCAGCTCAGCCGGTCCTGCGCACCGGGGCGCAGCGGTTCGTCCCCTTCGCGGGCCGAAAACAGGATGCGCGGCGGCCCCTGGTCGCGCACGAAGCTGACCGCCCGTTCGCTGCGCTGCAGGCGGCGTTCGGTGTGGCGCAGGGGCGCCAGGCCGCTGGCATCGAGTCGGCCCTCGCTGGTTTCCAGGAAGATCTGCCCGAACACGGGCACCCGTGCTTCCAGGCGCATCCGGTAGGTGTCGCCGTCGCGCAGCCAGTCGATCCTGCCGGTGCCCGACAGGGGACCCTTCTTCATGCGGTAGTGCAACTGCACCGACGGTGGCGTGGTCAACGCGATCGAGGCCGCTGCGGCGGGTGTCGGGCGGGTGGCGCCGGTACCGGGCGTCGCCCGCGCGAGCAAGTGCGGCGCGGGTTCAGCGTCGGCCTCCGGGGTGGCGTCCACCGGATGGGGTTCGGCGCGGGTCTCCGCGGCGGCTGTGGTCCGTGCCGAGGCGAGCGGGGTGGCTGGCGCCTTGGCCACCGCGGCTGGTGTCCGCTGGGGGCGGGGCTTGGCCGGCTGGGTGGCCACGGTGCGCAGGTCAGACCGGTCCCCGGACAGGGCCACCGCAGCACGGCGCACTTCCGGCATCGGTGGTGCTGGTGGTGCGGGCCGCGTGGTGATGACCATCGGCCAGGGCGGTGCGGCCTCCTCGGTCGCCATCGGCAGGCTCCAGGCATCGATCACCCAGAGATGCCCGCCGAGTACCGCTGCCAGCGTCAGCGCCAGACCCAGCACCGGGCGCACGCCGCCGGGGCGCCGCACAGGGTGGGTGGCGGGCACAGTGCGCGGACGGGAGCGGGCAGCGGGCATGGTCGCAATCTACATCGGATCGTTGAAGGCCCGTCCTCAACGTGCGAGCGGGTGGCTGCGGTGACAGGCGCACAGGCTGCATGCCATCATCGCCGCATGAAACTCGCGACCTACAGGGACGGCTCCCGCGACGGCCAGCTCGTGGTGGTGTCCTCCGACCTCACGCAGGCCCACCATGCCAGCGGCATCGTGACCCGGATGCAGCAACTGCTCGACGACTGGAATTTTCTCGCCCCGCAGCTGCAGGACCTGGCCCGCACGCTGGCGCAGGGCAAGGCGCGGCACGCCTTTCCCTTCGAGCCGCGCCTGTGCATGGCGCCGCTGCCGCGCGCGTTCCGGCTGGTCGAGGCGCAGCCGCCAGCTGCCCGCGAGCTGGCAGGAGATGCCATGGCCGGTGCGCACGATGCGCTGTCGTTCGATGCGAACGAGGGGCACGGCGAGGTGTCGGCGATCGACTTCGGCGCGCAGCTGGCGGTGGCGCTCGGCGATGTGCCCCGGGGCGCAGGCGAAGACCAGGCGCGCGACGGTGTGCGCCTCGTGCTGCTCGGCAACCACTGGCAGCGCCGGCGCCCGGACCAGGGCGTGCGGGGGGCCTTGTCGATGGCCTGGGCGCCCGTGGCGGTCACCCCGGACGAGCTGGGACGCGCCTGGCACCGCGGGCGGCTGGCGCTGACGGTGCGCACGGTCGTCGGGGACCGTGCGCTGGCGCCGGTCGAGACCGCCAAGGTCGGCACGCCAGACGCCGGGGTGCTGATCGCTCAGCTGGCGCGGCACCGGGCGGTGTCGGCGGGGACTCTGCTGGCACTGCCGGGCCTGCCCCGCACAGCGCTGGAGAACACGCCAGCCCTGGAGCCGGTGACCATCGAGGTCTTCGACGCACAGGGCCAGTCGGTGTTCGGCGCGATCCGCCAGCCGAACCGGAACGCCGTGGAGCCGGTGTTCCCGGGATGACCATGGCCATGCCGCGTGGATGGCCCCGCTGGGGGATGGGATTCGTCTGGGCCTGGTGTGCCGCGGCGGCGCAGGCCGGCACGGCGGATCCGGCGCCGGATTGTCCGCCCGCGCCCGTGCCCTTCAGCGCGGCTGAACTGCAGGCTGCCGAGCAGGTGCCGCAGGACCATGGCCTGCTGTGGCGCATCGAGAAGGGCGGGCGCGTGTCGTACCTGTACGCGACGATCCACCTCGCCCGCCGCGAATGGGCGCTGCCGGGACCGCAGGTGCGGGCCGCGATTCAGGCCGCCGACCGGGTGGCCTTCGAGCTGAACCTGCTGGATCCCGACGTGCTCCACCGGCTGCAGCGCGCGGCGCAGAGGCGCCCCGGTGCGCCGCATCTGCCCGCCCAGGAGGCCCGGCAGATCGAGCGTGCCGCGCACCAGGCCTGTGTCCACGGTGGCCTCGACGGGCTGCGGCCCGAGCTGCAGGTGGTCACGCTGGTGTCCCTGGCGCTGCGCCGGGAAGGGCTGGATCCTGCCTGGGGCATCGACACCGGGCTGATGCGCCGGGCCCATGACCTGGGCCTGCCGATCGAGTCGCTGGAAACCCCCGAGCAGCAGATGGCGCTGATGGTGCACGACGCGCCTGCCGTGGCGCTGGCCGCCGTCCGGCAGGGTCTGCAGGAGCTGGACAGCGAGACCTCGCGCACAGTGGTGCAGCGTCTGGTCGCCGACTGGGCCGGTGCCCGGCTGGACGATCTGGAGGAATTCGGCCGCTGGTGCGGCTGCCTGGACACGGAATCCGACCGCGCACAGCACCACGCCACCGTCGACGCCCGCAACCCTGCGATGGCCGACCGCATCGCCGCCCTCCACCAGCGCGGGCACACGGTGTTCGCCGCCGTTGGCGCGCTGCACATGATCGGTCCGACCGGCTTGCCGCAGCAGATGGCACGCCGTGGATTCAGCGTCGACTACATCCCGCTCGATCGGCAGTGACACTGCAGGCATCGCTCGGCACAATGGGCTGGCAGCGCGCGACTGCCGCCCCGTACCACCGCATTGATCCCGAGGCCCACAAGATGTCCGATCCCACTTCCCTTACCGACACGTTCAGCAAGTTCGTTCCTGGTTTCGAGTTCCTGCAGGGACTGGTCAAGAACGCCGGGCAGACGCTGCCCAGCATCGGGCAGTGGGTGGCGCCCACGCTCGATCCGGAGGAGCTGGACCGCCGCATCAACGAGCTGCGCACGGTGCAGTTCTGGCTCGACCAGAACGCCCGCATGATCGGCACCACCGTGCAGGCGCTCGAAGTGCAGCGCATGACGCTGGGCACCCTCAAGACCATGAATGTGCAGATGGGCGATCTCGGCGAGGCGCTCAAGATGCGCTCGATGGCCGATGTGTTCCAGTCGGCGCCACCGGCTCCTGCGCAAGCGGAAACACCGGCTCCTGCACCTGAGCCTGCACCCGAGCCCGCGGCAGATGCGGGGGCTTCGGCGGCGGTCGATCCGATGCAGTGGTGGGGTGCGCTCACCCAGCAGTTCACGCAGCTGGCCACGCAGGCCATGCAGGCCACCTCCGACGCCACGACCGAGGCGCAGGCGCGTGCCGCCGAGGCCCTCAAGGCCACGGTGACCACCGCCACGGAAACCGTGGCGCCTCCGAAGAAGACGGCAGCCCGCAAGGCGGCCCCGAAACCCGCCGTTCCGGCCCCAGCGCCTGCCCCCGCCCCCAAGGCCGCACCAGCCAGGAAGGCCCCTGCCCGCAAGTCCGCCAAGGGCTGAGCTGGCATTGCTGCGCCTCGATCGCTGATCCATGCACACCTTTCTCACTGCCCACGCCACCCATCCCGACGCGCACATGGCGCTGGCGCTGGTGGCGGCCCAGATCGATGCCCAGCGGGCGTCGCTGCCCTCTTCGGCCGACGGCCCCGACACGTTCGCGCTGGGGCTGGTCTACATCACCGACCACTACGCACCGCAGGCCGAGTCGCTGCTGGCCGAGCTGCGCCAGCGCTGGCCGCGGGTGTCGTGGGTCGGCGGCGTGGGCATTGGTGTGGCGGTCAGCGGGGTCGAATACTTCGACGAGCCTGCGCTGGTGCTGATGCTGGCCGATCTGCCGCCGGGCAGCTTCGAGCTGTACAGCGGCGAGCGGCCGCTGGTGCGCAGCGACGTTCACACCGCGCTGGTGCATGGCGATGGCCAGACGCCGGACATGGGCGAGCTGATCGTCGAGCTGTCGCAGCGCATCGCCAGTGGCTACCTCTTCGGCGGGCTGATGGCTTCGCGCGGGCGCAGCGTGCAGTTCTGCGCGCCAGCGGTGGCGGCAGGATCGGCCGCGCTGTCCGGGGTCTACGAGGGGGGCGTCTCGGGCGTGGCATTCACGCGCGAAGTCGGGCTGCTGTCGCGGGTGTCGCAGGGGTGCCAGCCGATCGGACCGGTGCGCCAGGTGGACGAGGCCCGCGACCACATCGTCGCAGTGCTGGACGGGCAGTCGGCGCTGTCGTGCCTGCTCCATGACCTGGACATCGACCTCGACCAGCCGCGCGAGGCCGTGCCACGCCTGCGCGCGACGCTGGTCGGGCTGACGGATGCGCAGGACGACGTGTTCAGCCGCGGCAGCCAGTTCGGCAGCGACACCCGTGTGCGGCACCTGATCGGGCTGGACCCGTTGCACCAGGCCGTGGCGGTGGCTGCCCAGGTCGAGCCGGGCATGAAACTCACGTTCTGTGCCCGCCATCCCGAGGCGGCCCGGCGCGACCTGATGCGCATCTGCGCCGAGATCCGCGAGGAGCTGAGCCCCGATTCCGACGATGGCGGTGCACCTGCCCGGCGCATCGCCGGCGCGGTCTACGTGAGTTGTTCCGGGCGGGGCGGACCGCATTTCGGTGGTCCGTCCGCCGAGATGCAGATCGTGCGCCACGCACTGGGCGACGTGCCGCTGGTCGGTTTTTTCGCCGGCGGCGAGATTGCACGGCATCATCTGTACGGATACACCGCCGTCCTGACGGTCTTTCTGCATTCTTCTTGACCGATGGGCACTGGAATGGCGCTCCCGACCCATTACAGTGCGGCCTCATCGATGAGGCGGCCGCTCGGGCTGCCCACCCTTGCTGGAGAAGTTTTCCGATGAACGCCCCCTTGCCGCAGGACGCACTGGCCGCCACAGGCCCGGCCGATGGCGGCGCGAGTGCCGATCTGCCCGACCGCCGGCAACGACAGAGCCGGCTGGTCCAGGCCCTGGCGTCCGTGCTGCCTGCCCACGCCCTGCTGTGGCAGGCCGAGGACACGATCCCCTACGAGTGCGACGGCCTGACCGCCTACCGTGCCCAGCCGATGGCGGTGGCGCTGCCCGAGACCGAAGAGCAGGTCGCCAACGTGCTGCGTGCCTGCCGGCGGCTGGAGGTGCCGGTCGTTGCGCGTGGCGCGGGCACCGGCCTGTCCGGCGGCGCCACGCCGCACCGCGACGGCCTGACCCTGTCGCTGGCCCGCTTCAGTCGCATCCTGAAGATCGACCCGCGCGAGCGCACCGCCGTCGTGCAGTGCGGGGTGCGCAACCTCGCCATCAGCGAGGCGGCGGCGCCGTTCGGCCTGTACTACGCGCCGGATCCGTCCAGCCAGATCGCCTGCACCATCGGCGGCAACGTGGCCGAGAACTCGGGCGGCGTGCACTGTCTGAAGTACGGCCTGACGCTGCACAACGTGCTGAAGGTGCGCGGCTACACCGTCGAGGGCGAGCCGGTCGAGTTCGGCAGCGCCGCGCTGGATGCACCAGGGCTCGACCTGCTGAGCGTGGTCATCGGCAGCGAGGGCATGCTCGCGGTGATCACCGAGGTCACCGTCAAGCTCGTGCCGCGTCCGCAGATCGCGCGCTGCATCATGGCCAGCTTCCCCACCGTCGAGACGGCCGGCGATGCGGTGGCCGAGGTGATTGCCGCCGGCATCATCCCCGCCGGACTGGAGATGATGGACAAGCCGATGACCGCCGCGGTCGAGGACTTCGTGCACGCCGGCTACGACCTGGAAGCTGCGGCCATCCTGCTCTGCGAGAGCGATGGCACCACCGAGGAGGTCGAGGAGGAAATCGGCCGGATGACCGAGGTGCTGCGCCGCTGCGGTGCGAGCCGGCTCGAAGTCAGCCGGGACGAGGCGCAGCGGCTGAAGTTCTGGTCCGGGCGCAAGAACGCCTTCCCGGCGTCCGGCCGCATCAGCCCGGACTACCTGTGCATGGACTCCACCATCCCGCGCCGGCGCCTGGCCGACATGCTGCGCGCCATCGCCGAGATGGAGTTCCGCCACGACCTGCGCTGCTGCAACGTCTTCCACGCCGGCGACGGCAACCTGCACCCGCTGATCCTGTTCGATGCCAGCCGCCCCGGTGAGCTGGAGCGGGCCGAGGCCTTCGGCGCCGAGATCCTGGAGACCAGCGTCGCCATGGGCGGCACGATCACCGGCGAGCACGGCGTCGGGGTCGAGAAACTCAATTCCATGTGCGTGCAGTTCGCCCCCGAAGAGCGCGAGATGATGCTGGCGGTGAAGCGGGCGTTCGACGCACCCGGCCTGCTCAACCCGGGCAAGGTGATTCCTTCCCTCCACCGCTGCGCCGAGTACGGAAGAATGCATGTGAAGCGCGGTCTGCTGCCTTTCAGCGAACTGCCCCGTTTCTGATTCCTGATCCTGTTCCTGACCACCACACACCCATGAGCAAGGCCCTCGACAGCCTGATCGAACGCGTACGCGTCGCCCGCGAGGCCCGCGGCAGCCTCGCCATCCGTGGCACGGGCACCAAGTCCTTCTACGGCGAGCCCATCCAGGGCCAGCTGCTCGATGTGCGGGGCCTGACGGGCATCACGCGCTACGAGCCCAGCGAACTGGTCATGACCGTGCGCGGTGGCACGCCCATCGCCGAGGTCGAGGCCGAACTCGCCCGCCGCAACCAGTACCTCGCCTTCGAGCCGCCGCGCTACCCCGACACCGAGCGCCCCGGCCAGCGTGGCGGCACGATCGGCGGCATGGTGGCGACCGGCCTGTCCGGGCCGTCCCGTGCGGCCATGGGCAGCGTGCGCGACTACGTGCTGGGCATGACGATGCTCACCGGCAAGGCCGAGGTGCTGACCTTCGGCGGGCAGGTGATGAAGAACGTCGCGGGCTACGACGTGTCCCGCATGGTCACGGGCTCGCTGGGCATCCTCGGGGTGGTCTGCGAGGTGTCGCTGAAGGTGATGCCCACGCCGTCCTACACCAGCACGCTGCGCTTCGACTGCTCGGAGGGCGAGGCGCTCGACCTGATGCAGCGCTGGGCCGGCCAGCCGCTGCCGGTCAACGCGACCGCATGGTGGCAGGGCGCGCTGGTCGTGCGCCTGTCCGGTGCGACGACCGCGGTGGCCGCGGCCAACCAGAAGATGGGCGGCGAGCCGATCGACAACGTGCTGGCGCAGCGCTTCTGGCTGGGCATGCGCGACCAGACCGACGACTTCTTCGTCGAGGCCCGCCGTGCCCTGGCCGACGGTGCGGCGCTGTGGCGGCTGTCGGTGCCGTCCGGCGCACCGCCGCTGCCGCTGCCGGGCGACCAGCTCATCGACTGGGGCGGCGCACAGCGCTGGTGGGTCACGCGCGAGCCGGCGGCCCGCGTGCGCCAGATCGCTGCGCAGGCGGGCGGCCACGCCACGCTGTTCCGTGCCCGGGACAAGGCTGCATCGTCCAACGGCCTGGGGGTGTTCGCGCCGCTGAAGCCGCCGCTCGACCGCATCCACCAGGAACTCAAGCAGGCCTTCGATCCCGATGGCGTGTTCAACCCGGGGCGTCTCTACCCGGGACTCTGAGCCAGCATGCAAACCGACCTCGCACCTGAATTCAAGGGCACGCCCGACGGCGACCGTGCCGAAGAGATCCTGCGCCGCTGCGTGCACTGCGGCTTCTGCACCGCCACCTGTCCGACCTACCAGCTGCTGGGCAACGAGCTGGACGGCCCGCGCGGCCGCATCTACCTGATCAAGCAGGTGATGGAGGGCCACGAGCCCACCCGCAAGACCCAGCTCCACCTGGACCGCTGCCTGACCTGCCGCAGCTGCGAGACGACCTGCCCGTCGGGTGTCGAATACGGCGCGCTGGTCGAGATCGGCCGGCGTGTGGTGGATGCCAAGGTGGAGCGCCCGCGCGCCGACCGTGGCGTGCGCTGGATGCTGCGCGAAACGATGACCTCGCCCAGCTTCGGCCCGATGCTGAAAATGGGGCAGAACGTGCGTGCGCTGCTGCCGGGCATGCTCAAGAACAAGGTGCCGCCCAAGCCGAGTGCGGCCGCGATGGCCCACGCCCAGCGCTGGCCCACGCGCGAGCACCGCCGCAAGGTGCTGATGCTGCAGGGCTGTGTCCAGCCGACGCTGGCGCCCAACATCAACAGCGCCACCGCCCGCGTGCTCGACGCCTGCGGCGTGCAGACGCTGGTGTCGGACGAGGCCGGCTGCTGCGGCGCCGTGCGCGACCACCTCGGCGACCACGAGGGCGCGCTGACCGACATGCGCCGCAACATCGACGCCTGGTGGCCCAAGGTCGAGGGGCTGGGCGGCGTCGAGCCGGTCGAGGCGATCGTGTTCAATGCCTCCGGCTGCGGCCTGTCGGTCAAGGACTATGGCCACGCACTGGCGCACGACCCGGCCTACGCCGAGAAGGCTGCCCGCATCAGCGCCTCGGCGCGTGACCTGTCCGAACTGCTGCCGACGCTGATCGGCCCGCTCAAGTCCGCCATGGGCCAGCGCCGCGCCCGCGGTGTGCTGGCCTACCACCCACCGTGCACGTTGCAGCACGGCCAGAAACTGCGCGGGGGCGTCGAGGCAGCGATGGCCGAGATCGGCTTCGAGGTGCACCTGCCGACGCAGGACAGCCACCTGTGCTGCGGCTCGGCCGGCACGTATTCCGTGCTCCAGCCCGAGATCGCCTACCAGCTGCGCGACCGCAAGGTGCAGACGCTCGAAGCGCGGCAACCCAGCGTCATCATCTCCGGCAACATCGGCTGCATCCAGCACCTGCAGTCCGGCACGCAGCTGCCGGTGAAGCACTGGGTCGAGGTGATCGACGAGGTGCTCGCCGCCGGGTGAGGGCGATGGGCACGGCGGGCCTCACGTCGGGCTGCGTTCCCGCCAGCGGGTGAACCAGTCGCCGAAGCTGGCGCCTTCCAGTGCCCGCTCGCCGGTGTCGTGCCACACCGTGATGACCTGACCGACCGTGCCGCCTTCGGCCGGGGCGAGGTCGATGCACCGGTGGTTGCCGCTGCCATCGTGCGTGAACGGGATCCAGCGCGGGTTCCACCAGTCGCCGCGCACGCCCGGCGCCGGTGACGGGCGCCGGGCCTTGAACCGGCCCGCGTCGTGCAGTTGCTGCCAGATCTGCCACTGCGCGAACACGTTCTGTGTCGAGAGGAACTCCTGCCCGTCGAACAGTCCGTCCGCCAGTCCGCGCTGGCCGTTGTGCTGCTGCAGCACCTGCACGTAGTCCGCGGGCAACGTGGCGCCGAGCTGCTGTGCCAGCGCGGCGATGTCGGCATCGGTGGCCGGTGGGTTCAGGTCATCGAGCAGGGGCCAGCGGAGGTCCATGGCTAGACGCCCCGGGCGCGATCGGCCTTGAACTGTGCCTGGAATGCCGCGAACTCGCCGGCATCCAGCGCGTTGCGGACCTCCTGCATCAGGTTCAGGTAGTAGTGCAGGTTGTGGATGCTGGTGAGCATCGGGCCGAGCATCTCGCCACAGCGGTCGAGGTGGTGCAGGTAGGCGCGGCTGAAGTTCTGGCAGGTGTGGCACGCGCAGGTCATGTCGAGCGGGCCTTCGTCCGACTTGTGACGCGCGTTGCGGATCTTCAGGTCGCCGAAGCGGGTGAAGAGGTGGCCGTTGCGGGCGTTGCGGGTCGGCATCACGCAGTCGAACATGTCCACGCCGCAGGCCACGCCTTCCACCAGATCCTCGGGTGTCCCGACGCCCATCAGGTAGCGCGGCTTCTGGCTCGGCAGCAGGTGCGGCGTGTGGCGCATGATCCGCAGCATCTCGTCCTTCGGCTCGCCCACCGAGACGCCGCCGATGGCGTAGCC
>NZ_JBFPGY010000329.1:0-19621 GCF_041083715.1 Sphaerotilus sp.
GAGAAGGCCCTGCTGCAGCGGCTGCATGCCGACTACCCCTCGACCCGCAAGCTCGCCGAGCGGCTCCAGACCTCGCACTCGGCGATCGCGGTGCGGCTGCGCAAGTACGGCATCGGCGCGGGGTAGTTGGTGCCACGATTTCGATACGATGTATCGAAAACAATCCAAACACACCCCCTGAATCGTATTGATTCATGGACAAATCAGCCCTCTTCCCCAGGGCTCCCCCTTGGCACAGTCATTGCGCTGAACTCCGGCAACTCTGGAGAACAGCAACATGCGCGTCCTGGTCCTTGGCAGTGGGGTGATCGGCACCTCGGTGGCGTACTACCTGGCCCGATCCGGCCATGACGTGACGGTGGTCGACCGGCAACCCGGCCCCGGTCTGGAAACGAGCTACGCCAATGCAGGCGAGATCTCGCCCGGCTACTCAGCGCCCTGGGCCGGGCCGGGCGTGCCGCTGAAGGCGATCCAGTGGCTGCTGATGCAGCACAGCCCGCTGGTCATCAAGCCGCTGCTCGACCCGGCCATGTGGACGTGGTGCCTGCAGATGCTGGCCAACTGCAACGAGCGCGCCTACCGCGTCAACAAGGCGCGCATGGTCCGGCTGGCCGAGTACAGCCGCGACTGCCTGCAGGAGCTGCGCGCCGACATCGGCATCCAGTACGACGCGCGCAGCCAGGGCACGCTGCAGCTCTTCCGCACCCAGAAGCAGCTCGATGGCATCGGCAAGGACACCGAGATCCTGCGGCAGCACGGCGTGCCCTTCGAGGTGCTCGACCGTGCCGGCTACCTGCAGCACGAGCCGGCGCTGGCCGGGGTGCAGCACAAGTTCATCGGCGGCCTGCGCCTGCCGGGCGACGAGACCGGCGACTGCTTCCAGTTCACGCAGCGGCTGGCGGACGCGGCGCGGGCACTGGGCGTGCAGTTCCACTTCGGCGTGACGATCGACGGCCTGGACCACGCGGGCGACGAAGTCACCGGCGTGCGCACCAGCCTCGGCACGCTGACCGCCGACCACGTCGTGCTGGCGCTCGGCAGCTACTCGACGGCGATGCTCAAGCCGCTGGGAGTGCACATCCCCGTCTACCCGGTGAAGGGCTACTCGATCACCGTGCCGATCACGGATGCGGCCCACGCGCCCGAGTCCACGGTCATGGACGAGACGCACAAGGTCGCCGTGACGCGCCTGGGCAACCGCATCCGCGTCGGCGGCACGGCGCAGCTCTCCGGCTTCAACCTCGACCTGGACGCTGCGCGCCGCCGTACGCTGGAGTTCGTCGTCACCGACCTGTTCCCGAAGGGCGGGGACGTGGCGCGGGCCGAGTTCTGGTGCGGCCTGCGCCCGATGACACCGGACGGCACGCCGATCCTCGGCGCCACCCGGCTGCGCAACCTGTCGCTGTCCACCGGCCACGGCACGCTCGGCTGGACCATGGCCGCCGGCACCGGCCGCGTGCTGGCCGATCTGGTCAGCGGCCGCACGCCCGAGATCAGCATGGAAGGGCTGACCTTGGCGCGTCATGGCCACCGGGCAGGCGGACAGGGCGCTGGCGCAGCGTCGTGGAGGTCGACCGGGCGCCATAACCCTCAGCGCGGGCCGTGCTGAACCGAGAATGCATCGTCATCGTCGGCATGCCGCAGATAATCGGCGCCGGACTTGCCCTGATGATGACCACCGACACGATCACCCCCACCGTTTCCTCCTCCGGCCATGCCGGTGCACCGCACGCCTCCACCCCGCTGGCGACGCGACACCCAGGCTGGACGCTGGGCCTGCTGGCGCTCTGGCTGCTGCTCACCATCGGCCTGCGCCCGCTGCTGCTGCCCGACGAGGGCCGCTATTCCGAGGTCGCCCGCGAGATGCTGCACGGCGACGGGCTGGTGCCGACGCTGCTCGGGCTGCCCTTCTTCCACAAGCCACCGCTGATGTACTGGCTGGACATCGCCGGCATGCAACTGCTCGGCGTGCAGGCCTTCGCCGCCCGCGTGGCGCCCGCGCTGGGGGCGTGGCTGATGGGTGCGGCGCTGTTCCTTGACCTGCGCCGCCGCGTCGGCCCGCGCGAGGCGCTGGTCACGCTGGGGGTGATGGCGACGACGCCGTTCTTCTTCATCGGCGGCCAGTACGCCAACCACGACATGCTGGTGGCCGGGCTGATCACGGTGGCAATCCTCTGCGGCCAGCGCGCGGTGGACGATCCGGCCCGCACGAGCCTGCGCTGGCTGGTCGCCGCCTGGAGCGCGATGGCACTGGCGGTGCTGGCCAAGGGACTGATCGGTGTGGTGCTGCCGGTGCTGGTGGTCGGACCGTGGCTGCTGGCGCAGCGGCGCTGGCGGCAGTGCCTGGGGCTGATGCACCCACTGGCGGTGGGTGGCTTCCTGCTGATCGCGGCGCCGTGGTTCGTGGCGATGCAGATCCGCTACCCCGGATTCTTCGACTACTTCTTCATGGAGCAGCACGTCCGCCGCTTCGCGCAGGCCGGGTTCAACAACGTGCAGCCGGTGTGGTTCTATGTGGCCGTGCTGCCGCTGCTGACGCTGCCGTGGAGCCTGTGGCTGCCAGCGGCCTGGCGTGCGTCGCCGCAGGGCCTGCAGCGCGGCCTGGTCCTGTGGTGGCTGGTGGCCATCACCGGCTTCTTCTCGATGCCGGCGTCCAAGCTGGTCGGCTACGCCATGCCGGCGATCCCGCCACTGTGCATGCTGCTGGGGCTGGCAGTGGCACGCGGGTCGGCGTGGCGCAAGGTGATGCCGGCGGCGGCGGTGCTGTGCATCGGCATCATCGCCACGCTGGCGTGGCAGGCGCCGCATTCGCACCGCGACCTCGCAGAGACACTGGCCCGGCAGCGCCAGCCACAGGACCGCGTGGTGTTCGTCGATGGCGCCTTCTTCGACGTGCCGTTCTATGCCGGACTGGCGCAGCCGCCGATCGTGCTGTCGAACTGGAACGACCCGGACCTCGCGAAGACCGACAACTGGCGCAAGGAGCTGTACGACGCCGGGCGCTTCGATCCGCCGGCCGCCGCACGCCATCTCTGGCGCACCGACCAGGCCGCGCAGCTGCTGTGCACGCCAGGCACAGTCTGGTTCATCACCGATCGGGCCTGGCAACCGTTGCCGGCACTGGCCGGCATCGTGGAGGTGTACAAGGGACGCAACGGCGTGTTGTGGCGTGCCGTGGTCGACACCCCCCCACCGGGATGCCCCTGATCCACCCCTGAACCGCTGCGCATGCCGCCCCTCGACGAACCCGGCGCCGACCGCCATCTCTGGCAACGATTCGTCCACATCGCCGCGCCCTACTGGCAATCGGACGAGCGGGTGCGCGCCCGGTCCATGGTGGCGCTGCTGGTCGTGCTGCTGCTGGGGCAGACGGGGTTCAACGTGCTGTTCAACCAGGAGACGGGCGAGTTCACTTCGGCGCTGGCCGCGGGTGACGCCGACCGCTTCTGGGCCGCGATCCGGCGCTTCACGGGCATCCTGATCGCCGCCGTGCCGATCTATGCCTGCTACTACTTCGTGCGCGACACGCTCGGCATGCAGTGGCGGCGCTGGCTCACGGACCACCTGCTGCAGCGCTACTTCCGCTGCCGCGCCTACTACCACCTCAACGCCCAGGCCGGCATCGACAACCCCGACCAGCGCATCGCCGAGGACGTCAACAGCTTCACCGCGCAGTCGCTGTACTTCCTGATGGTGGTGCTCGGCGCGGTGATCGATCTGGTGGCCTTCACCGGCGTGCTCTGGACGATCTCGCGGCCGCTGGTGGCCTTCCTGATCGGCTACGCGCTGCTGGGCACCTGGTTCACCGGGGCGGTGTTCGGACGGCGGCTGATCGGGCTGAACTTCCGGCAGCTGCGGCGCGAGGCCGATTTCCGCTTCGGATTGGTGCGGGTGCGCGAACACGCCGAGTCGATCGCCTTCCACAGTGGCGAAGGGCAGGAGCTGGGCGGTCTGCGCCAGCGCTTCACCGACCTGCTGGAGAACTTCCGCCACGTGCTGCGCTGGCAGTTCAACCTCAACCTGTTCCAGTACGCCCACAGCTTCATCACGCTGGCGCTGCCCAGCGTGATCATCGCCGACGAGGTGCTGTCAGGCCGCATGGAGGTGGGCCGCGCGGTGCAGGCAGCGGGGGCTTTCACCGCCATCCTGGGCGCGCTGACGCTGATCGTGCAGCACTTCGAGAGCCTGAGCCGCTTCGGCGCCGGCGTGAACCGGCTCGACAGCTTCTCGCAGGCGCTCGACGACCAGACCGCCGCCAATGCCGAGCCCGGCATCGAGACCGCCGACGGCCCGCAGCTGGCGCTGGAGCAGGTCACCGTGCAGACACCCGGGCGCGAGCACACGCTGCTCCGCGAAATCACGCTCGCCATCGTGCCTGGCGAGGGTCTGCTGATCACCGGGCCGAGCGGGTGCGGCAAGAGTTCGCTGCTGCGGGTGATGGCCGGCCTGTGGCAGACCGGCGCGGGGCGGGTCGTGCGGCCAGGCCACGAGGAAATGCTCTTCCTGCCGCAGCAGCCCTACCTGTCTCCGGGCACGCTGCGCAGCCAGATGCTCTACCCGCATCCCGAGCGCGAGGTCACCGACGAGGAGCTGCGCGCCCTGCTGCACCAGGTCAACCTGCCCGATCTGGCCGACCGGGTCGGCGGGCTGGACGCCGAGCGCGACTGGGCCAAGGTGCTCTCGGTGGGTGAACAGCAGCGGCTGTCGTTCACGCGGGTGCTGCTGGCACGACCGCGTTACGTGATGCTCGACGAAGCCTCCAGCGCACTCGATGCCGCCAACGAGGAGCGGCTCTACGCGCAGCTCGCCGGCATCGGCAGCACGCCGGTCAGCATCAGCCACCGGCCGGCGATCCTGCCCTTCCACCAGCAGGTGCTGGAGCTGCCGGGCGACGGCTCGTGGCGGGTGGTACCGGCCAAGGGCTACCAGTTCGACTGACCGGCCCGGTCGGTCACAGCCTCTTTTCCGCTCTTCACCGGCCATGCCGCCGGTAAAGAGTGACGTGGAACCGCCGAAGCAGCCCAAGCGGCTGTCGCACGCACGTCAGACAAAGGAAAACGCCATGACACTCCCACCACAATGCCGCCTGCTGCACCGATGGCTCGGCGCCCTGGCCCTCACGGTCACCAGCGCACTCTCCGTGCAAGCGGGTGAACTCCCCGCCGATCTGGCGGCCAAGGCCGCTGCGGCAACCAGGCAGTTGGTCCAGTGGGCAGCAGACCCGGTGGTCATCACGGCGGTGCGCGAAGCCAACAGCCACGACGCTGGCGGCATGAACAACGGCAAATGGACCGACGTGTCCGCGACCGATCCGATCGCGAAGTCCATCACCCACAGCAAGGTGGGAATGCTGATCGCCAAGTGGGAACACGCGGACAGCACGCTGAACAAGCTCGTGCTGCGGGACCAGAAGGGAAATGCCGTCGGGGCCAGTCTCAAACCCCTGCTGTTCAACAACGCCAACCGCCCTCAGTTCGTCCATGCGATCAAGGGCCAGCCCTGGATCGCCACCGAAGTCAAGCCCGATCCCCTGACGCAGATTCCGAGCGTACAGGTGGGTGTGCCGGTGCTGGACGGCGGTACACCCATCGGTGTGCTGCATGCCGGTGTGTCCACGAAATAGCCGATCAGTCGATCTGCCAAGGCAGATCAACCAGGAAATAGTCGATGTTCAAGATCAAGATCAACAACATGAATGTGGGGAGCCGCGTGGGGTGGGGCTTTGCGGCGGTGCTGGCATTGATGCTGGCGATCAGCACCATCTCGGTGGTGACGCTGAACGCCATGCGCCATCAGCTGGCCACGGTCACCGGCGAAGACGCCGAACGTCTGCGTCTGGCCAACACGATGCGCGACCGGGCCGCCTATCTGGCCCTGGCCTTGCGTGACGTGGTCATGCAGGACGACCTCGCCTTCAAGAAGAAGGAGCTGGCGCTGATGAAGAAGGCGCGCGAGGACTATGACGCCACCGCGCTGGCACTGGCGTCCGGCGCCAGCGGGGCCGAGGTCAAGATCGCACTCGATGCGGCCGCCACCGCGCTGGACGCCATCAAGGCACCCACGGAGAAGGCACTGGACCGCTCGATGTCGGAGGATCTGCCGGGGGCGTCCGCAACGGTCCGCGAGGACGTGCGTCCGGCCCAGCTCGCCCACCTCGCCGCGATCAACCAGCTGGTGAGCGCCGTGGAAGCCTCCTCGCAGCACCGGGCAGCGGCCTCCGGAGAGCAGTCCCGACAAGCGCTCGGGTTCATCGTGGGACTGGCCGCAGCAGCGCTGGCCATGGGGGTCGGCATCTCCGGGCTGATCCAGCGCAGCATCCGCAGGCCGCTGGCCCAGGCGCTGGAACTGGCCGAAGCGGTGGCCGCCGGCGACCTGTCGCGGGACGTCGCGGTCGACTCCAGCGACGAGATCGGACGCCTGCTGCAGGCACTGCGCACAGCCACCCGCAATCTCGGCCGCATGATGCAGGACGTGCGCGGCAACGCCGAGCGTGTCTCCACCGCCAGCACCGAAATCGCCCAGGGCAACGCCAACCTCAGCCAGCGCACCGAGCAGCAGGCCGCAGCGCTTCAGCAGACCGCCGCGACCATGGAGCAACTGGGCTCCACCGTGACCAGCAATGCCGACAATGCCCAGCAGGCCAATGCGCTGGCACGCAGTGCCTCCGAGGTGGCTGTCCATGGTGGTGTGGTCGTGGGCCAGGTGGTGGACACCATGCGGGGCATCAACGAGTCTTCGCGCCGGATCTCGGACATCATCGGCACCATCGATTCGATCGCCTTCCAGACCAACATCCTGGCGCTCAACGCCGCCGTGGAAGCCGCCCGCGCCGGCGAGCAGGGCCGTGGCTTTGCGGTCGTGGCCAGCGAGGTGCGCACGCTGGCACAGCGCAGTGCCGATGCGGCCAGGGAGATCAAGGGACTGATCGGCGCGTCGGTGGAGCGTGTGGAGCGCGGCACCTCGCTGGTGGAGCAGGCGGGCGCCACCATGACCGACGTGGTGGCCTCGATCCAGCGCGTGTCGAGCATCGTCGCCGAGATCAGTGCCGCCAGCATCGAACAGAGTACCGGCGTGCGGCAGGTGGGTGAAGCCGTGGGACAGATGGACCAGGTCACGCAGCAGAACGCGGCACTGGTCGAACAAGGGGCCACTGCAGCCGAAAGCCTGAGCGACCAGGCCCGGCAACTGGTGCAGGCCGTGGCGGTCTTCAAGCTCGCCGCAGGCTGAACGGCCTGGCCCGCGGGTGAACGGCAAGGCGCTACGCGCCCTTTGCGCCTACAGGATCGCGCGCAGGGTGCCGGCGACGTCCTGCAGCGGCGGCAGCAGGCGGGTCAGGCATTGCTCCTCCGGATAGGTCTGCGCCTGGAAGGTCATGCTCAGCGCACCGACGCAGCGGCCCTTGCGGTCGGACAGCGGCACCGCCAGTCCGCACAGGCCGGGATCCATATATTGCCGAGCCCAGCCATAGCCGCGCTGGGTGGCCAGCAGGACGGCGGACCGGAATTCCGCCGGATCGGTCATGGTGGTGGGCGCGAAGCGCACGAAGCGGTGGTCAGCGAGCCAGGCGTCCAGTGCTTCGGCGCCGAAGGTCGACAGCACCGCCGGCCCCGGCGACACCACGTGCGCCGGCAACCGCGCGCCGACGTGGAAGCCGATGGAAACGATGCGCGGCGAATTGCTGCGCACGAGGTAGACCACCTCGTGCCCGTCGAGCACGCTCAGGTTGGCGGTTTCGCCGGTCTGCATCGACAGCCGCTGCAGAAAGGGCTGCACCAGCCGCGGCAGCCGCGCGGCATCCAGATAGCTCTGGCCGAGGCGCAGCACACCCGGCGTCAGCCAGTAGTGCTTGCCGTCGGTCTCGGCATAGCCGTAGTGCACGAGGCTCACCAGATAGCGCCGCGCCGCCGTGCGGGTCATGCCGGTGCGCTGGGCGGCCTCGGTCGCGGTCATGCGCGGCCAGTCGTCGGAGAAGGCCTCGATCATCCGCAGGCCCTTGCCCAGGCCTTCGATGAGCAGGGAGCGGTCGAATTCGGGTCGGGCACGGCTGGACATGGACTTAGTACAAACCACTAGTACGGATGATCACCGATTGTCCGCGATCGGTGATCGATCGCAAACCAGCCCACATGTCTGGATCTGCGCAAAGGTGCCGCCTACAGTCGGCGGACCTGTTGAGCATGCCGCTCATCCACACCCCGCGGTCCCGAAACACACGCCGGCCGCTCCTTCGCATCACCCAGCTTCCAGGCGGATCTCCGACCATGTCCCTCTCCACCGAACACGAGCCCGACGGCGAACACCAGACCAGGAAGGCCACCGCCAGTGGCTGGATCGGCTCGGCCCTCGAGTACTACGACTTCTTCATCTACGCCACGGCGGCGTCGCTGATCTTCCCGCAGATCTTCTTCCCCAAGGGCGACCCCAAGGCGGCCATCATCGCCTCGCTGGCGACCTACGGTGTGGGCTATGTGGCCCGCCCGATCGGTGCCTTCTTCCTGGGCCACTGGGGCGACACGCACGGCCGCAAGAACGTGCTGATCATCTGCATGTTCCTGATGGGCTTCTCGACCGTCGCCGTGGGCCTGCTGCCGACCTACGACCAGGTCGGTCTGCTGGCACCGGCGCTGCTGGTGCTGCTGCGCCTGATCCAGGGCTTCGCGGTGGCCGGTGAAATCTCCGGCGCCAGCTCGATGATCCTGGAGCACGCGCCGTTCGGTCGACGCGGCTTCTTCTCCAGCTTCGCGCTGCAGGGCGTGCAGGCCGGGCAGATCCTGGCGGCGGCGGTGTTCCTGCCACTGGCGCACTACATGGAACCCGACGCCTTCAACCGCTGGGGCTGGCGCATCCCGTTCCTGCTGAGCTTCATCGTCATCGTGGCGGGCTACGTCATCCGCCGTCAGGTGCACGAGACCCCGGCCTTCGCCGAGGAAGGCGCCAGGCACGCCGTGCCCAAGGCCCCGGTGGTGCAGGCGGTCACCGAAAGCTGGCGTGACATGCTGCGCGTCATCTGCATGGCGCTGATGAACGTGATCCCGGTGGTGACCTCGATCTTCGGCGCCGCCTACGCGGTGCAGCCGGGCTATGGCATCGGCTTCAGCAAGGACGTCTACCTGTGGATTCCGGTGCTGGGCAACATCGTCGCGGTCGTGGTGATTCCGTTCGTCGGCAATCTGTCGGACAAGATCGGCCGCCGTCCGCCGATCATCTTCGGCGCACTCGCGTCGGGCCTGCTGTCGTTCGGCTACCTGTACGCCATCAGCATCCACAGCGTGCCACTGGCCATCGCCATGTCGCTGCTGATGTGGGGCGTGGTCTACCAGGGCTACAACGCGGTGTTCCCGAGCTTCTACCCGGAGCTGTTCCCGACCCGCACCCGCGTCTCGGCGATGGCCATCTCGCAGAACCTGGGCACGCTGGTCACCGCCATGCTGCCGGCACTGTTCGCCACCGTGGCACCTCCCGGGGCCGAGAACATTCCGCTGATCGTCGGTGCGATCACGCTGGCGGCCACCGTGCTGGCGGCGCTGGCGGCCTTCACGGCCCGTGAAACCTACCGTGTCCACATGAACGACCTGGGCAACCCCGATGCGGTGCCGGTCAAGAAAGCCGACTACGACCGCATGCGCGGCCAGTCCGTGGCGAACTCGCAGTCGTTCAAGTCCTTCACCTGATCCAGCTTCTCCGCCCTGCCCGAGACCTGCCATGCGCCGATCGATCGCCACCGTTTCCCTGTCCGGCATGCTGCGCGAAAAGCTGCAGGCCATTGCCGCCGCCCGTTTCGATGGCGTCGAGATCTTCGAGAACGACCTGCTGCAGTTCTCGGGCAAGCCGCAGGAGGTGCGCGCCATCGCGGCCGATCTGGGGCTGGCGATCGACATGTTCCAGCCCTTCCGGGACTTCGACGGCAGCACGCCGGCCCAGGTCGCACGCAGTCTGGTGCGGGTGGAGCGCAAGTTCGACCTGATGGAGGCGCTGGGCACCGACCTGCTGCTGGTGTGCTCCAGCGTGCAGCCGGACGCGCTCGGCGACACCGACGCGCTGGCGGAGCAGTTCGCGCAGCTCGCCGAGGCCGCCGGCCGCCGCGGCATGCGCATCGCCTACGAGGCGCTGGCCTGGGGCAGCCAGGTCAAGCTGTTCTCGCAGGCCTGGGACGTGGTCAGCAAGGTCAACCACCCGGCACTCGGCCTGGCGCTCGACAGCTTCCACACCCTCTCGCTGCGCGACGACCCGGCGCCGATCGCCCGACTGCCTGGTGACCGCATCTTCTACGTGCAACTCGCCGACGCGCCGTGGGTCAACACCGACGTGCTCACGCACAGCCGCCATTACCGCTGCTTCCCCGGTCAGGGCGAGATGGACGTGACCGGCTTCGTGGGCGCAATCCTGGACGCGGGCTACACCGGCACGATCTCGCTGGAGATCTTCAACGACGAGTTCCGCTCGGCACCGGCGCGCGCCAACGCGGTGGACGCGATGCGCTCGCTGCTTTGGCTGGAAGAGCAGGTGCGCCTGCGTCGACCGGCCGAGCCGGCGCCGCTGGTACCGCTGTTCGACGCGCCGCTGCCACCCAGGCTCGCGGGCTGGGCCTTCATCGAGTTCGCAGTGGACACCGACGCCGCCACCCGGCTGGCGGCGCTGCTGGGCAGCCTCGGTTTCAGCCGCATCGGGCGCCACCGCTCGAAGGATGTCGAGCTGTTCGGACTGGGCGAGGTGCGCATCGTGCTCAACCGCGAACAGGAATGTTTCTCGCGCAGCTATTTCGACCTGCACGGCACCTCGGCCTGCGCCACGGCGCTCACCACCGCCGACCCGCAGGCCGCGCTGGCCCGTGCCGAGGCGCTGGGCTGCACGCGCGTGACCGGCCGCATCGGCCAGGGCGAGCTGGACATCCCGGCCGTGCAGGCGCCCGACGGCAGCCTGCTGTACTTCTGCCCACCCGCCGACGGCACCACCGGCCAGCACGCCTTCGAGGCCGACTTCGTGATGGACGCCGGGGCGCTGTGCGCACTCGCCGCCCACACTCCCACGAACCCGGCACGCATCGACCATCTGGTGCAGGCCGTGCCCGGCGGCCAGATCGACCCGTGGGTGCTGTTCCAGCGCGCCGTGCTGGGCCTGCAGCCGCAGCGCAGCACGGTGCTGCACGACCCGTTCGGCATCCTCCGCAGCCGTGAGATCGAATCGGCCGACAAGGCCATCCGCACCTCGCTGATCGTCTCGGAGCGCGAGAACACGGCCATCTCACGCTCGGTGGCGCGTTTTGGTGGAGCGGGCGTTCAGCAGATCGCCATCTCGGTGAACGATCTTGTCGCCACGATGACCGCCCTGCGTGCGCAAGGTGCGCCGCTGCTGCCCGTGCCGGACAACTACCACGACGATCTGGATGCCAAGTACGCGCTGGCACCGGACTTCCTGGCCGCGCTGCGCACGGCGGGCGTGTTCTACGAGCGCGACGCACAGGGTGGCGAATTTCTGCACGCCTATGCCGCACCGTTCGACGACCGCTTCGAGTTCGAGTTCGTCGAGCGCCGCGGCGGCTACGACTTGTACGGCTCGACCAACTCGCCGATGCGGCTGGCCGCGCTGGCAGAGTGGCGGTCCCTGCACACGCAGGCCGGCCGCTGAACGCAAAAAAGGGGCGTCACACTCGACGCCCCCAAAGTTACTACCTAGGAATCAAATCAATCGGTTCGAACCGTGCTGGGCTCAGAACGCCGTGCGCAGGCCGGCCTGGATCACGCGGTTCTGGCTGATGTAGTCCTTCAGGTCACCCGTCGCCTGGCTGGCGCTGGTGTACAGGAAGGTGTTCTTCGACAGGCCGTAGCGCGCGCCGACCGCGAACTTGCCCAGCGTCGCGCTGGTGCCGGTGGCGGACTGGAACTTGACCGAGGTGTAGTTGGTGCCCAGCAGGAAGTTGCCCACCGGCACTTCCACGCCGACGGTGTAGTCGTCGGTCCGGGTGGCAGCAAAGGTCGTGGCCGTGGTCACCGTCAGGTTCGAGACACCGGCTGCAGCGCCGTTGCCGCTGTTCAGCGCCAGATCGCGGTTGCGCTGCAGGCCAGCCAGCAGCTTGAAGGCACCGAAGTTGTAGTTCGCGCCCACGGTCAGCGACTTGTTGGTGTCGTCACCGGTCGTGCGCGACTTGTTCCACTCGTACGACGCAGCCACTGCAACCGGGCCGCCGGCGTAGGACAGCTTCACGCCATGGAAGCGGTCCATCGTGCCGCTTTCTTCCGGTGCGACCTGCGCCGCCAGTTGTGCACCGCCGAAGCTGGGCGACTGGTACTGGATGACGTTGTCGGCGCGCGGCACGTTCAGCCACATCGGCAGGGCCTTGCCCATGTTGGTCACGCCGGTGCCCGGGTTCAGGGTCAGGGCGTTGCCGAAGGGGTTGGACGCGCCCATGACGGAGTCGCTCAGCACGTACTGGCGACCCAGCCGCAGTTCGCCCACAGTCGCCGAATTCAGCGACAGGAAGGCCTGGCGACCGAACGAGCGACCGCCTTGGCCCGCCGTACCCGTGTCGGCCAGCAGACCGCCTTCGAGCACCACGCCAGCCTTCAGGCCGCTGCCGAGGTCTTCGGACACCCGGATGCCCCAGCGCGAACCGTTCAGACCATTGACCGTGCCGTCGTTCATGTCGATCTGGCTGGTACCACCGGCCTTCGAGCCGGCCGTGGTGCGGGTCATGTTCAGGTCGACCAGACCGTACAGGGTCACGGTCGACTGGGCGTGGGCGGCGCCACAGGCGGCGAGTGCGAGCAGCGTGAGGCCGAGGTGCTTGGGCAGATGCATGTCGATGTCCTGGAAGGAAGGAGGAGGGAGATGTGGCGAATCGGCGTCGAGCCGGTGCGCCAGATTAGGTCGCCCCCTCCGGAGTGACAACGGCAAACACCACCGTTTGCGCGACTATCGCGCACACACATCGATCATCGATCGTTTTGCGGGTTAATCCGAGGTGAAGCTTGTGGTGATTACGCTGCGAATCCCGGCCATGGGCGTCAACCCATGACGTCCCGCGGCCCCAGGTGCACACCTGGTCGCCACGGGATGGCGAGCGAGGCTCAGACCGCGTCGCCGGCCCCTACCCCGGCGTGCGCGGCCTGCTGGTCGGCGTGGTACGAACTGCGCACCATGGCCCCGACGGCGGCGTGCGAGAACCCCATCTTGTACGCCTCGGCCTCGAACATCTTGAACGTGTCCGGGTGCACATACCGCCGCACCGGCAGGTGGTGCCCCGACGGCGCGAGGTACTGCCCGATGGTCAGCATGTCGATGTCGTGCGCGCGCATGTCGCGCATGATCTCCAGGATCTCCTCGTCGGTCTCGCCCAGGCCGACCATCACGCCGCTCTTGGTCGGCACGCCCGGGTGCAGTGCCTTGAACTTCTTCAGCAGGTTCAGGCTGAACTGGTAGTCCGAGCCCGGACGCGCTTCCTTGTACAGACGCTGCGTGGTTTCCAGGTTGTGGTTCATCACGTCCGGTGGCGCGGCCTTCAGGATCTCCAGCGCGCGGTCGTCGCGGCCGCGGAAGTCCGGCACCAGGATCTCGATCTGCGTCTGCGGCGACTGTTCGCGGATCTGGCGGATGCACTCGACGAAGTGGCCCGCACCGCCATCGCGCAGGTCGTCGCGGTCCACGCTGGTGATGACCACGTACTTCAGCTTCAGCGCCGCGATCGTCTTCGCCAGATTGGCCGGCTCGTTGGGGTCGAGCGGATCGGGGCGGCCGTGGCCCACGTCGCAGAAGGGGCAGCGCCGGGTGCACTTGTCGCCCATGATCATGAAGGTGGCCGTGCCCTTGCCGAAGCACTCGCCGATGTTCGGGCAGCTCGCCTCCTCGCAGACCGTGTGCAGCTGGTGCTCGCGCAGGATCTCCTTGATCTCGTAGAAGCGCGTGGTCGGCGAGCCGGCCTTGACGCGGATCCAGTCCGGCTTCTTCAGCGTCTCGGCCGGTACGATCTTGATCGGAATGCGCGAGGTCTTGGCCTGCGACTTCTGCTTGGCGGTGGCGTCGTAGGCGGGCGCGGTGGCCGGCGTGGCGGGGGAGTTCTGCGGATCTTGGGACATGGGGGCCTCGCGGCGGGGCGGATCGACGGGAAGGAAGAAAGCGCGATCGGACGGATCAGGCGGGTCAGGCGCTCAGCAGCCGGGTGAGGTGGGTGCCCAGGCGCGCAGCCACGTCGCCGAGGTCGGCATGGACGCCGAGTGTAGCCAAGTCCACCGTCTGCAGACCTGCGTAGCCGCAAGGGTTGATGCGGCCGTAGGGCGAGAGGTCCATCGCCACGTTGAGCGCCACGCCGTGGTAGGTGCGGTGGTTGGCAATCTTGATGCCCAGCGCCGAGACCTTGCCCAGTCCGCGGAACGGATCGCGCGGATCGGCCGGCCCGCGCAGCGCGCCATGCGCGAACGGATCGTCCAGCCGCACATAGATGCCCGGTGCACCGAGGACCCGGTGGCCGGTGATGCCGAGGTCCGCCAGCGTGCGGATCACGGCCTCCTCGATGCGGTAGACGTATTCCTTGACGTAGATGCCCTGGCGCTTGAGATCGATCAGCGGGTAGGCCACCACCTGCCCGGGGCCGTGGTAGGTGACCTGTCCGCCACGGTTGGTCTGCACGATCGGCACCCCCTCGGGCGCGAAGACATGCTCGGGCTTGCCGGCGATGCCCTGGGTGTAGACCGGGTCGTGCTCGCACAGCCACAGCTCGTCGGGCGTGTCGGGCGTGCGGGCGTCGGTGAAGGCGCGCATCGCGGCGTAGGTCGGCTCGTAGGGCACGCGGCCGAGGACACGCAGCAGCGGCGAGGCGGGGGCGTCAGAGGTCATGCATGAATTTTCACACTGCCGAGGACGGATCGCTGCATCCGATCGGCGATGGCACGCGTAAGGAGATCTGCACCCCCACCGATCCACCAGGAGTTTCACCATGGCCCTCGCCTCCCGCACTGCCCGTCCCCGCCTCACCACCCTGGCCATCGCCGCTGCGATGACGCTGGCCACCGGCCTGAGCCTGGCGTCCAGCCACCGCGAAGCGCCGTTCATCACGACGTCACCCAAGGTGGACGCGTCCGACTTCTACATGTTCCGCAGCTACGAGACCGGCCGCAGCGACTACGTGACGCTGATCGCCAACTACCAGCCGCTGCAGGATGCCTACGGCGGCCCGAACTACTTCTCGATGGACCCGAACGCGCTGTACGAGATCCACGTCGACAACAACGGCGACGCGGTCGAGGACATCAGCTTCCAGTTCCGCTTCAAGAACACCCTGGCCGGCAACGGCGCCGGCGTGAACCTGCCGGTCGGCGAGAAGATGGTCAACATCCCGCTGATCCAGGCCGGCCAGGTCGCCAGCGTCAAGGACGCCAGCCTGCAGCTCGCCGAGACCTACACCGTCGAAGTCAAGCGCGGTGATCGCCGCAAGGGAACGGGCGGCGCCATCACCAACGCCAGCAACGGCAGCGCCACCTTCGACAAGCCGGTGGACAACATCGGCACCAAGACCATCCCGGACTACGCCGGTTACGCCGCCAAGCACATCAACACCGTCAACATCCCCGGCTGCAGCCAGCCCGGTCGCCTCTTCGTCGGCCAGCGCCAGGATCCGTTCGCGGTCAACCTCGGCCCGATTTTCGACCTGGTCAACGCGCCGCTCGCCGTCATCACCAATCCGGCCCTGATCGGTGCGGTCCCGAACCCGCTGGCCGACAAGAATGTCACCACGCTGGCACTCGAAATCCACAAGAGCTGCCTGACCGCCGGCAACGAAACGGTGATCGGCGGCTGGACCACGGCCAGCCTGCGCCAGGCCCGCCTGCTCGACGGCAAGCCGGGCTCGGGCCACCAGGCGAGCGAGAAGGCCGGTGGCGCGTGGACGCAGGTGTCGCGCCTGGGCATGCCGCTGGTCAACGAGGTGGTGATCGGCCTGAAGGACAAGGACAAGTTCAACGCCTCCAAGCCGAAGGACGACGGCCAGTTCGCCGACTACGTGACCAACCCGACACTGCCCAAGCTGCTGGAGATCGCGCTGAACATCCCCGGTACCGCACCGACCAACTACCCGCGCACGGACCTCGTCACCACCTTCCTGACCGGCATCAAGGGCGTGAACCAGCCGGCCAACGTGGTCGCCTCGGAAATGCTGCGCCTGAACACGGCCATCCCGCCGGTGGCGTTCGCGCAGCAGAACCGCCTGGGCATCGTCGGCAACGTGCTGGCCGGTGGCAGCGACAACGCGGGCTACCCGAACGGTCGCCGCCCGAAGGACGACGTGGTGGACATCTCGCTGGTGGCGGTGATGGGCGGTCTGTGCATGGCCAACGGCAACACCAACGCCTTCGGCTTCGGTGCGGCGTGCAAGCCGTCCGCGGTGCCGCTGGGCGCGACGGCGTTCAAGCTGCATGACGCGGTGGACCAGGCGGTGGTGCCCCTGCTGGCTGGCTTCCCCTACCTGAACACGCCCGTCGGCGGCACGAAGTGAACCGCCCCGTCCACAGGGCCTACCAGGAGTGATGCCATGAGAACCCTTGCCCTTGTCCCTCTGCTGCTGGCCGGCGCGCTGCTGAGCGCCTGCGGCGGTGGCAGCGATGACACGTCGACGACCGCGGTGAGCAACGAAGTGCCCGCCACGGCCACGGCCAGCATCGCCGCCTTCGCCAGCTACGCCGGTGCACTCGACGCCAGCGACGCCGCCGAACCGCTGGACGTGTCCAGCGTCACGCCGCCGACCAGCGACACCGACGAGCCGGTGACGCTGTGAACGGGCCGCTCGCCCGCACCGTCGTGGTGGCGCTGATCGCCATCGGCCTGGGTGGGCCGAGCGGTGCCACCCCGCACACCCCCACGGACGACCAGACCGTGGTCGCCACTCTGCCCGGCACGACGGCCGCCCGCCGACAGGCACGGCAGCTGGCACGCCAGGTCCATGATCTGGGGACCTCGCCGGCCGCCTTGCCGGCGGCGCTGCAACTGGCCCGCGCCGCCATCGACCGCTTCCGCCGCGATGGCGACCCCCGCGAGATCGGCGTAGCCCGCGCCGCACTGGCACCGTGGTGGACCCAGACTGCGCCGCCACCGGCGGTGCGCATGCTGCGGGCCTCGATCCTCCAGACCCAGCATGATTTCAGCCCCGCGCTGACCGACCTGGACGCCCTGATCGCCGCACCCCAGGCTCCGCTGGCGCTGCAGGCCCAGGCCGAACTGACCCGCCTGGCGCTGCTGCAGGCGCAGGGCCGGCTCGAAGACGCCCGCCTGGGCTGTGAACGGCTGGGCAGTGCCCGCTACGCCGCCCTCGGTGACAGCGTGCAGCTGCCGGCGGCGGTCTGCGCCGCCGAACTGGCCAGCCTGATGGGCGATGAGAACCGTGGCGCCCGCGAACTCGCGGCGCTGGCCGCCCGGGTCACGCCGCAGTCCGACCCCGGTACCGCCGCCTGGCTGGCGCTGGTACAAGGTGAACTGGCCGAGCGGCGCGGCGATCCGGCGGCGCTCGGCCAGTTCGAACGCGCCTTGACGCTGCAACCCGAGGCCTACACCCGGGCCGCGCTGGCCGACTGGCTGCTGGACCACCAGCGCCACGCCGAGGTGCTGCGCCTGTCCGACCTGCCGCTGGAAGACCTGCCGGACAGCCTGCTGCTGCGCCGCGCGATCGCGCTGAAGCGGCTCGGCGACCCGCGCGCCGCGGCGGCCGCCGACCTGCTCGGCCTGCGCCTGGACGCCACGCGGGAGCGCGGCGACACGACCCACCAGCGCGAGCAGGCACGCTACCTGCTATCGCTGCGCGACCAGCCGCAGACCGCATTGCCACTGGCACTCGCCAACTGGGCCGTGCAGAAAGAACCCGCCGACGCCCGCCTGCTGCTCGAATGTGCCAACGCCGCCGGCCAGCCGCAGGCGGCGCAGGACGTGCTGCGCCACCTGCGCGTCTACCATCAGCGCGACGCGCGGCTGACTGCGGCACGGCTTCCCTCTGCTCCTACCCACTGACCTCGCCATGACGATCCACCGCCTCGTTTCCTGGCTGCTCGCACTGGCCGCCCTGTCGATCGGCCCGGCCGCACTGGCCCACAAGCCGAGCGATGCCTACCTGACCCTGCAGGTCGACGGCACGCAGATCGAGCAGCGGCTGGATGTCCACCTGCGCGACCTGGACCGCGAACTGGTGCTGGACCGCAACGACGATGGCCGCCTGCAGTGGGCCGAAGTGCACACACGCTGGGCAGAGCTGCAGCGCTACACCACCGAGCGGGTGCATCTGAGCGTGGCCGGCCAGCCCTGCACATCGGTCGCCACCGGCCAGCCACAGCTGGACGACCACACCGACGGTGCCTACGCCGTGCTGCGCCGACGCTGGACGTGCCCGGCCGGTGCGCAGGTCCTGGCCATCGACTACCGGCTCTTCGCCGAGACGGACGCCAGCCACCGCGGCCTGCTGCGCCTGAGCCATGGCGCCGGCGCGCCGCAGACCGCCGTGCTCGTCCCCGGCAGCCCACTGCCCACCACCGTCTCCCTCATGGCCACGGCCACCGGAAACGCCCCGAGCGGCTTCGGCGGCTTTGTCGCCGAGGGCATCCACCACATCCTGATCGGCACCGACCATGTGCTGTTCCTGCTGGCGCTGCTGCTGCCCGCGGTGCTGGTCAGCAAAGCCAGCGGCTGGCGCGAGGCCGCGACACAGTGGCGCCCGATGCTGACCGAGGTGCTGAAAATCGTCACCGCCTTCACGGTCGCGCACTCGGTGACGCTGGCGCTGGCCGTGCTGGACATCGTCGATCCGCCGTCGCGCTGGGTCGAATCGCTGATCGCCGTCTCGGTGGTCTTCACCGCCATCAACAACCTGCGGCCGATGCTCGCCCCGCAACACCGCTGGCGGCTGACGCTGGTGTTCGGGCTGGTGCACGGCTTCGGGTTCGCCGGCGCGCTGAAGGATCTGGGGTTGGGTGGTGGCTCGCTGGCGGCATCGCTGCTGGGCTTCAACCTCGGGGTCGAGCTGGGGCAGCTGTCGCTGGTGGCGCTGTTCCTGCCGCTGGCCTGGTGGGCACGCAGCACACGTTTCTACCAGCGCGGCGTGCTGATCGGTGGCTCCTCGGCGGTGGCACTGATCGCGGCAGCCTGGGTCGTCGAGCGGGTGTTCGACTTGAAGCTGCTAGGGTCTTGATGCCTGGTGCTGACAGCCACACCGGGCTGCGGTACGGTCGATGGTGCCCTGCTGGAGGTCTGCCCATGTCCTTGCCCCCGAATCCGCGTCTGCGCACATTGTCCCGTCCTGCGCTGCGTCTCGGCGCGCTGTTCAGCCTGCTGCTGGCCCTGTCGGGGCCGGCCCTCTCGGTCACGCCGGTCCAGCAGCAGCAGCTGGAACGGGCGCTGGCTGACCATGAACAGGGCCACTTCCGGCAGGCACGTGCCGCCTTCGAGCAGCTCGCCCGCGCGGGCGTGCCCGCCGCCCACCACAACCTCGCGGTGATGCACCTGCAGCAGGAGCTGCCCGACGCGCGAATTTCAGCCGCACTGCGCCATCTGCAGGCCGCCGCCGCCGCCGGTTTTGTCACCTCGCAGGTCGCGCTGGCCGAGTTCCACGAGTCCGGACGCTACGCGCCGATCGACCTGCCCCGCGCGATGGCGTGGT
>NZ_JBFPGY010000330.1:0-5891 GCF_041083715.1 Sphaerotilus sp.
ACCCGGCCGCCGACGCCGGAGTATTCGCCTTCCGAGTTCTCGCGCACGATGACCCAGTTCAGGTCTTCGGGCCGGCAGCGCTTCAGCGGGGCGTCGATGCCGGGCAGGATGCGCGTCGGGCGCACGTTGGCGTACTGGTCGAAGCCCTGGCAGATCTTCAGGCGCAGGCCCCACAGCGTGATGTGGTCGGGGATCTGCGGATCGCCGGCCGAGCCGAACAGGATCGCGTCCTTGCCACGCAGCGCGTCCAGCCCGTCGGCCGGCATCATCACGCCGTGGGCGCGGTAGTGGTCGCCGCCCCAGTCGAAGTCCTCGAACTCGAAGCGGAAGGTGTTGCCCTGGCCAGATTCGGCCAGGGCCTGGAGCACCTGCTGGCCGGCGGGCACGACTTCCTTGCCGATGCCGTCACCGGGGATGGTTGCGATCGAGTACGTCTTCATGGGGTGTCCTGTGGTGGGGCTGCGGGAAAGCGTTGCCGCACTGTAGGGACTGGAAACACCGCCTGCGGAGGGCTAAAGTGAAACCATCGTTCACCTGGATTCAACAATCCGCCCCGCCATGCCCGATGCCATCCAGCCCGCCGACCTCGGTTTCTTCTCCACGCTGGCCGGCGCCGGCAGCCTGAGCGCGGCGGCCCGCGAACTGGGCATCACCACGCCGGCCGTGAGCAAGCACCTGGCGCTGATGGAGTCGCGGCTCGGCGTGTCGCTGGTCAACCGGACGACGCGGCGCATGAGCCTGACCCCGGAGGGCGAGCGTTACCTCGAACACGCCCGGCGCATCCTCGACGAGATCGGCCACATGGCGGAGGAACTGGGCGTGTCCCGCTCGACGCCCACCGGCCTGCTGCGCATCAACGCGACGCTCGGTTTCGGCCGCAGCCACATCGCGCCGCTGATCTCGCGTTTCCTGCGGCAATACCCCCAGGTGGAGGTGCAGTTGCAGCTCTCGGTCAACCCGCCGCCGCTGACCGACGACGCCTTCGACGTCTGCATCCGCTTCGGCGAGCCGCCGGATGCCCGCGTGATCGCGCAGCGGCTGGCGCCGAACCGACGGCTGTTGTGCGCGTCACCCGCCTACCTCGCCCGCTTCGGCACGCCCAAGGTGCCCCACGACCTGACGCAGCACAACTGCATCGGCATCCGCCAAGGGGAGGAAGCCTACGGGCTGTGGCGGCTGTCGAGCGGGCGGGGCGGGGCCATGACCACCGAGGCGGTCAAGACCCGGGGCACGCTGACGACCAACGACGGCGAGATCGCGGTGAACTGGGCGCTGGACGGCCACGGCATCCTGATGCGTGCCGAGTGGGACATCGACCGCTTCCTGAAGGACGGCCGGCTCGTGCAGGTGCTGCCGCAGTGCTTCACACCGGATGCCGATGTCTACGCGGTCTACCCGCAGCGGCACCGGCTGGCGGCGCGGGTGCGGGTGTTCGTGGACTTCGTGGCCGGCGCCTTCTCGACCCCGGCCCTGCACGGGGACTGAGGTGCCGATGCGACCCAGCCGCTCACTGGTCCCGGATCCGCTGTACTGAGCACGGTTCGGCTGCGAATCTGCCATCACCAGTGTGTCAAGCCCGGGTGAGGCCCATCCGCGTGCTGCCCCAGGTATTCGCGCAGGTGGTCCACGAAGCAGGTGACCTTGGCAGACAGATTCAAGCGCTCTGTAAAGACTGCGTGGATGTCCGCAGGAGGCGTTGCATAGTCGGCCAGGACTTGCTGCAGACGGCCGCTGCGCAAGTACTTTGCAACGTCCCACTCGGCACGCATCAGGATGCCGTGACCGTCCAGTGCCCAGTTGAGCGCGACTTCGCCGTCATTGGTGCTGAGCTTGCCGTGCACCTTGATGGTTTCGGCGCGTTCTCCCTGATTGAGGCGCCAGTTGCCGTAGGCGCCACTGTTTTGCCGCAGCACGATGCAGCGATGCTGCGTCAGGTCGTGGGGATGCGTCGGAATGCCCTCGGTCTGGAGGTAGCTCGGCGAGGCGACCAGCATTCGCCGGTTGGACGCAATCTTGCGGGCGACCAGCCGTGAGTCCGGCATCTCTCCGAAATGGATCGAGACGTCGATTGATTCGTCAGGGAGGCTGATCGGTCGGTCAGTCAGGTGCAATTGCACCTCGACGGCCGGATACGTCTTGGTGAAAGCCGACACCGCCGGGCCGATGTAGGAGCGGCCGAACCCCAGTGGCGCATTGACCCGCAGCAGGCCTCGTGGGGCATCCCGACTGCTGGACACCAACCGCTCCATGTCAATGATGTCGCCGAGGATGCGCTGGGCATGCACGAAGTAGACCTCGCCCTCGCTGGTCAGGCTGATGCGGCGGGTGGTTCGATTCAGCAGCCGAACGCCCAACCGCTCCTCCAGCAGAGCGAGCCGGCGAGAGACAGCTGGAGGCGTCAAGTTCAACTCTCTTGCCGTGGCGGCTAGCGAACCTTGTTTGACCAGCAGACAGAAAAATCCCAATTCCAGGTCACCGTTCATTCGTCAGTTTTTCGTAACTATGAATTAAATATAGCTGGATTCATAAATTCATGGGATGACTCTAACCTGTGGTCCTGGTCCTGCATCGACACGCACCGCACGTGAACCGATCAGGCCTCTACGGCGGTATCGCCATGACCAGGCGCGACAGGCGTCTTGTCCTTCGACATTGGCAAGCATCGGATTCAGGAGACAAATCATGCAGACAGATCTCGAGAAGCGCACGCTTCGCAGGATCACCTGGCGCATCGTGCCGTTCATCATGCTGCTCTATTTCATCGCGTACATCGATCGGGTCAACATCGGCTTTGCCTCCCTGACGATGAAGACGGACTTGGGCTTCACGGCCTCCATCCTCGGCTTCGGTGCGGGCATCTTCTTCTGGGGCTATTTCCTTTTCGAGGTCCCTTCCAATATCGCGCTCCACAAGGTGGGCGCGCGGTTGTGGATCGCCCGGGTGATGGTGACCTGGGGAATCATTTCCGCCTGCATGGCTTTTGTGGACAGCTCCACGAGCTTCTATGTGGTCCGTTTCCTGCTCGGCGCGGCTGAGGCGGGATTTTTCCCCGGGATCATCCTGTACCTGAGCTACTGGTTCCCGGCGCGGCACCGCGCTGGGGTGACGGCCCTCTTCATGGCGGCCGCACCCATTTCGACAGCGCTCGGTTCACCCATCTCGGCGGCCTTGCTGGAGATGAACGGTGTCATGGGACTGCGTGGCTGGCAATGGATGTTCATCCTCGAGGCCGTGCCAGCGTTGCTGCTGGGCGTGGCCGTGTTCTTCTACATGACCGACAAGCCTGAGCAGGCGACGTGGCTCCAGGACGACGAACGGGCTTGGCTGACCAGCGAGATGCATGCCGAGGCGGCCAACACTGGCAACGGCGGCAAGCACGGCAGTCTGAGCGTCCTGACGAACCCACGGGTCTTGGCACTGTCGCTGGTGTATTTCGGAACCTCCGCCGGTCTGTACACCCTGGGTATCTGGGCCCCGCAGATCATCAAGCAGCTGGGCGTTTCGTCCTTCGCCGTCGGCTTCCTGAACGCCATCCCTCCCACCGTCTCGGTGATCGCCATGGTGCTGTGGTCGCGTCACTCCGACCGCACTGGCGAGCGTACCTGGCATGTGGTGCTGGCCTGCATCGCCGCCGCCATTGGTCTGGTCATCGCCGGTGGCAGCAACGGCATGGTCGGTTTGATTGCAGCGCTGACGCTGGTCAATATCGGCATCAGTTGTGCCAAGCCGCCGTTGTGGAGCATGCCGACGATGTTCCTCTCCGGCGCTGCGGCAGCCACTGGCATCGCCACCATCAACTCGATCGGCAACCTCGGGGGGTTCGTCGGCCCGGCCATGATCGGCTGGATCAAGGACAGCACGGGCAGCTTTGCCGGTGGTCTGTACTTCGTGGCCGGTCTGCTTGTCATGTCTGCCGTGATGACGCTGCTGCTGGCCCGTTCCCAGAAAGCTCTGCAGTTGCCCACCGAGGCCACGGCTCACTGAGCCTGTTCTTCTACCCGCCACACCACACCGCTTTCAGGAGCATTCCATGGACAAGGAAGCCGCCGTCGTGTCCCTCACGGACACCATGGCCAAGTTCACCGCCTACATTGGCAAGCGTCTTCCCAAGGACGTCAAGGCCAAGTTGGCCGACCTGCGCACGATGGAGACCAACCCGCTGGCCAAGTCGATCTACGACTCCATGGCGGGCAACCAGGAGGCGGCTGACAAGTTGAACCGTCCCAGCTGCCAAGACACTGGCGTGATCCAGTACTTCATCGAGGCGGGCGCCAAGTTCCCGTTGCTGGGTGAATTGGAGGAGATCCTGCGTGACGCACTGGCCGGTGCGACCGAGATGGGCCCACTGCGCCACAACGCGGTCGAGACCTTCGACGAGAAAAACACCGGCACCAACACCGGGACCCAGATCCCCTGGCTGGACTGGCGCATCGTGCCCGACAGTGACAGTTGCACCATCGACGTCTACATGGCTGGCGGTGGCTGCACGCTGCCCGGCGCAGCCAAGGTGCTGATGCCCGGGCAAGGCTACGAGGGCGTGGCCGAGTTCGTGATGGACGTGATCACCGAGCGCGGCGTCAACGCCTGCCCGCCGCTGCTGGTCGGTGTGGGTGTGTCGACCTCGGTGGAAACCGCGGCCCGCTTGTCCAAGCTGGCCATCCTACGTCCGGTGGGCTCCACGAGCAGCAACCCGCGTGCGGCGCTGATGGAGCAGTTGCTGGAACAAGGCTTGAACGAAGTGGGCATCGGCCCGCAGGGTCTGACTGGCAACAACAGCGTGATGGGCGTGAACATCGAATCCTCTGCCCGCCATCCCTCCACCATCGGTGTGGCCGTCAACACCGGCTGCTGGGCGCACCGTCGCGGCAAGATCCGCGTCAACGGCGACCTGTCCTGCGACATCCTTTCGCACGAAGGAGTGGTGCTGTGAAGAAGATCCTGACGACTCCTCTCCGCGACGAAGACCTGACTGACCTGAAGGTGGGCGACGTGGTCTACCTGACGGGCCGGCTGGTGACCTGCCGCGACGTCGCACACCGCCGCCTGATCGAGCAGGGCCGCGAACTTCCGGTCAACCTGGAGGGCGGTGCGATCTTCCACGCCGGTCCGATCGTACGAAAGAAGGACGATGGCCACTTCGAGATGGTCTCGATCGGTCCGACCACCAGCATGCGCATGGAGAAGTTCGAGCGTGAGTTCATCCGGCAGACCGGTGTCAAGCTGATCGTTGGCAAGGGCGGCATGGGCCCGGAAACCGCTGCAGGCTGCCAGGAGCACAAGGCCGTACACGCGATCTTTCCCGGTGGCTGCGCAGTGCTGGCAGCCACGCAAGTCGAGGAGATCGAAGGCGCCGAGTGGCAGGATCTGGGCATGCCCGAGACCCTGTGGATCAACCGGGTACGTGAATTCGGCCCGCTCATCATCTCGATCGACACCCACGGCAACAATCTGATCCAGCAGAACAAGACAGTCTTCAACGAGAAGAAGAAGCCCATCCTCGCCAGGATCAGCGAGCAGCTCAGCTTTATTAAGTGAAGCAACGGGTCGCGCCCTGCGGCCTGCCTTCGACACCTACGCGGTCCCCGCGCCGGTGGCCGCGCCGTGTCGGCCAGGGTATCGGGGCCTCTTGACGAAGACCCGATACCCGCCATGCATTCCTGCAACGACAAACAAGCCGAACTGCGCCGTGCGGCACTCGAATACCACGAGTTTCCGACGCCGGGCAAGATCGCCATCGCCGCGACCAAGCAGCTGGTCAACCAGTGCGATCTGGCGCTGGCGTATTCACCCGGGGTGGCCGCGGCCTGCGAAGAGATCGTGGACGACCCGGCCAACGCGTTCCGCTACACCTCGCGCGGCAACCTCGTCGCCGTGGTCACCAATGGCACCGC
>NZ_JBFPGY010000331.1:0-5857 GCF_041083715.1 Sphaerotilus sp.
GGACCATCCCTACATCGAACCAGTCCACCTGCTCAAGGCGTTGCTGCAGCAGGAAGACGGTCCGCGCTCGCTGCTGCAGCGTGCTGGTGTGAACCTGCGTGCGCTCGACGATGCGGTCGAGACGGCGCTCTCGCGCATCGCCGCGGTCACCGGTGCCCAGGTCCAGCCAGGCCGTGACCTGATGGCGCTGCTGCAGGCGGCAGAAAAGGAGTCGACCAAACGCGGTGACCAGTACATCGCCACCGAAATGGTGTTGCTGGCGCTGGCCGAGTCCAAATCCGATTTCGCCCAGGCGGTGCGGGGCACCGGTCTGACGCGCAAGGCGCTGGAAACGGCTGTGGACGCCGTGCGGGGCGGTCAGACGGTCGACTCGGCCGAGGCGGAAGGCCAGCGCGAGGCGTTGAAGAAGTACACGCTCGACCTCACGGAGCGTGCCCGGGCCGGCAAGCTCGATCCCGTGATCGGCCGCGATGACGAGATCCGCCGTGCCATCCAGGTGCTGCAGCGCCGCACCAAGAACAACCCGGTGCTGATCGGCGAGCCAGGCGTGGGCAAGACGGCCATCGTGGAAGGGCTGGCGCAACGCATCATCAACGGCGAGGTGCCCGAGTCGCTGAAGAACAAGCGTGTGCTGGTGCTGGACATGGCCGGGCTGCTCGCCGGCGCCAAGTACCGCGGCGAGTTCGAGGAGCGGCTGAAGTCGGTGCTCAAGGAAGTGGCCCAGGACGAGGGCCGCATCATCCTGTTCATCGATGAGCTGCACACGATGGTGGGCGCGGGCAAGGCTGAGGGCGCGATGGACGCGGGCAACATGCTGAAACCCGCGCTGGCCCGCGGCGAGCTGCACTGCATCGGTGCGACCACGCTGGACGAGTACCGCAAGTACGTCGAGAAGGACGCCGCGCTGGAGCGCCGCTTCCAGAAGGTGCTGGTTGCCGAGCCGACCGTGGAGGCGACCATCGCCATCCTGCGCGGGCTGCAGGAGAAGTACGAGGTCCACCACGGCGTGGAGATCACCGACCCGGCCATCGTCGCCGCGGCCGAACTCTCGCACCGCTACATCACCGACCGCTTCCTGCCCGACAAGGCCATCGACCTGATCGACGAGGCGGCGGCCAAGATCAAGATCGAGATCGACTCCAAGCCGGAGGTGATGGACAAGCTCGACCGCCGCATCATCCAGCTCAAGATCGAGCGCGAGGCGGTGCGCAAGGAGAAGGACGACGCTTCCGTCAAGCGCATGGGCCTGATCGAGGAGGAGATCGGCAAGCTGGAGCGCGAGTACGCGGATCTGGAGGAGATCTGGAAGGCGGAGAAGGCCACGGCGCAGGGGTCTGCCCACGTCAAGGAAGAGATCGACCGCATCAAGTTCCAGATCGAGGAATGGAAGCGCAAGGGTGATTTCAACCGCGTCGCCGAACTGCAGTACGGCAAGCTGCCCGAGCTGGAGAAGCGCCTGAACGAAGCCCAGGCCAAGGAAGAAACCAAGGCCCGCGCCGGCAAGGACGGCAAGGGCGGCCCGCAACTGCTGCGCACCATGGTTGGTGCCGAGGAAATCGCCGAGGTCGTCAGCCGCGCCACCGGCATCCCGGTGTCCAAGCTGATGCAGGGCGAGCGCGACAAGCTGCTGAAGATGGAAGGCAAGCTGCACGAGCGTGTGGTCGGCCAGGACGAGGCCATCGTTGCGGTGTCGAACGCGATCCGCCGCTCGCGGGCCGGCCTGTCGGATCCGAACCGGCCGCTGGGCAGCTTCCTGTTCCTCGGTCCGACGGGTGTCGGCAAGACCGAGCTGTGCAAGGCGCTGGCGGGTTTCCTGTTCGACAGCGAGGACCACATGATCCGCATCGACATGAGCGAGTTCATGGAGAAGCACTCGGTCAGCCGGCTGATCGGCGCGCCTCCGGGCTATGTCGGCTATGACGAGGGGGGTACGCTGACGGAGGCGGTGCGGCGCAAGCCCTACAGCGTCGTGCTGCTCGACGAGGTGGAGAAGGCACACCCGGACGTGTTCAACGTGCTGCTGCAGGTGCTCGACGATGGCCGCCTGACGGATGGACAGGGCCGCACGATCGATTTCAAGAACACCGTGATCGTGATGACCAGCAACCTCGGCTCGCACCTGATCATGGCGATGGCCGGTCAGTCGACCGAGGACATCCGCGATGCCGTCTGGGGTGAGGTGAAGGCGCATTTCCGGCCCGAATTCCTGAACCGGATCGACGAGACGGTCGTGTTCCACGCGTTGGACCAGAAGCACATCGAGTCGATTGCCGCGATCCAGCTCAAGGGGCTGGAAGGCCGGCTGGCGAAGATGGAGATGGTGCTGGAAGTGACGCCCGAGGCGTTGAAGGAGATCGCCAAGGTCGGCTTCGACCCGGTGTTCGGGGCGCGGCCGCTCAAGCGGGCGATCCAGCAGCGCATCGAGAACCCGGTGGCGCGGCTGATCCTGGAAGGGCGCTTTGCCCCGCGTGACGTGGTCCCGGTCGGGCTTGGGGTGGACGGCGAGTTCACCTTCGGCCGGACGGTGCACTGAGCGTCAGAGCACCGGCGCCCTTGGCAGCGCTGCGTCCATCGCCATCAGGCGCGGGCGCAGCTGGGTCCAGCTCGTCAGCGAAGGTCCATAGACGAGGTGCAGCGCCAATCCTGGCTGGGACTGCAGGGACCGTACCCCGAGCGCTTCGTGGCCGCCCATGACGAGCACCTCGTCGGCTGGACCGACGAGGTGCAGCTGTCTGCGTGTGCTGGTGCCCGCGGCCAGCAGCAACGAGCCGCGGCGTGCCAGATCGTTGGGCTGGAAGGCCGCGCCCGCATGGGCCAGCACGCGGCTGGTGGCGATATCGAACACGCAGGCGCTCTGCACGCCGGGCAAGGCGTGCGCCTCCAGCACGAAACGCTCGATCGGCGGCGTTCTGGAGGCGAGCGTGGCGGGCGTGGTGGCCAGATCGGGCATGGCCTGCATCGTGTCCCGCCCGGTGGCCAGCGTGCCGAGCAGCGGCCCGCCGCCGTCCGGACGCAGGGCGGTTTGCACCTGGTTCCACGATGCGCTCAGGAAGGTCCAAGCCTCTGCCGGGCGGCTGACGCGCGGCGCGATCTGGCAGGCCACACCGCTGCCCGGACCGAGCGCGGCCACCAGTCCAGCCAGTGCCGCGTGGCTGGTGGCGGCCAGCGGCATGAACTGCAGGTGCGTGCACTGCCAGTCGGGTCGGAACATCGCATCGCGCAATGGCTGGAGCGCGTCGCTCAGGGCATGTGGAGGCACATCGCCGATCAGGATGACGGCCATCGTGGCCTGCGCGCCGAGCACCCGCGCGATGGCTGTGCGGGTCACGGTGTCGGCTTCGACGTCGGTGCTGTAGAGACGTACCAGCTGGTCGCGGCTGGCCGGACAATCCACGTAATCGATGCTGGCGAGCACCGTGCCGTAGCTCTGCCGGCGGATGCTGAGACGCTCCACCGGCCGGCCCGCCGCCGATGCGATGGCGTGCAGCAGGCGGCGCGCACCGCGGCTGGCGACATCGTGCAGCGCGATGTAGCTCGGACGCAGATACTCGAACTGCTGCTGCAGCGCTTCGCCGGGCTCGCACGACACGAACAGCTCGCGGGTGTGGTTGCCGACCGGGCGGCCGATGTCGAGGGCGTTGTCCAGCCGGTCGTCGAAGCTGCGCTGGATCAGGGTGGGTGGGGCGTCGACAGCGTTGTCGGATCCTTCGGCGGGTAGGTGCATGCCGTGGTCTCCAGAACGAAAAGGGCGCGGGCATCCTATCATCCGCATCTTGATTTCACATCGTGCGCCGGCATGCCTTCTACCGTGTCCTCTACCTCTCCGCTCTCAGAACCTGAAATGGAAATTTTGCCTGTCGTGATCGTGGGCGCCGGACTGGCTGGCTTGACAGTGGCGCTGCACCTCGCAGCCGACCGGCGCGTCATCGTGCTGGCCAAGCGTCAACTCGGTGAAGCGGCCACGGCCTGGGCCCAGGGCGGCATCGTCGGCGTGCTCGGCAGCGACGACAGCATCGACAGCCATGTGCGCGACACCCAGGAAGCCGGCGCGGGACTGGTCGATGAGCACACGGCCCGCTTCATCGCCGAACGCAGCGCAGACGCCGTGGGCTGGCTGGTGGACCAGGGCGTGGCATTCTCACCCGATCCGGACGGCCCGCTCGGTCTGCATCTGACCCGCGAAGGGGGCCACGCGGTGCGCCGCATCGCGCACGCGGCCGACGCGACTGGCTACGCCATCCACCAGGCGTTGCTCACCGAAGTGCGCCAGCACCCGAACATCGAGTTGCGCGAGCATGCGATGGCGGTGGATGTCATCACGCCGCGCCACCTGCGCCAGGATGCGGCGCCATGCTGCTACGGCGTCTATGTGCTCGACATCGAGCGCCAGCGCATCGAGACCATCGCCACCAGCGCGGTCGTGCTGGCCAGCGGCGGCGTCGGCAAGGTCTACCGCTACACCAGCAACCCGGACACCGCCACCGGCGACGGCATCGCGATGGCGTGGCGCGCGGGTTGCCGCGTGGGCAACATGGAGTTCATCCAGTTCCACCCGACCTGCCTGTACCACCCGCAGGACCGCAGCTTCCTCATCACCGAAGCCCTGCGCGGCGAGGGCGCCTTCCTGCGGCTGCCGGATGGCACGCGCTTCATGCTCGACCACGACGAACGCGCCGAACTCGCGCCGCGCGACGTGGTGGCCCGCGCCATCGACTTCGAGATGAAGCGCCACGGCCTGGACCATGTCTGGCTGGATGCGACGCACCTGGGCGAAGCGTTCCTGAAGGAGCACTTTCCGACCATCCACGCCCGCTGCCTGAAACTGGGCATCGACATCGCGCAGCAGCCGATCCCCGTCGTGCCGGCCGCGCACTACACCTGCGGCGGTGTCGTCACCGATCTGCATGGCCAGACCGATCTGCCGGGGCTCTACGCCGTGGGCGAGACGACCTACACCGGTCTGCACGGTGCCAACCGGCTGGCCAGCAACTCGCTGCTGGAATGCGTGGTGCTGGGCCGCGGCTGTGCCGAGACCATCATGACGGCTCCGCAGTCCGCGCACCCGGTGCTGCCGCTGTGGGACGAAAGCCAGGTCGAGAACGCCGACGAGCAGGTCGTGATCTCCCACAACTGGGACGAGCTGCGGCTGCTGATGTGGAACTACGTCGGCATCGTGCGCACCACCAAGCGGCTGGAGCGCGCGCTGCACCGCATCCAGCTGCTGCGCGACGAGATCGACGACTACTACGCCAACTTCCGCGTCAACCGGGATCTGCTGGAGCTGCGCAACCTGGTGGAGTGTGCCGACCTGATCGTGCGCTCGGCGCTGATGCGCCACGAGAGCCGCGGGCTGCACTACAGCCGCGATTTTCCGACGACGCTGCCGGTGAGTTTCCCGACGGTGCTGGTGCGGCCGGCCCGCAGCCGGCGCGGGGCGGCCAAGTCAGGCCGGCGCCTGGCGGGTGGTCCGCCACCGACCGGTCTGTGCGGCTGACACGCCCGGTCCGACCGGATCAGCGACGGGCCCGCATCGCCATGCGGGCCTGCACGAACTCGAAGGCGAAGGTCACGGCGTCCGAGATGGTCTCGTCCATCGCGAGGCGCTCCTTCTCCGTCAGGTAGAAGGTCAGGTCGACCGAGTGGCGGATGTAGCGCGCGCCCAGCCGGTTCAGCGCGACGCAGGCCACATCGGGCAGCGCCTCGGCTTCGAGGTAGGGGTAGCCGGGGGCTAGGCGAACCACCGTGTCGAACACCGGCCGTTCGTAGTGGTTGTGGACGGATGTGAAATCGATGTTCATGCCGAGGATGTCGGCGTGTCCGTCCGCAACTTGACTCAGGCGGCGCCGATGTTCGGCAC
>NZ_JBFPGY010000332.1:0-5836 GCF_041083715.1 Sphaerotilus sp.
CAGCACCGGCCGCAGCGGGCAGTCCTGGGGCTGGCCGCAGTGGCTGCAGGCGGCCGGGGTGGACACGCCGGTGGCGACGCCGGGGCGGCACTTCTCCGACGCGATGCTGGCGATCGAGGCCGCTCTGTCCGGCCAGGGCGTGGCGCTGGCAGCGCGACCGATGGTGGCCCCGAGTCTGGCGGCGGGCACGCTGGTGGCGCCGTTTCCGGTGGCGATCCGCTCGCCATACACCTACTGGCTGGTGGCGCGGGAGGATGTGGCGCGCCGGCCGGCGGCGGTGGCATTCCGGCAGTGGGTCGTGGCGCAGGCGGCGCTGGACAGCGGCAGCGGCGGCACGGCCGCCCTCAGCCCCTGAACTTGCTGCCCAGCCCCTTCAGCAGCGCGATCGGCCCGAGCCGGGACTGCAGGTTCCACACCGACAGGCGCCGCGTCAGGCTGCGGCCGTCGTACCAGTCCAGCACCGACGCGCTGGCGCCCTCGGGCTCGCGCACGCTGACCAGCGTGGAGACCTCGGCCGTGGACTCAAAGGCCTGCTGCAGCGCCTCGACGGCGAGCAGCAGGCTCGGCGTGATGTCGGCGTGGGTGGGGTCGTAGCAGGCGTGGCGCTCGATCCAGGTGTCGCCGCAGCGCAGGCGGATCAGGCCGGCCAGTTCACCACCGTCACTGGCGAGCAGCCAGACCGCCGCGTCGCCGCGCCGGGCCAGCCCCGGCAGCCACGCGCGGTAGAAGGCGGCGCGGCGCGGGTCGCTGCCGATGGTCACGCCGCCGCCGGCCAGCACCAGCGCCTGCTCCAGCACGAGGTAGCGCTCCAGCGCCTCCACGATGTCGTCCGGCCCCTGCGCCACCACCCTGCAGGCGCCGGGCTGCTCCAGCTGCAGCCGCTGCTGCATGCGCGCCCACTGCGCCTGCACTGCGTCGCGGCGGGTGGCGACGTGCAGCTCCCAGTCCCCGTCCAGCCGCTGGTACGGCGCCTCGATGTCGGGCAGCGCCTCGCTGGAGAACCCCCGCCCCGGCCGCTGCAGCTCGCGCAGCGGCCAGCAGCCGGAGACCAGCTCGCGCAGGTCGAGCACCTGCCACTCCGAGCGCAGCGCGACCAGCGCCTGCCAGAGCGCGCTCCAGACGCGGTCCGCATCGTCCAGCGCCAGCAGGCCGGGCCGGTCGCCCTCCCAGATGCCGATGTGGCGCAGCACCTGCACCGTCATGCCGTAGTGGCGCTCCGGCACCCGCACCAGCGGCAGCACGCCGACCAGCCGCCCGGTGGCATCGTCGTGCACCGCCATCACCCACAGCGCGTGGCCCGGCTCGGCGAGGTGCTGCCATGCAAGGTGGACATGGCTCCAGGTCACGTACAGCCCGTACTCCACCGCCTGGTCTTCCAGCGACTCCCACGCCGACCGCAGCGCCAGCAAGGCGGACTCGTCACGCACGACGGTGACGGACAGGGCGGACACGTGGGACTCGGGCAGATTCATGGCGTCGAAGAACGGGCAACGGGGATGGAAGCCGGATCAGGACCCGGTCTGCCAGTGTGCAACAGCGTGCCTACCGCGGCCTGAAGACGCTCGGGCGTGACCGCGGCCGCCGCCAGCGCCGGACCGGCGACCACCTCGACCCGGCTGAACAGCCCGCGCCGCAGCGGCCGTGCCATCGCCCGCCCGCCCTCGATGCGCGAAAACGTCGAGCCCCACAGATTGACCAGCGCCACCGGCACGACCGGTGCGGGCTGACGCTCCAGGATCTTCATGACCCCGCCCTTGAAGGGCTGCAGCATGCCGTCGCGGGTGATGCCGCCTTCCGGGAAGATGCCGAGCAGATCGCCTTCCGCGAGCACTTGGGCAGCCTCGTCGAAGGCCCGTTCGTAGACAACCGGATCTTCCTTCTGCGGCGCCACCGGGATGGCCTTGACCAGCCGGAACAGCGTGCCCAGCACCGGCGTGGCGAAGATGCGGTGGTCCATCATGAAGCGGATCGGCCGCGGACTGGCGGCGGCCAGCACGATCGCATCCACGTAGCTGACGTGGTTGGCGGCGACGATGGCGGCACCCTCGGTCGGGATGTGCTGATCGCCGGTCAGCTTCAGGCGGTAGACGAAGCGTGTCAGCACGAAGGCCAGGAAGCGCAGCAGGTACTCCGGCACCAGCAGGAAGATGTAGCCCGCCACCAGCGCGTTGGCCAGCCCGGTCGCCAGGAACACCTGCGGAATCGTGGCGCCGGCCCCCAGCATGGCGCCTGCGATCACCGAGCTGGCGATCATGAACAGCGCATTGAGGATGTTGTTGGCGGCGATGATGCGGGCGCGGTGGCTCTTGGGCGCACGGAGCTGGATCAGCGCGTACATCGGCACGCTGTAGAGCCCCGCCGAGCCGGCCAGCAGCGCCAGATCCAGCATGACGCGCCAGTGCGCCGGCTGCGCCAGGAAGGCGCCGAGCGTGTACGACGCGGCGCCCTGCGGCAGCGCCAGACCGGTCGCGGCGAAGTGGAGATCGACCGAGAACACCGTCATCCCGATCGCGCCCAGCGGGACCAGGCCGATCTCGACATGGCGCTTCGACAGCACCTCGCACAGCAGCGAGCCCGTGCCGATGCCCACCGAGAACACCACCAGCAGCAGCGAGGCGACCTGCTCGTTGCCGTGCAGCACCTCCTTGGCGAAAGCCGGGAACTGGCTCAGGAACACCGCACCGAAGAACCACATCCACGAGATGCCCAGCAGCGAGCGGAAGACGACGATGTTCTCGTGGGCGAGCTGCAGGTTGCGCCAGGTCTCGGTGACGGGGTTGGGGTTGATCCTGAGCGCCGGGTCGGTGGCCGGCGTCGGTGGCACAAACTGCACCACGACCCGTCCGAGCAGCGCCATCGCCACGCAGCCGATCGCCACCGCCCGCGCTCCGCCCTCGGCCATGCCGATCAGCAGCCCGCCTGCGACGTTGCCGAGCAGGATGGCGACGAAGGTGCCCATCTCCACCATGCCGTTGCCGCCGGTGATCTCGCGCTCGCTCAGGTGCTGCGGCAGGTAGGCGAACTTGACCGGGCCGAACAGCGTCGAGTGCAGCCCCATCAGGACCACGCAGCCCAGCAGCGTCACGACGCGCACGTTCACCGCGTCCTGCACGAACGCCCACGCCGCCAGGCCCATGATGCCGATCTCCAGCGACTTGACGAAGCGCATCAGCAGCGCCTTGTCGAGCTTGTCGGCGAGCTGCCCGCTGGTGGCCGAGAAGAGCAGAAAGGGCAGGATGAACAGCGCCCCGATCGCCAGCCCGGCCAGCGATGGCGGCAACCACGCCACCTGCAGCTGGTAGGTCACCAGCACGGTGAAGGCGAACTTGAACAGGTTGTCGTTGCCGGCGCCGAGGAACTGGGTCCAGAAGAACGGTGCGAAGCGGCGCTGGCCGAGCAGCGCGAACTGGCTGGTCTGGTCGGGGTGGCTCATCGGGATCGGTCCTCGTCAGGGGCGGCGCACGGGAATCGGCGCCGCCGGAACACTGTAGTGCAAGCAGTGCCGGGTCAGCGCACGGTCTGGGGCGCTCCGGCCAGCGCGGTGCGCTGCAGGAAGGCGAACACCGAATCGACGGTGACGGTGTCGATGCGGTCGGAGAAGCGGCGGGCGCTGGGATGGTCGTCGAAGGCGACGTTGGCCGTGCCGATGCGGGCGCCCAGGCGCTGGCCGGCGCTGAGGTTGAGCGTGGTCGGCTGGTAGCCCTTGAACTGCAGCCAGGCCTGGGCGCGGCTGCGGTCACAGGCACCGGGCTCCACCGCGCAGGCCAGCGTCTCCAGCGCCCACTGGTTGCTCTGCTGGTAACGCTGCGACCACGGGTAGGCGACCATGCTGTACGGCTTGTGGTGCAGCACGGCGGCGCGGGCGTTGTCCTGCAGCAGCGGACGCAGCGCGGCCTGCACGGCCGGTGTCGGGATCCCCAGCGCGGCCTCGTAGTCGAACAGGTCGTCGCTGAAGAACTCGGCCAGCCCCTGCCGGTAGAGCGCGGACTCGGCCGTGCCGCACTGGTTGAGTTTGTGGACCACACGCCAGGCCTTGGCCGCCTCGTCGCGGTAGACGTAACCGAGGTGCGAGTAGCGCAGGCCGTAGCGGTCGAGGTTCTGGCCGCGGCGGGCGATGACGGCCAGCGTGGCGCCGCTGTCGTCGAGCCAGCGCACGGTCTTCACGGCCAGGTCGAGCGAGCGGCGGATCTGGTCCGTCGACGGCGGTTTCTCGGCACAGTTCTGGCCAGCGCGGGCCGGCGTCGTCAACAGGCCAACGGCCAGCGCCAGGGCAGCCGTGGCAGTGGCAACGGCGGTGTTCATCGCGTCATCCGTTCGTTGTAGATCAGCGAAGCGCCGATCTCGTTGGGCACGAAACACAGCGCCTTGCCGGCCGCCGACAGGAGCCAGCCGGTGCTCAGCGCGGTGACCACCACGGTGGTGCCCACGGCCGTCGATACCGCCTCGGCGCCGGCCGCGCTCAGCGTCAGCACGACGCTCGCGCCGGTGGACGCCTGGGTCAGTACCCAGACGGTGCCGGCGGCGACCACCTCGACGCTGGCCACGGTCAGCACGGCACCCGCCGTCAGCACCGACGCCGCTGGCGCTGCCGAGACCGCCAGCGGCACCCCCAGCGACAGCGCGGACAGCACGCTGACCTCCGAGCCATCGCGGTGCGCCAGCGCACTGGTCGGAGCGATCACGACGCTGGTAGCCAGCGCCAGCGCGAGGAGCTTGTTCAGGGTCTTCATGGGGTTCACCTTGTCAGGCACGGGGTTCGGGGATCACGTTTCTTCGCGGGCTTCGCGGCGGCCCTGCAGGCGCGCTTCCAGCACATCGGCCTCATGGGCATCGCGCAGCGTCTTGGCCAACGTGAACACCGACGAGATCAGGAACAGCCAGCTCACGGCGAGGTAGGCCTTCCACACCGGCTGCACGTCCATGCGCCACAGGCCCCAGGCCGTCAGCGCCATCGCCAGGAAGAAGCCGCCCCACACCACCCACTTCCAGCCCGGGGTGTCGCTGCGGCGCTTGTCGTTGTCGCGGATGAACTTGGACAGGCCGAACGCGGAGGTCAGGCAGAACAGGTAGCCCATCACCATGAACGCGCGGTCCAGGTCCTGCCCCGGCAGCCAGGCCAGGCCGGTGGCGCACAGCGTCACCGCCAGACCGAACGAGATCCAGACCTGGGCGCGCCAGGCGGGGGTATCGCGGCGCACGACCGAGGACGAAGACGGGGAATAGGCATCGGAGGACATGGTGGAGAGCCTTTCGGCGGCTGGGGCGTTGAACACGGAATGGATGCTCGGGCAGAGCATCCCGGGGTGCAACGATAAGCAACGGAATATCGGGCAATGCCTCGATGAGTATCATTTGGCAATACCTGATCGACCGAAAACGCCAGAGGACACGCCGTGAGCACCACTGCCGACCTGATCCGGGTCCTGAAGGCCGAACTCAAGTCGGCCGGCCTCACCTACGCCGCGCTGGCCGTGCAGCTCGACATGGCCGAATCGAGCGTGAAGCGCATGTTCGCGCAGGGCGACATGCCGCTGTCGCGCATCGACACCATCTGCCGCGTGCTGCGCACCGACTTCGCCGAGCTGGCCCGGCGCGTCGCCGACGACACGCCCGCCCGCATCGAGCTGACGCCCGAGCAGGAGCGTGCCGTGGTCGCCGACCGCAAGCTGCTGCTGGCAGCCATCTGCTGCCTGAGCCAGTGGACCTTCGAGCAGGTGCTGACCGGCTACGGCTACACCGAGGCGGAGCTGGTGGGCTACTTCGTGCAGCTCGACCGGCTCGGCATCATCGAGCTGAAGCCGCAGAACCGCTACCGGATGAAGGTGGCCAAGACCTT
>NZ_JBFPGY010000333.1:0-19107 GCF_041083715.1 Sphaerotilus sp.
CGCACCGATGGGGCCGTCCGACAGCGTCTTGATCGTGAAGCCGGCGCCCAGGTAGGCAGCACCCTTCTTGTAGCTGATCGGCTCGTTCCAGATTTCCATGCCCCATTCGTTGGCCGGCACGTAGAACAGCTTCGTGTCGGGCGAGTAGGCCATCGGCATCTGGTTCTTGCCGCCCAGGAACGACGGGGCGGCGAAGGTCGAGGTGCCCTTCTTGCCGTCGGCGCCCAGGGTCGGATCGCCAGGGCGGTTTTCCGGCACGAAGTTCGGGCGGCCCGTCTTCAGGTCGATGCCGGTGGCCCAGGTGATCTTCTTGACGAACGGGAAGGCGTTTTCCAGGTGGCCGTTCTTCGCGTCGATGACGTAGAAGAAGCCGTTGCGGTCGGCCTTGCCGCCGAGGACCTTGCCGCCTTCGTCATAGGTGACGAATTCGTTGACGCCGTCGTAGTCCCAGCCGTCGTTCGGGGTGCCCTGGTAGTGCCACTTGATCTGACCGGTCTTCACGTCGATGGCGACGGTCGAGGTCGAGAACAGGTTGTCGCCCTTGCGCAGGTGGCTGTTCCACGGAGCCGGGTTGCCGGTGCCGAAGTAGGCCAGGCCGGTCTTGCCGTTGTAGGTGCCACCCAGCCAGGTCGCTGCGCCGCCGGTCTTCCACAGGTCGCCCGGCCAGGTCTTGCCTTGCTCGCCGGAGATGCCGTTTTCGGTCTTGTTGCCGTCCTTGTCGTACTTGTAGCCCATGTGGCCTTCGACCGTCGGGCGCGACCAGACCATGCGGCCGGTGCGCGGATCGCGTGCTTCCACGCGTCCGACGATGCCGAATTCGCCACCGGACACGCCGGTCAGCAGCAGGCCTTCGGCGATCAGCGGAGCGGCCGAAGCGGAGTAGCCCGCGGCGTAGTCGTCGATCTTTTCCTTCCAGACGACTTCGCCGGTGTCCTGGTTCAGGGCCACGAGCTGGGCGTCGAGGGTCGCGAAGATGACGAGGTTGTCATACAGCGCTGCGCCGCGGTTGATCACGTCGCAGCAGGGCATGATGCCGTCGGGCAGACGGTGCTCGTACTTCCACAGCTTCTTGCCGGTCTTGGTGTCGAGCGCGAAGATCCGCGAGTAGGACCCGGTCACGAACATCTTGCCGTTGTGGATCACCGGCTGCGATTCCTGGCCGCGCTGCTTTTCTCCACCGAAGGAGAAGCTCCACACCGGCACCAGCTTGCTGATGGTGGACGGGTTGATCTGCTTGAGCGGGGAATAGCGCTGGCCTTGCTGGCCGATACCCCAGCTGAGCACATCGCCCGTGGACTTGGCGTCGTTCTCGATCATCTGATCGGTCACGGTGGCATGGGCGGCCATGGACGAGAGTCCGGCGCACACCAGCAAGCTCAACAGTTTCTTCTGCATGGTTGGTCTCCTCAGTGAGGTGGATGTCACAACGGCTGGAACAGATGCCGTTCGGGAGCTATTCCCGGGCAACAAATGTGCCACCTCGCCTGTGCTAGGAAACCTTGGGGATCCTACTAGCTGTCTGCGCTCCGGCGGCCTGAACGGTGCGGGTAACTCCGGGGCCGGTGTACCAGGAGACAACACTTTCGCCGAGACTGTTCCGCCGGTGCAGTGGACGACCGTGCCATCACACCAGGCCGTCGAACAACCAGACCTCCACCGCGTCGCCCGCTGCCACCGAGGGCTGCGCATGGCCTAGCACGACCAGCGCGTTGGCTTCGCTCATGCTGCGCAGCACGCCGGCGCCTTGGGTGCCGGTCAGACGCACTTCCCACTGGCCGTCCGCGCCGATGCTGACGATGCCGCGCTGGAACTCGGTGCGGCCCGGGCGCTTGCGGATGGCGGTGGTGCAGCGCGCGCGCAGCGTTGGCAGAGGCTGTGCGCGGGCGCCGGCCAGTTGCAGCAGCCCGTCGCGGGCGAAGGCATAGAACGTCACCAGCGCGGCCACTGGATTGCCTGGCAGCGCGAACAGCCAGGCGGGCGGGCGGTCTTCGCCGCGGTGCAGTGGTCCGAAGGCGAAGGGGCGGCCCGGGCGCATCGCGACCTTCCAGAACGCCACGTTGCCGCGGCTGGCCAGCAGGTCCTTCGTGTAGTCGGCGTCCCCCACGCTGACACCGCCGCTGGTCAGCACCACGTCGGCCCGGGCAATCGCCTCGTCGAGTGTCGCGGCCAGTGCGACCGGATCGTCGCGCACGAGACCCAGATCGATGATCTCCACGTCCAGCCGCGCCAGCGCGCCCATCAGGCTGTAGCGGTTGCTGTCGTAGATGCAGCCGGCGTCCAGCGGTTGGCCGAGCGTGCGCAGCTCGTTGCCGGTGGAGAACAGTGCCACCCGCAGCCGGCGCCGCACGGGCACGTCGCCGATGCCGAGCGAGGCGATCAGGCCCAGATCGGCCGGCCGCAGCCGCTGACCTGCCGTGAGCGCCGGGTGGCCGGCGCGCAGGTCTTCGCCCTGCAGGCGGCGGTTGTCGCCAGGACGGACCGTGCCGGAGGCGATGTGCACCACGCCATCGGCTGCGCGGCAGAGTTCCTGCGGCACGACGGTGTCGAGCCCGGCCGGCATCACGGCGCCGGTCATGATGCGCACGCACTGGCCGGCCGTGAGCGCGAAGTCGGGCACGTCCCCCGCGTGGACCGTTCCCGCGACCTGGAGCACCGTGTCGGCGTCCGCGCGCAGGTCGCTGCCGCGCAGCGCGTAGCCGTCCATCGCCGAATTGTCGTGCGCGGGCACGCTGATGGGCGAGACGATGTCCGTGCCCAGGATGCGCCCGAGTGCGGCGGTGAGCGGCAGGACTTCGGTGTCGGTGATGGGGCGCAGCGCGGCGGCGATGGCTGCACGGGCGGCTTCGACGCTGAACTGGTCATCGCCGGAGGAGAGGGGGGACGGGCCGAGTTCCGACATGGTGGGCAGAGGCAACGCTGTTCAGGGAGTGGTGGCGATCATAGTGTGCGGACCTTGCGGTGCACGTCTTTGGGATGGTGGGATATGAACGTGATGACATATCGTCAGCCGGCCGATCCGGCGACAGAATCGCGCCGCCATGTCCACCGTCTCCGAGAGTTTCGCCACCGCGCTGCGTCTGATCGTCCAGGCCGACAGCGCGTTGTTCTCCATCGCCGGCCTGTCGCTGCAGGTCAGCGCCGTGGCCTGTGTGGTGGGGGCCATGGTCGGGCTGGCACTCGGGGCCTGGCTGGCGGTCGCGACGTTTCCCGGGCACCGCGTCGTCATCTGGGCCCTCAACACGCTGCTGGCGCTGCCATCGGTGGTGGTGGGGCTGTCGGTCTACCTGCTGCTGTCGCGCTCCGGGCCGCTGGGTGCGCTGGGGATTCTCTTCACGCCGATGGCGATGGTGATCGCGCAGAGCATCCTCATCCTGCCGCTGGTCACCGCGCTGTCGCGCCGGCTGGTGCTCGACGGGTTGCGTGAAGGCGGTGACCAGCTGCGCTCGATGGGTGCCGCGCCGCTGCTGTCGGCGCTGCTGCTGCTGCTGCACCAACGCTTCGCGGTGCTGACGGTGCTGCTGACGGCCTTCGGCCGGGCGGTGGCGGAGGTCGGTGCGGTGATGATCGTCGGGGGCAACATCGATGGCATCACCCGCGTGATGACCACCGCCATCGCGCTGGAAACCAGCAAGGGCGACCTGCCGCTGGCGCTGGCGCTGGGCATCGTGCTGCTGGGCGTGGTCGGCATCATCAACCTGGTCATCGGGCTGGTGCAGTGGCGTGGCGGCGCGCCGCAGGAGGCCCTGGCGTGACGACGATGCCCGTGGCGGAGACCTTGCTGACGCTGGATGCCGTCACGGTGCGCTTCGGCGCGGTGACAGCGCTGCACGACGTCCAGCTTCAGCTGCGCCGGGGCGACCGGCTGGCGCTCGTCGGCGCCAACGGTTCCGGCAAGACGACACTGCTGCGGGTGCTGAACGGCTTGCTGCCGTTGAGCGAGGGCCGGCGCACGCTGCACCAGCTGCGCGGCTCGGGGCAGTGGCCGGTCGCGGCGATGCTGTTCCAGCGGCCGTTCCTGCTGCACCTGTCGGTGTGGCGCAACCTGATGCTGGCGCTGTGGCTGGGTGGCGTGCCGCGGGCCGAGCGGCGCGTGCGCGGGCTGGATGCGCTCACGCGGGTCGGCCTGCAGGCGACCACGGACCGCCCCGCACGCGCGCTGTCCGGTGGCCAGCAGCAGCGGCTGGCGCTGGCACGGGCCTGGGCGCTGCAGCCCGACATCCTCTTTCTCGACGAGCCGACCGCCAGCCTCGACCCCAGCGCCAAGCGCGAGGTCGAGGCGCTGATCGACGACTTTGCCCGTGCCGGCATGACCCTGGTGATGAGCACGCACAACCTCGGGCAGGTCAAGCGCCTGGCGACGCGCGTGGCCTATCTCGAAGCGGGGCGTCTCGTCGTGGACCGGCCGGTGGACCATTTTTTCAATGACGCGCTGCCGCACGAGGCGGCGCAGTTCCTCAAAGGAGAATTGCCGTGGACCTGAAACGACGCCTTGCCTTCGCCACGATGGCAACCCTGACGATGGCGCTGGTCCTGCCGGCGGCGACCGCGCAGGCCCAGGACAAGTCCATCGTCATGGCCTCGACCACCTCGACCGAGCAGTCTGGCCTGTTCGCGCACCTGCTGCCCGCGTTCAAGCAGGCCAGCGGCATCGACATCCGCGTGGTCGCGGTCGGCACGGGGCAGGCGCTGGACATGGCGCGCCGCGGGGATGCCGACGTGGTGTTCGTCCATGACCAGCCGGCCGAGGAGAAATTCGTCGCCGAAGGCTGGAGTCTCAAGCGCCTGCCGGTCATGTACAACGACTTCGTGCTGATCGGCCCGGCCGCCGATCCCGCCAAGGCCAAGGGCGGCAACATCGCCGAAGCGCTGCTCCGGGTCGCGTCCGCGAAGGCGTCCTTCATCTCCCGCGGCGACAAGAGCGGCACGCATGCCGCAGAGCTGCGTCTGTGGAAGCAGGCAGGCGCCGATCTGGCGTCGGCCAAGCCATCCGGCTACAAGGAATGCGGCTGCGGCATGGGTCAGGCGCTGAACATGGCGGCGAGTACCGGCGCCTACGTGCTGGCCGACCGCGGCACCTGGCTGGCGTTCAAGAACCGGGCCGACCTTGCCATCCTCGTCGAGGGCGACAAGGCGCTGTTCAACCAGTACGGCGTCATGGTCGTCAATCCCGCCAAGCATCCCCACGTGAAGCAGGCGCTGGCGCAGGCCTTCGCCGACTGGGTGGTGTCGCCGGTCGGACAGGGCGTGATCGCGTCCTACAAGATCGGCGGCGAGCAGCTGTTCTTCCCGAACGCCAGCCGCTGACGACGCGCAAGCAGGGTGGGGGCCTCCATGCGTGTCAGGGTGGTACATCTGTCGGTGACTTCATAGGTCGGGTCCCAGTGAAGTCCCGGAAGATTCGGGGCTTTTCAGGGTTAAGCCTAGGTTCCACGGAGCGGTCGATATGCAGATGATTGCATAGACCCTCCCCGGTGTGCGCCTCGCCCGCTCGGGGCACACCCCAACGGACGACTGCGGAGAACCCCATCATGCAGAAGAGCCTTCACATCAACCCGGACAAGTGCACGGGTTGTCTGCAGTGCGAAATGGCCTGCTCCTACGAGAACTACGGTGTCTTTGCACCGGCCAAGTCGCGCATCAAGGTCTTTGATTTCCACGAAACCGGCAAGAAGGTGCCCTACACCTGCACGCAGTGCGACGAGGCCTGGTGTCTGCACGCCTGCCCGGTCGAGGCGATCACGCTCGACAAGGTGACCGGCGCCAAGGTCGTCAACGACAGCACCTGCGTCGGCTGCAAGGTCTGCACGATCTCCTGCCCCTTCGGCACGATCAACTACGTGCAGGAAACCGGCAAGGTCCAGAAGTGCGACCTGTGCGGCGGCGATCCGGCCTGCGTCGAGGCTTGCCCGACCGGCGCGATCACCTTCATCGATTCCAACTGGACCGGTCTGAACAAGATGCAGTCCTGGGCCGACAAGCTGGGCAACCAGTCTGCCGCCTGATCCGTCCAAACAAGGAGTACACACATCATGTCTTGGGCAGGAAAAATTCTCCGCGTCAACCTCACCGCCGGCACCGTCACGTCCGAGCCGCTGCGCATGGACTGGGCGAAGCTGTACCTCGGCTCGCGCGGACTGGCCTCCAAATACCTCGTCGAGGAGATCGATCCGAAGGTCGATCCGCTGTCGGCAGACAACAAGATCATCTGGGCCACGGGTCCGCTGACGGGCACGATGGCATCGACCGGTGGCCGCTATACCGTGGTCACCAAAGGCCCGCTGACCGGCGCCATCGCCTGCTCGAACTCGGGCGGCTACTGGGGCGCCGAGCTGAAGATGGCCGGCTGGGACATGGTCATCTTCGAAGGCGCGTCGGCCAAGCCGGTGTACCTGTCGATCGAGGACGACAAGGCCGAGCTGAAGGACGCCGCCCACCTGTGGGGCAAGTCGGTCTGGGAGACCGAGGGCATCATCAAGAAGGGCCACCAGGATCCGCTGGTGCGCGTGTCGTCCATCGGTCTGGCGGGTGAGAACAAGGTGCTGTTCGCCGCCGTGGTGAACGACCTGCACCGCGCCGCCGGCCGCTCTGGCGTCGGCGCCGTGATGGGCAGCAAGAACCTCAAGGCGATTGCCGTGCGCGGCACCAAAGGCGTGGGCAACATCGCCAACCCCAAGGAGTTCATGCGCGTCACCTACGAGAAGAAGAAGATCCTGCAGGACAACGCCGTCACCGGCGCCGGCCTGCCGACCTACGGCACCCAGGTGCTGATGAGCGTCATCAACGAGATGGGTGCGCTGCCGACCCGCAACCACCAGGACGTGGCCTTCGAGGGCGCCAAGGACATCGGCGCCGAAGCCATGGCCACGCCGCGGGCGACCGATGGCAAGAAGCCGCTGGTGACGAACCAGGCGTGTTTCGGCTGCACCATCGCCTGCGGCCGGATCCAGAAGATCGACCAGAACCACTTCACCGTGGACAACAAGCCGCAGTACTGGGGCGCCTCGGGCGGTCTGGAATACGAAGCGGCCTGGGCGCTGGGCGCGGCGAATGGCGTGAAGGACCTGGACGCGCTGCAGTACGCCAACGTGCTGTGCAACGAGCAGGGCATGGACCCGATCACCTTCGGTGCCACCATCGGCGCGGTGATGGAGCTGTACCAGATGGGCGTGCTGACCCAGGAGCAGCTCGGCATCGACGCCAAGTTCGGCTCGGCCCAGGCGCTGGCGCACTTCGCCGAGATCACGGCCAAGGGCGAAGGCTTCGGCATCGAGATCGGCCAGGGCAGCAAGCGCCTGTGTACCAAGTACGGCCACCCCGAGCTGAGCATGACCGTCAAGGGCCAGGAATTCCCGGCCTACGACTCGCGCGGCATCCAGGGCATGGGCCTGACCTACGCCACGTCGAACCGTGGCGCCTGCCACCTGCGCAGCTACACCGTGGCGTCGGAAGTGCTGGGCATCCCGGTCAAGACCGACCCGCTGGTCGCCGACGGCAAGCCCGAACTCGTGATGGCCTTCCAGGACGCCACCGCTGCGTTCGACTCGGCTGGCATCTGCATCTTCACCAGCTTCGCCTGGGGCCTGGCCGACGTGCAGCCGCAGGTTGCGGCGGCCTGCGGCGAGGAGTTCACGCTGGAAAACCTGTCGATGATCGGCGAGCGGATCTGGAACATGGAGCGCGACTTCAACAACCGCGCCGGTTTCACCAGCAAGGACGACACGCTGCCCCCGCGCCTGCTCAACGAGCCGGCCAAGACCGGCCCGGCCAAGGGCCTGGTCAGCAAGCTGCCCGAGATGCTGCCGAAGTACTACGACATCCGCGGCTGGGACGGCGACGGCCAGCTCAAGGCCGCCACGCGCGAGCGTCTGGGGCTGTGACCGGCAACGGCAACGGCGCATTGAGCTGAACAACAAGGCGGTCGTGTACCGCCTTGTTTTTTGAGTGACCACAGAGGTGAACTCACCATGAAACACGTGATCCTGGGCGCAGGCCCCGCCGGCGTCATCGCCGCCGAAACCATCCGCAAGCACGCGCCGAACGACGAGATCGTGGTCATCGGCGACGAGCCCGAGGCGCCGTATTCGCGCATGGCCATCCCCTACCTGCTCATCGGCAAGGTCGGCGAGGAGGGCACGCACCTGCGCCACGGCGAGAACCACTACGCCGCACTCGGCATCACGCTGCACCGTGCCCGCGCCACGCACGTCGATGTGCAGGGCTGCGCTGTCGATCTGGACGACGGCACCACGGTGGTGTTCGACCGGCTGCTCATCGCCACCGGTTCTTCCCCCGCCTCGCCGCCGATCCCGGGCATCCAGGGGCCGGGGGTCCACACCTGCTGGACGCTGGCGGACGCCCGCGCCATCATGGAGCTGGCGAAACCCGGCGCCAAGGTGCTGCAGATGGGCGCCGGCTTCATCGGCTGCATCATCATGGAGGCGCTGGCGGCGCGGGGCGTGGAGCTGACCGTCGTCGAGATGGGCGATCGCATGGTGCCGCGCATGATGGGGCCGACCGCGGGCACCATGATCAAGGACTGGTGCGAGGCCAAGCACGTCAAGGTCCACACCGGCGCCCGCGTCGAGGCGATCGAGCGGCCTGCGCCCGGCATCCTCGACAAGCTTGCCGCGATGGCTGGCATCAAACCCGCGCACAAGGGTTCTGCCATGACAGTGCGCCTGTCCACGGGCGAACGCCTGGACGCGGATCTGGTCATCAGCGCCACTGGAGTCAGGCCCAACATCGGTTTCCTGAAGGACTCGGGCGTCACCTGTCTGGTCGGCGTGCTGACCGACGAGCGCCTGCAGACCAACGTGCCGGGCATCTACGCGGCCGGCGACTGCGCCGAAGCCTTCGACAAGGTGAGCGGCACCACCATCGTCAGCGCCATCCAGCCCAACGCCGCCGAGCAGGCCCGCGTGGCCGCGCTCAACATGGTCGGCCAGACCCAGGCCACCCTCAAGGGCGTCACGCAGATCAACGTGCTCGACACGCTGGGCATGATCTCGGCGTCGTTCGGCAAGTGGGACGGGGTGCCGGGTGGCGAGCATGTGGAGCTGACCGACCTGGCCGCCGGGCGCCACCTGAGCCTGCAGTTCGACGGCGATCGCCTGGTCGGCTGCAACTCGATTGGCTGGACCGAGCACGTCGGCGTGATGCGCGGACTGGTGGAAGGTCAGGTCCGCCTGGGTGAGTGGAAGGGCAAGCTCATGGCCGATCCGACGCTGCTGATGGAGGCCTATATTGCCAGCGCGCAGGCGCAGCACCAGTTCGTGGCTGGTGTGCGCTGAGGTTCGGTCCGTGCAGATCACGTTCAAGCTCTACGCCTCGCTGACCGACTACCTGCCGGCCGATCGGCGCACCAGCAACTGGATGTCGCTGGAGATCGAACCCGACTCGACCATCGCCACCATCATTGCGCCGTTCAACCTGCCGATGAATCTGGTGCATCTGGTGCTGATCAACGGCGTCTACGTCTACCCGGCCGAGCGGGCCACGCGCACGCTGGTCGAGGGCGATGTGCTGGCGATCTGGCCGCCGATCGCGGGCGGCTGAGGCGTGATCGGCCACTATGCCGCCGAGTTCGAGCGCGACCAGGGTTGCACCGAGGCGGAGTGGCTGGCGTGGCTGCCCGGCGCGGTGCGGGGGCATGCGCTGACCCTGCCGTTGCCCGGCACCGCGCAGGTGGTGATCGACAGCGGCAGGCTGGAGATGGCCTGGCATGCCCTGCTGCCTCGCCAGATCGCGCTGGTGCGGCTGCCGCGCCTGGCCATCCGGTTCCGGTTCATCGACGTGGACGAGGCGGCCCGCCAGCGCTTCATGCGCTACTTCGACCTCTACATGCAACGCGGCGGCGGTTGACCGCCACGGGATGCGCCCCTGCGGTATCGTGACGACCATGAAAACCCGCGGTATCCACCTGCAATACACCTTCGGCCCGCCCGACCAGCGCGGCGCCGAAGTCCAGAATCCCTTGTTCGACCTGCTGAGCGCCGTGCGTGAACACGGCTCCATCCAGCAGGCGGCCAAGGCACTCGGGGCCTCGTACCGCCACATCTGGGGCTCGCTCAAGCAGTGGGAGGAGGCCATGGGTGAACCGCTCGTCGTCTGGACCCAGGGCCAGCCGGCGCGGCTGACCCCCTTCGCCGACCGCCTGCTGTGGGCTGAAACCCGTGCCCGCACGCGCCTGACACCGCACATCGAAGCCCTGCGCGCCGAACTGGAACGGGTGCTGACCGAGGCGCTCGATGGCTCGCAGCATGTGCTGACCATCTACGCCAGCCACGACCTGGCGCTGCCGCACCTGCGCGAAATCGCCAGCGCCGATGAACGGCTGCACATCGACTTGCGCTTTGCCGGCAGCATCGACGCGCTGCGGGCGCTGGCCGAGGGCCGCTGCCTGGTGGCTGGCTTCCACGTGCCGCGCATCCGCACCGCGGCCCCCCTGTTCTCATGCGCGCTCAAGCCGCTGCTCAAGCCTGGCCAGCACAAGCTGATCGGTTGCACGCAGCGCACCCAGGGGCTGATGGTCGCGCGGGGCAATCCGCTCGGACTGCACGCGCTGCGCGATCTGGTCGGCCGTCCGGCCCGGTTCGTCAACCGGCAGGAGGGATCCGCCACCCGGTTGCTGACCGACCATCTCCTGCAGCAGGCGGGTGTCGTGCCGAGTGCCATCGCCACCTACTTCGAGCCGTCCGAGGACAGCCACCTGGCTGTGGCCGCGGCCATCGCCAGCGGCGTGGGCGATGCGGGCATGGGCATCGAGGCGGCGGCACAGGCCTTCGGGCTGGACTTCGTGCCGATCGTGGCCGAGGACTATTTCCTGGTCTGCCTGAAAGACGCGCTGGAGCACCCGGCCGTGCTGCGCCTGCGCCAGGTGCTGCACGGTGAACGCTGGCAGACTGCGCTGCAGGCCTTGCCTGGCTACACCGTGGCCGACAGTGCCGGTGAGGTGCTCTCGCTGGTGCGGGCGCTGCCGTGGTGGAACTACCGCTCGGCGAAGGCTCAGCGGGCGGAGCCGGCGGCCGATGCCGGTGTGAGCACCTGACGCTCGTAGACCGGGTAGAGGTGCGCGACATTGCGCACGTACTCGGTCCTGAATGCGGCCCAGTCCCGGAATTCGGCGGGCACCGGAGCGCGCAGCACCTCGTTCATCTCCCAGCCCTGCGCGGCCCAGCGGCTGAAGTTCCGGTCGACCCATTGGAGGAAGCGCCGTGTCTGCGCGATGCCGACGCTGGCCGCCTCCGGTGTGGTCTGCACCGGGCCATGGCTCGGCACCAGCATGCGCACATGCAGTGCAGCGAGCGCGTCCAGACTCTGCAGCCACGGCCCGACCTGCGCATGCGGCGTGGTCGGGATGCGCTGCACGAACACCAGCCCGCCGACGAAGGCGATGCCGCTCGTGCGGTCGATCAGCACCAGGTCGGAGTCGGTGTGGCCCTTGAACTCGTGCAGCTCGAACGCGCGGCGGCCGACCTGCCACGAAGCGCCAGGCGACGGCAACGCCAGGTCCCGGTCCGCCGCCACGGTCTCGGTGCCCAGCATCCAGTCGCCGCAGAGGCGGTAGAGGTTGGTCTCGTAGGCCGCGGCCTCGCGCGCGACGCCGGCGCGGGTCACAGGCGTGGCCGCGCGTGGCACATCCGCGAAGCCCTGGTTGCCGAGGAAATAGTCGGGGTGCAGATTGAGCTGCACCACCTGCACGACCGGTTCGTTCGTCGTGCGTGCGATCAGTGCCCGCAACTGCTCGCCGTAGCGTCTGCTGGTGCCGGTGTTGATGACCACGACGCCTTCACCTGTGGTGATGAAGCCGGTGTTGATGATGTTGCAGCCGTTGGCGACCGTGAAGTCGTCGTTGGCGCCTTCGACCACATAGACCCCGTCGGCCAGCGCGCGGGCGCGCAGGCCATAGTCGAAGCGGCCCACGTCGACCGTCGGCGCTTCGGCCAGGACCAGCGCCGGCACGGCCGCCAGCAGCGCCAGACCGACGGCGAGCACGAGGGTCTGCAGCCAGACGGAGGAGGATGGCTTCGTCATGCGTTCACTCCAGCCTGGCGTCGATGCGGTTGCCGTTGTTGTCGGTGCCGACGATGCGCAGCACGCCGGCTGGCTTGACGGGGAAGTCGAACGAGAACACCGGGTTCTCGCTGACCGGCTCGAAGGTCTGCAGGCGCAGCAGTTCGCGGTCGCGCTCGTCGCGCACCGAGAGGCGGTTGACGTAGAACGCGGGGATGCCACCGACCAGTCCGGTGTCCATCGGGTGCATCACCTTCAGGCGCAACCGCGAACCTGACGCAGCTTCGCCGGGGATGGGGGTCGCGTCGAAGACCCTGGCGCTGACGAGGCCCAGCGTCTGCGTCCAGGAGCCGTCCCTGCGCGTGGCACCCGCGACGGTACAGCCGCCGCCGGCCGAGTCCACCAGCGTGCCACCGATGTGCCAGAGGCCATCGGTCGTGCGCGCCGCGGCGCGGACCGGGCTGGCCTGTTCCAGCTTGAAGCGGAACGACACGCTCGGCAGCGCTGCCATCGGCTGGTACTCCAGCACCTTGCGGATCGGGTTGCGGTCCACCAGCACGATGATGCGGTCCACATTGGGCAGATCGGTGACCGACACCGTGATCGGCACATTCATCGGGTCTTCGGCGAAAGCCGGCCCGCGCACCTGTACCCGGTCGTCGAACACGGTCTTTGCCGTCGCGCCGAGGTATTCCGCGCGCATGTCAACCCACGGGTGCGACTGGTAGGGGTCACCTTCGAACGGGTCCGGTGCGGCGGTGGCGCGGCCCAGCCACAGCGTCAGCAGGACAGCGATCAGGTGGTGGATCGGCATGGCGTGGTCCCCCCCGGTTCAGAAGCGCCGCAGGTAGCGCAGCGACACCAGCGCGCTGCGCGGTGCACCCGGTTCGAAGTAGCGGCCGTTGGCATCGTTGACGATGACGCTGCCGACGACGCGCCGGCCGGCGACGTTGTCCAGTCGGGCCAGCAGCTGCAGCGAACCGGCTTCGTCGACGATCCAGCGGTGGCTGTAGCGCAGGTTGAACAGGCCGTAGCCGCCGGCGAAGTCGGAATTGGTGTCGTTCACCGCGGTGCGGCCCTGGGCGCGCCACTCGACGGCCGCTTCGGCCTCCGGGCTCCAGGGCGTGGTCCAGGCCAGTTCGGCATAGGCGGATGCCGGCTGTGTGCCGGCGATGCGGTTGCCGGCCGGCACCGTCGTGGTGTTGGTTGTGGCGGTCAGCGTGCAGGGGATGCCGGTGCAGGTGAGAAAGGCGTCGCCGTACTGTGCATGCAGCAGTGTCAGGGCCATCTGCGTGCGCAGGCCCGGCGCCACGCGCCAGCCTGCGCCCAACTCCGCGCCGAAGCGCTCGGTGCGGCCGACATTGCGGAACGAGGACCGGCCGCCCGCGTTGGTGGCCACGCCGATCTCCTGGTCGGTGTCGATGTGGAAGACTGTGGCGTCGAGCGCCAGCGTGCCGTCGCGCCACTTGGCGCCGAGTTCGATCTGGCGGCTGGTCTGCGCCTGCAGGTCGGTGTTGAAGCCGCTGGTGCCGTCGGGGCGGTAGGCGAGTTCGCCCAGCGTCGGGGACTCGTGGCCACGCGATGCGGCGGCGTGCAGCGTCAGCGCGGAACTGGCGCGCCAGCGCAGGCCGGCGACCGGGTTGGTGTAGCGGTAGGTCAGCGCGCCGGAGTCGTCGCCGTTGCTCAGGTAGTAGTCGGTGACGCGCATCCGGACCCGGCCGCTGCGCACGCCCAGGCTGGCCTGCCAGTCGGTGGCGAGTGCCCAGTCGGCTTGCGCGTAGGCCTCGCGGGTGTCGGCGCGGTTGAGCTCGTTGCGGCGCAGTGCTCCCTGCACGCCCAGGGCCGTCGGTGCGGCAGCGGTGCCGGTGTAGTTGTTGTAGCCGCGGCGGTCGTCGGACTGTTGCTCGACGTTGACGCCGGTGGTCAGGTCGACCGCGTCCCGGTGCCACAGCGCGCGGGCATCGATGCCGTTGTACTGCCGATCGAAATCGACGAGGCCGCCGCCATGGCGGACATTGGCCTGCGTGGCAGGGGTGATCGCCAGGAACTGCATCACGCCGCGCGAGCCGGTGTAGCCGCTCACCTGGGTGCGCGACAGCGGGCCGGTGTCGGTGAACTCGTGGATCCAGCTGGCGCCGGCCTGGGTCTGGCGGATCACCTTGCGGGTGCCGTACTGGGCGGCTTCCGGTGTGGTCTGGTCCGGATTGGCCTCGAACTGCGCGCGTGTCAGGCCGAGCGGATCGTCGGCGGTCTGGTTCTGGTCGCTGACTGTCACGGTCACGCGGTCGTGGTCGCCCTTCCAGCCCAGACGGGCATTGGCGAGCTGCCGGTCGGCGCTGCTCTGCGGCCGGAAGCCATCGATCGACAGGCTCGACAGGCTGGCCGACACGTCGAAGCCATCCGCCAGCGGCGCGGCGATCGAGACACGGCCCTGGCGCAGCCCGAAGCTGCCGACGTCGGCGCCGACTTCGAACTGGCGCTCGCGCACCGGTTTCGAGAACAGGGCGATGACACCGCCCGACGAGTTGCCATAGAGCGCCGAGAAGGGGCCGCGCAGCACCTCGACCCGCTCCGCCCCGGCGAGGTCGAAGTGGGCGACCTGGCCCTGGCCATCGGGCATGGAGGCCGGGATGCCGTCTGCGTACAGGCGCAGGCCGCGCACGCCGAAGCCGGCGCGGGCACCGAACCCGCGCGAACTGATCTGCAGGTCCTGCGCGTAGTTGTTGCGGTTGGCGACCACCAGCCCCGGCACGCGGGCCAGGGATTCGGACAGGTTGACCATCGGCCCGCTGTTGCGCAGGGCCTCTGCGCCGACAGAAGTGATGGCGTAGGGCACATCGGTCAGTCTGCGTTCGCGGGTCGAACCGGTGACGACGACTGTTTCCAGGGTGGCATCGGTGGCTGCCTGGGCCAGGGCTGCGCCCTGCAGACCGGACAGCAGGCAGGCGAGGGCGGCAACGGCGGTCGGGCGTCGGCGGGCGTGGGCAATCGAGTGGGGAATCGGAGTCATGGCCAGTTCGGGTAGTGGGGCAGGTCAAGCGCTGTGACCTCAGCGTGCAGGTGTACCCGCGTCGAATGGGTCGAGGCCAGTCGGCATTAACCCGGTCCGGGATGCGGCTTGCGCCAGAAAGGGACAACTTGCGGTTCGACGCGATTCCGGTGCCCGTGCATCCAGTTCAAGTCGGTCAGGCCTGGACCGATATCAGCTGGAACCAGTCCGGAGCAGGGCCGCACGTTGCCCTGGAAGACCATGCATCCATCCCGAACGCTCGTTGCGCTGGCGTCTCTCGCGCTGATATCGCCTGTCGCACTGGGCCAGAACGCTGGCGGCGTGCGCGCGCTGGCGGAGCTGTCGCTGGAGGACCTGATGCGTGTCGAGGTCGTCAGTGCCAGCCATGGCAGCGACCGGCTTGGCGACGTTGCCGCACCAGTGTTCGTGATCACGCGCGACGACATCCTGCGCACCGGCGTGCGCTCGCTGCCCGAAGCACTGCGGCTGGCGCCGGGGGTCGATGTGGCGCGGCTCTCCGGTGCGCGCTGGGCGGTGGGCGTGCGCGGCGATGCGGGGCGGTTCTCCAACAAGCTGCAGGTGCTGGTCGACGGCCGCAGCATCTACTCGCCGCTGTTCTCCGGCGTGATGTGGGAGACCCAGCGCGTCCCGCTGGCCGACATCGAGCGCATCGAGATCATCCGCGGACCTGCCGGTGCCGTCTGGGGTGCGAACGCGGTCAACGGGGTGATCAACATCATCACCCGGCGGGCACAGGACAGCCTCGGCCAGCAGGTCGATGGGGAGATCGGCAGCGAGGGGGCCGCGGTGCTCCACGGGAGTCGCAGCACCGGCTCGGCCGAAGCGGGCGCGTGGCGCCTGTATGCCCAGGTGGACGGCACGGGCCGGTCCTCCGAGCCTGGTGGCGGCGAGGCCAACGATGCCTCGCTGGTCAGCACCGCCGGCCTGCGTTTCGACCGCGACGTCGATGCCGGCACGCAGGTCACCGCCCAGGCGCAGATCCTGCATTCCCGGGTCGACGACACCAGGCTGCGGCCTGTGGTGACGCTGCCCTATTTGCTGCAGTCGCCGACGACCCAGACCATCGACCGTGTCCACGCCCAGAGCACGCTGACCCGCCGGCTGCGCGAACATTCGACCCTGACCCTGACCGGGCTGGTCGCCGCCGAGGCAGGCGAGGAGCGTGGCTCCCAGAGCATCAGCAGCCAGACCATGGATGTGGAGGCGGCACACACCTTCCAGCCGCTGGATTCGGCCCACCAGATCACCTGGGGCGTCGGCACCCGCTACTACCAGGACCACAACGAGACCCAGGGCATCGGGCAGTTCGATCCCGCACGCCGGCGCATGACGGATTGGCGCATCTTCGGCCAGGACCGCTGGGTCGGGTTCGACGACCGACTGTCGATCGTGGGCGGGCTGCGTGTGGACCACACCTTCTTTGCCAATACACGCAGCCAGCCCAGTCTGGCCGTGGCGTGGAAGCAGACGCCGGACACGACGTTGTGGTCCTCGCTGTCGCGGGCCATCCGGGTGCCCTCCCGCGGCGAGGAAGATGCGGACGTGGCGATCGCTGTGCTGCCGCCCGGTGCCGCAGGCAATCCGTTGCCGGTGCTGATCCGCTCGGGGTCCGACCAGCCGACCGTGGTGGAGTCGGTGCAGGCATTGCAGGTCGGCCTGCGCAGTCGGCTGAATGCGCAGCTTGCCATCGACGCGACGGTGTTTCGCCAACGCTACGATCCGCTCGCATTCCGGGCGGCCACGCCGGTGAATCCGCAAGTGGTGATGGCGCCAACGCCCTACATCGATGCGTCCCTGGGCCGCATGGCCGCACAGGCAGCCGTTGCCGGGCTGGAATTGTCGTCCGACTGGCGGCCGCTGCCGTCCTTGCGCCAGCAACTGAGCTACTCCTGGCTGGACACCAAGGTGCCGGCGACCGTGGCGGCCAGTGGTGGCACGTTCGCCCAGAGCCCGCGGCATCTGCTGACGCTGCGACTGTCCTACGACGTCTCTCCGCTGCTGAGCGTGGATGCCTGGGCGCGCTGCACCAGCGAACGGGGCCAGGACTCCACTTCGGCCAGCTACATTCCGGCACGCAAGCTGTTGGACCTGAGCGCGCGCTGGTCGGTCGCCCGCGACATGGTGCTGAGCGCCCGCGCCTACAACCTGGGCAGTCCGCGCCGGGTGGAAATCCAGCCGGATGTCGGCTATTCGAAACCCGTGGATGTGCGCCCTGGCCTCGGTGTGCGCTTGGAAATCAGCCATTGAACGGTGACACCGGGCATGACCACTTCTTCCGCCGCACCGCGGGCCTGCTCGGGCTGGACGGTCCGGCTGGCGTGCACCGTCGTGCTGGGTCTGTTCGGCTGGTCTGGTGCGGCTGAGGCGGCACCGGACGAGTCGGCGGTGCAGGCGGCCTTCGTGCTCAACTTTGCCAAGTTCACCGAGTGGCCGCCCGCCAGTCTGCCCGGCCGCCAGGGCGCAATGCAGTTGTGCCAGTTCGGTGTGCGGGACGAGTTGATGCAGGCCTTCCGCGCCCTGGAAGGTCGCCCGCTGCAGGGCGTTCCGATCCAGTGGCGCAAGGTGACCCGGCTCGAAGAGGTACGCGGCTGCCATGTGCTCTTCATGGCCGAGTCGGGCTTGTCGCTGGCGAATCTGGGTGGATGGCCTGTGCTCACGGTCAGCGACCTGCCGGGCTTCGCGCAGCAGGGCGGGATGATCGGGCTGGTGCGTCAGAGCGGGCGCTTGCGTTTCGAGGTCAACCGTGGCGTCGCGCAGTCTGCCGGTCTGCGGCTCTCGGCCGATCTGCTGTCGCTGGCCATGACCGTGCTTGACGGATCGGCTCGGCGTGAGGGCACGATGTGATCACGCGCGTGCTGCACAACCTGCGCCTGCGCACCAAGCTCAGTCTGGTCGTGATCGCCTCGACGCTGATGGCGTCACTGCTGCTGTTCGTGGTGGTGACGCTGCTGGACTACCACGACTCGCGCCACCGGGTCGAGGACCGTGCGCAGGGGCTGGCACGGGTGCTCGCGCAGAACGTCCGGGCTCCGCTGTCGTTCGAGGATCCCGCTGCGGCGCGCCGGGTGCTCGAAGGTCTGGGCGCCGTCCCGGAGGTGCGGTGGGCCGTGCTGCTGGACACGCAGTCCACGGTCTTCGCTTCCTATGCGGTCAAGGCCAGCGTGCTGCCCGCGACGCCGGACATCCTGCGGCTGGTCGCGGAGGTGGCTGCAGGCATGGCCGCCGGCGCGCTGGTGCACACGGTGGAGCTGGTCCGGGTGGATGGCGCAGTGGTCGGGCAACTGGTGCTGTGCACGGATGCCGCGCCGGCCTTCAGCGCCACGCTGACCCGCGCGTTGCTGGTGCTGATGGGCACGGCCGTGATCGGCCTGCTGGCCAGCGCGGCAGCGGTCAAGGTGCAGGACGGCATGGTCCAGCCCATTGTCGGCCTGGCCGACGTGATGCATGACGTCTCGCGCACCCACGCCTACATGACCCGCGTCAGCACCAGCCGCAGCGACGAGGTCGGTGCGCTGTACGACGGGTTCAACCTCCTGCTCGGCGAACTGGAAACCCGCGATACCGTGCTGCAGCGGCAGCAGGCGCGCCTGTTCACGCTGGCCCATGTGGACGCCGTGACCGGCCTGAGCAACCGCCACCACTTCCGGATGATGCTCGACGAGGCGCTGGCCCACCTGTCCGGTCACCCCTTCGCCATCCTGTGTCTCGATCTGGACCGCTTCAAGACGGTCAACGATGCGCTGGGCCATGACGTGGGCGACCACCTGCTGACGCTGGTCGGGCAGCGCCTGAAGACGGTGTCGCGCGACGGTGACATGGTGGCGCGGCTTGGCGGCGACGAGTTCGCCATGATCCTCTGCGACATCGCCGATCCCCAGGCCGTGCAGCGGATCGCAGACCGCGTGCTGGCGGCGCTGTGCACGTCGGTGGACATCGCGGGCCTGACCGTGCCGATGGGCGTCAGCGTCGGCATTGCACTGGCGCCGCGCGATGGCGACCAGCCGGACCAGTTGCTCAAGAACGCCGACCTGGCGCTCTACGGGGCCAAGGCGGGTGGCCGCGGG
>NZ_JBFPGY010000334.1:0-5808 GCF_041083715.1 Sphaerotilus sp.
CACGGCTCGTCCGTCCCGGCGCGGCGGGCGCGGGCGTAGGGCAGATTCTGGATCGGGAAATCGGTGGCGCCGTCGTTGGCCGATGCGACCCAGCTGCGCAGGGCGGGATCGTGGGTGGGGTCGAGGTGGGTGGGGTTCATGGGGCGGTGGGTTCCGGGGCGACGCCGTGGCGTGCGGCGGCCATGGCCTCGCGCAGCACGGCCATGTCGCCGATGTGGTTGGCCAGCAGCAGGACCAGCCGGGCGTTGACGAGGCGGCTCGTGTCGTCGTCGAGGCCGCGGTGGATGTCGATCAGCAGGTCGTAGAAGTCGTCGCCGGGCGTGTAGGCGCGCAGCGGGGCGGGCGAGCCGGCGCCGAAGTTGGGCTGGGTCTGGAGTCGGTTCATGGCGTCTGGCTCAGGCATTGCCGGTGGCGCGGGCCACGGCGGCACGCACGGCGGCGGTATCCGGGCGGCGCCAGCGGGCGGCGAGGATCTGGTCCGGGCGGATCAGGCAAGCGGTGCCGGGCCGTGCGTCATAGCGCCGCGCAGCGATGCCGTCAGCGGGCAGGCACAGCGTGCGCACCGGGATCGCATCGCTGGCCAGCGCATCGAACGCTGGCTTGCCCGCGTCTCCGAACAGCAGCAGCACGAAGCCGTTGCCTGTGTGCGCCAGCAGCCAGCCGTCGCGGCCATCCACCGTGACTGGCGCATCGTCCATCGGCGCCCCCGGCGCCATCCGACCGCTGAAGGTGTCACCCTCGGCGTCCGGCGTGGACAGGGGCGAGTCGCGGTGGTGCGTCGGCACCGACAGCCGGCCCGAGTTGACCAGCGCCCGCGCGAAGGCGTGGTCGTTCGCCAGCGTCAGCACCGCGTTGCGGATGTCGCGTGAGGCTTGGCTCTTGGGCGTCATGAAGTCGGTCGAGCGGGTCGAGTTGAGCAGATTCTCGTCGGCCGCCTCACCGCGCTCGGTGCTGTAGGTGTCCAGCAGCGCCTCGGGCGCCTGGCCGTCCAGCACCAGTTTCAGCTTCCACGCGAGGTTGTCCACGTCCTGGATGCCCGAGTTCGCGCCCCGCGCCCCGAACGGCGAGACCTGGTGCGCCGCATCACCGACGAACAGCAGCCGCCCGTGCCGGAAATCCGCCATGCGCCGACACTGGAAGGTGTAGACGCTGACCCACTCCAGCGTGAACTCGCGCTCCGGCCCCAGCATCGCCCGGATGCGCGGGATGACCTGCTCAGGCTTTTTTTCGTGCTCGGGGTCGGCGTCCCAGCCGAGCTGGAAGTCGATGCGCCAGACGTTGTCCGCCTCGCGGTGCAGCAGCACGCTCTGGTTCGGGTGGAAGGGCGGGTCGAACCAGAACCAGCGTTCTGCGGGGAAGTCCGCCTTCATCACCACGTCGGCGATCAGGAAACGGTCCTGGAACACCTTGCCGTCGATGTCGAGGCCGAGCTGGCGCCGGATCGGGCTGCGTGCGCCGTCGGCAACGACGAGCCAGTCGGTGTGCAGTTGGTAGGCGCCTTCGGCCGTCTCCACGTCGATCAGCGCACCGTCATCGTCACCGGTCAGGGGCGTCACCCGCGTGACCTTGCTGAGCCAGCGCAGGTCGAGGTTCGGCAGCGCGGCGGCACGATCGACGAGGTACTGCTCCAGGTAGTACTGCTGCAGGTTGACCATGCCGGGGCGGTGGTGGTCCGGCTCGGGCAGCAGGTTGAAGCTGAAGACCTCGGCGTCGCGGTGGAAGGTGCGCCCGACGTTCCACGTCACGCCCTTGTCCACCACCGCCTGCCCGCAGCCGAGCCGGTCGAGGATCTCCAGCGTGCGCTTGGCGTAGCACAGGCCACGCGAGCCGACGCTGACGGTGCTGTCGTCATCGAGCAGCACGACCGGCACACCCTGCTGCGCCAGGTCGATCGCCGCGCTCAGCCCGACCGGACCCGCGCCGACGACAACCACCGGGTGCCGTGCCACCGTGCCGGGCGTGTCCAGCTCGGCCGGGCGGCGCCAGGCGTAGCGGGGATAGGTGTAGGTGCTCAGCATCGCCGTGTTCCTGCCCGGTCAGCCTTCGTGCATCCACGCGGCATGGCGCGGTGCCCGCTTCGTCTGCGACCACTCTTCGAGCATGTCCCACTTGCACGCGTCGAGCTTGCGCATCATCTCGGGCGTGCCGATGTCGGCGGCGAGTTCGAGGCGGTGGCCGTTCGGGTCGAAGAAGTAGATCGACTTGAAGATCGTGTGGTTGATCGGTCCGAGCACGTCGATCCCGGCCGCGACCAGCTTCGCCTTCGCCGCTTCGAGGATCTCCATCGACGCCACCTTGAACGCGATGTGCTGCACCCAGCCCGGCGTGTTCTCGTCGCGGCCCATCGGGGGCGAGTTCGGCAGCTCGAAGAAGGCCAGCACGTTGCCGTTGCCCGCGTCGAGGAAGATGTGCATGTACGGGTCCGGCGCCTTGGTGGACGGCACCTCGTTCTCGGCGATGGCCAGCACGAAGTCCATGCCGAGGTGGTCGCGGTACCACTCGACGGTCTGCTTGGCGTCCTTGCAGCGGTAGGCGACGTGGTGAACGCCGTGGGTGATGCTCATGGTGGGTCTCCTGCGCAATGGGACAGCGGGAATCAGCCTTCGAGTGCCTGCCACATGGCGACATCGCGCTCGGCGGTCCAGATGCGCGGGTCGCGGTGGCCGGTGGCTTCGTCGTAGGCGCGGGTCACGTCGAAGGGCATGCAGTGGTTGAAGATCACCCAGTGGCCGAACTTCGGCTTCAAAGTGGCGAAGGTTTCCTCGTAGACCTTGCGCAGATCGCGGCCTTCGGCGGCACCGGCCTTGACGCTGGCATACAGCTCGCTCACGAACGCCCGCGTGCCCGCCAGACCGGCCTGCACCTGCTCCGGCGTCTGCAGCGCGGCGCCGCGGCCGGGCACCAGCTTCTCGGGGTTCAGCGCGGCGATGTTGTCGAGCGTCTGCGGCCAGTCCTGGAAATAGGCGTCGCCCGCATACGGCGTGGCGTCGAACTCGACCAGATCGCCCGAGAACAGGATCTTCTCCTTCGGCAGCCACGCCACCGTGTCGCCCTTGGTGTGGCCGCGCCCCAGTTGCAGGATCTGCACCTCGACCGAGCCGAGCCAGACCGTCATCTTCCCGGTGAAGGTGATCGTCGGCCACGTCAGGCCCGCCGGCACCGACTCGACGTTCTGGAACAACCGGGGGAAGCGGCCGATCTCGCTGGCCTTGTCGAACTCGCCGCGCTCGACGATCAGGTCGTGGGTGTCCTGGCTGGCGATGATCTGCTCGGGCGCGTAGGCCGTCGCGCCCAGCACCCGCACCGCGTGGTAATGGCTCAGCAGCACGTACTTGATCGGCTTGTCGGTCACCTCGCGGATGCGGCGGATCACGTCCTGCGCCATCACCGGCGTGGCCTGCGTGTCGATGACCATCACGGCGTCGTCGCCGATGATGATGCCGGTGTTCGGGTCGCCCTCGGCGGTGTAGGCGTAGGCGTGGTCCGAGAGCTTGTCGAAGCTGACCTTCTTTTCTTCCAGGTCGGCGGCGGAGGCGAAGGTCTTGGTCTGCGTCATGGCGGGCGGTTCCGAGGTTTGTTTCTGTAGAACGAATTCGTCTAATCCGAACGATGGTTGATCTTAGTCACGGCGTTTGTTAATGTCTAATGCATTCGCATTAGTAGAAACCCGCAAACCATGACCGAAGACCCCACCCCCCGCGGCTCCCGTGGCATCCAGAGCATCGAGGTCGGCGGCCAGTTGCTGCACGCGCTGGCCCACGCCGGCCGCCCGCTGGCGCTGAAAGACCTGGCCCGCGAAGCCGACATGACGCCTGCGAAGGCGCACCCCTACCTCGTCAGCTTCGGCGCGGTCGGGCTGGTCGAGCAGGACGCGGAAACCGGCCGCTACGGACTGGGGCCGCTGGCGCTGCAGTTGGGGCTGATCGCGCTGCAGCAGGTCGATCCGGTGCGGCTGGCCTCGCAAGAGCTGCCGGTGCTGGCACGCGAGGTGGGGCACACGGTGGCGATCGCCGTGTGGGGCAACCGGGGGCCGACCATCGTGCGGCTGGAGGAGGGGCCACAGGCGGTCCACGTCAACATGCGGCACGGCACGGTGGTGTCGGTCGATGGCACGGCGTCGGGGCTGCTGTTCGCCGCGCACCGGCCGGCGGAGGAGGTCGAAGCGATCCTGAAGACCGAAGGCGCCGGCCGCACGCTGGCCGATCTGGCGCCGCAACTGGAGCTGGTGCGCGCCCAGGGCTGGAGCGGCGCGGTCGATGGCTCGGTGCGGGGGGTCAGCGCGGTGGCCGCACCGGTGTTCGACGGCTTCGGGCAGATGGTGCTGGCGCTGACGGCGATCGGGCCGAGCGCGACGCTGGAGGTGCGGGGGGAGGCGGAGGTGGTGCGGGTGCTGCGGGAGCGGGGACGGGGGGTGTCGGCGCGGCTGGGGTGGCGGGGGTGAGTGGGATCAGGCTGCCAGCAGTGCATCCCGCGGGCTGCGGGTCGTGCCTGCTCGTGGGTTCAAGTACCTGCTGCGGAGGTCGGATGAGGGTTCAAGGCGCTATTCGCCGCCTCACCGTGGAGCCAGGACAAGAATGCTTCGAGGGGAGCGCGCTTCGCGTGCCGCGCCGGGTACACGGCAAAGTGTGCTTTGACTTGCACCGACTTGTCGAGGCTGAAGACAGGCCTGAGCTTGCCCTCGGCCAGATGTCGGTTCGCGATCGTGCAGCTTTCCAGTGCCACACCCAAACCGAGGCCCGCTGCATCGAGGGACATCATCGCGCGGTCGAAGCGAAGTGGCAGACGCTCGGGTGAACGCTGGTTCGTGCAGGCTCGGAACCAGTCTGACCACTGGACCACACTCACTTTGCTCTGGATCAGGGGCACGTCCAACAGTTGTTCTGTTCGCTTCAAGCGATGCGCACGGATGAAGGCCGGGCTTGCGAGCGGAGCAATGCGCTCCTCGAACAGCGGTTCGACCACGAGGTCCGGCCACTGCGGCGCACCGTAGCGGATGTCGATGTCCGCTTGCCCGAGGGCGAAGTCGCTGTGCGTGTGCGCGGCCGAAAGGTTGAGCGTGATGTCTGGGTAGGCCTGTGCGAACGCACTCAGCCGTGGCAGCAGCCAAAGGCTCGCGAAACTGGGGGTGGCGTGGACGTACAGGCTGTTGCTGACGCCTTGCCGCAGATCGTCGCTTGCAGAGGTGATGGCCGACAGCGCTCCGCCGACACGCCCAAGGTACTGCTCTCCGGCCGCACTCAATCGCACGCCATGGGCACTTCGCTCGAACAGGCGCACGCCCAGCTGCGACTCCAGTCGCGCCACTTGGTGGCTGATGGCGGATGCGGTCAGACGCAGCTCCGCTGCAGCCAGCGCGAAGCTGCGGCGGCGGGCGACGGCCTCGAACGCCTGAAGGTTGGCAATGAGGGGAACAGTGGCCATCGGGGGAACCCTGGCGTCAGATGAAAGCCTGTCATCTTAGCTTGATGAGACTTCTCTTGTCGTCATGTGGCCCTCCGCCGAAGATGCTGTTCAAGCACTCAGGAGACACGCAGGGCCACCAGAGCCCGGGCATTCCGAAGTCTCCGGTGCTTGCCTGGACATCCCACATCTTCGAGGAGACATCGACATGTTGCCCAATGACAAGCCAGCGTCCTGCAGCAAGCTGCTGCAGGACAGTGTCGGAGCCCTGGGGTGAGCAGGATGCTGCTGGAAGCTGAACCCGAGGCGCAGGGCGGGTCGTTCCCGGCGCGTGTCGAGGCGTGGCTGGGCCACGCGATCGAGGTGCCGGCCGCGGCGCTGGTGGTGGGGGAGGTGCTCGTGCTGCTG
>NZ_JBFPGY010000335.1:0-19023 GCF_041083715.1 Sphaerotilus sp.
GCCGCGGTGAACGTCTTCGGCGGCTTCCTGGTCACGCGCCGGATGCTGGAGATGTTCAAGAAGAAGGACAAGAAGGCCACCTCCGCCAAGGGAGAGCACGCATGAGCCTCAACCTCGTCACCCTGCTCTACCTCGTCGCGAGCATCTGCTTCATCCAGGCGCTGAAAGGGCTGAGCCACCCGACCACCTCCATCCGCGGCAACCTGTTCGGCATGATCGGCATGGCGATCGCCGTGCTGACCACCGCCGCGCTGATCGTCAAGCTGGCGGCCGGCTCGGCGGGCGGCATGGTCTACGTCTTCGCGGCGCTGGTCGTCGGCGGCGGCGCGGGCGCCTACATGGCCAACAAGGTCGAGATGACCAAGATGCCGGAGTTGGTCGCGTTCATGCACAGCATGATCGGCCTGGCGGCGGTGTTCATCGCCATCGCGGCGGTCGCGGAACCCTACGCCTTCGGCATCGCCGCCAAGGGCGTGGAGATCCCCGGCGGCAACCGGATCGAACTCGCGCTCGGCGCCTTCATCGGCGCGGTCACGTTCAGCGGCTCGGTCATCGCCTTCGGCAAGCTGAGCGGCAAGTACAAGTTCCGGCTGTTCCAGGGCGCGCCGGTGTCCTTCCCCGGCCAGCACAAGCTGAACGCGGCGCTCGGGCTGGCGTCGCTGTTCTTCATGTTCGGCTTCTGGCACTCGCAGAGCCCGGTGGACTTCGCGCTGATCTGCGCGCTGGGCTTCGTGATGGGCGTGCTGATCATCATCCCGATCGGCGGCGCGGACATGCCGGTGGTGGTGTCGATGCTCAACAGCTACTCGGGCTGGGCGGCGGCCGGCATCGGCTTCTCGCTGAACAACGCGATGCTGATCATCGCCGGCTCGCTGGTGGGCAGTTCGGGCGCGATCCTGAGCTACATCATGTGCAAGGCGATGAACCGCTCGTTCTTCAACGTGATCGGTGGCGGCTTCGGCGGTGACGCGGCGGCGGCGACGGGCGGCAAGGCGGAGGCCCGGCCGGTCAAGAGCGGCTCGGCCGACGACGCGGCCTTCATCCTCGGCAACGCGGAAACCGTGGTCATCGTGCCCGGCTACGGCCTGGCCGTGGCCCGCGCCCAGCACGCGGTGAAGGAACTCGCCCACAAGCTCACCGCCAAGGGCATCACCGTCAAGTACGCCATCCACCCGGTCGCCGGCCGGATGCCGGGCCACATGAATGTGCTGCTGGCCGAGGCCGAAGTGCCCTACGACCAGGTCTTCGAGATGGAGGACATCAACGGCGAGTTCGGCCAGGCCGACGTGGCGATCATCCTCGGTGCCAACGACGTGGTGAACCCGGCCGCGCTGCAGAAGGGCTCGTCGATCTACGGCATGCCGATCCTGGAGGCGTACAAGGCCAAGACGGTCATCGTCAACAAGCGCTCGATGGCCGCCGGTTATGCCGGGCTGGACAACGAACTGTTCTACATGGACAAGACGATGATGGTGTTCGGCGACGCGAAGAAGGTCGTCGAGGACATGGTCAAGGCAATCGAGTGACCATGATCGATTGAGATCGCCCACCCTCGGGGGTGGCGCGGGGTGTATCCCCTGATGACCACCGCGAGGGTGTCGGCCAGAATAGTCTCCGGATATTGGAGACCCCGAATGGAGAAAATCTGGCTGAAGCACTACCCCGCCGGCGTCCCGGCGGAGGTCGACGTGGCCGGCTACCCCTCGCTGGTGGCCCTGCTGCAGGAGAGCTTCACGAACTACCGCGAGCGGCCTGCCTACCGCTACATGGGGCAGTCGCTGCGCTATGGACAGGTCGATGCCCTGTCGCGGGCCTTCGGCGCCTGGCTGCAGTCACTGGGCCTGGAGCGCGGCGACCGGGTGGCGGTCATGCTGCCGAACGTGCCGCAGTACCCGGTGGCCGTGGCTGCGATCCTGCGCGCGGGCTATGTCGTGGTGAACGTCAACCCGCTCTACACCCCGCGTGAACTGGAACACCAGCTCAAGGACGCCGGCGCCAAGGTGCTGGTCATCCTGGAGAACTTCGCGCACACGCTGCAGCAGGTGCGCGCGACGCTGCCGGTGAAGACGGTCGTGCTGGCGTCGATGGGCGAGCTGCTGAGCTTCCCGAAGAGCACGGTCGTCGACTTCGTCGTGCGCCGGGTGAAGAAACTGGTGCCGGCCTACGAACTGCCAGGCGCCGTGCGCTTCAGGGACGCGGTGGCGGAGGGCCGCGCGATGTCGCTCCAGCCCGCCGCGGTCGGCCCGGACGACATCGCCGTGCTGCAGTACACCGGCGGCACCACCGGCGTGAGCAAGGGCGCCGTGCTGCTGCACCGCAACCTGGTCGCCAACGTGCTGCAGTGCGACGCCTGGTACCAGCCCGCACTGCAGAAGCTGCCGGCAGGCGAGCAGCTGGTGCAGGTCTGCGCGCTGCCGCTCTACCACATCTTCGGCTTCAACACGAACATGATGCTGGGCATGCGGGTGGGCGCCTGCAATGTGCTGATCCCCAATCCGCGTGACCTGCCGGGGCTGCTCAAGGAGCTGTCGGGACTGAAGTTCCACACCTTCCCCGCGGTCAACACGCTGTTCAATGCGCTGGCCAACCACCCGGATTTCAACCTCGTGGACTGGAGCCACCTGCTGATCTCGGTCGGCGGCGGCATGGCGGTGCAGCAGGCGACCGCCAAGCTCTGGCTGGAGAAGACCGGCTGCGGCATCTGCGAGGGCTACGGCCTGTCCGAGACTTCACCGACCGTGAGCTGCAACCCGACCGACAGCAAGGCCTACACCGGCACCATCGGCCTGCCCCTGCCGAACACCGAACTGGCGCTGCTCGACGACGACGGCCACGAAGTCCCTCCGGGCACGCCGGGTGAGATCGCGGTGCGCGGCCCGCAGGTGATGGCCGGCTACTGGCAACGGCCGGACGAGACGGCCCAGGTCATGACCGCCGACGGGTTCTTCCGCACGGGCGACATCGGCCTGGTCGATGCGCGGGGCTACTTCCGCATCGTCGATCGCAAGAAGGACATGATCCTGGTGTCGGGTTTCAACGTCTACCCGAACGAGATCGAGGATGTGCTGACGCAGATGCCAGGCGTGCTCGAATGCGCCTCGGTCGGCATGCCGGACGCGAAGACGGGCGAGGCGGTCAAGGTGGTGATCGTGCGCAGGAACCCGACCCTGACCGAGCTGGACGTGCGCGCCTACTGCGAGCAGAACCTGACCGGCTACAAGCGGCCGAAGGTGATCGAGTTCCGCGACGAGCTGCCCAAGACGCCGGTAGGCAAGGTGCTGCGGCGCGAGCTGCGCGGCAAGGCATGACGGTGCGCCGGCCGGTCGCCATCGTCAGCGCGATGGCCGAGGAGCTGGCCGCGCTGCTCGCCGAGACAAGGGATGTCACGGTGCAGACCCATGCCGGCCGGCGCTTCCATGCCGGCACGCTGCACGGCGTACCGGTGGTGCTGGTGCTGTGCGGCATCGGCAAGGTGGCCGCCGCACTGACCACCACGCTGCTGGCCGAACGCTACGCGCCACAGGTGCTGGTGTTCACCGGCGTGGCCGGCGGGCTGGGTGACGGCGTGCGGGTCGGGGACGTGGTGGTGGCCGAGTCGCTGCTGCAGCACGACATGGACGCCTCGCCGCTGTTCCCGCGCTTCGAGGTGCCGCTGACCGGGCGATCGCGGTTCGACGCCGATCCGGCCCTGACCGCCGCGCTGGCCGAGGCGGCGGCCGCCGTGCTGGCCGCGCCAGGCCACTACGGCTCGGACGCGCAGGCGCTCGGCGTCACGGCGCCCGCGCTGCACCGTGGCCTGGTCATCAGTGGCGACCGCTTCGTCAGCGCCGCAGCCGACTGCGCCGGGCTGCGCCAGGTGCTGCCCGCCGCCCTCGCGGTGGAGATGGAAGGTGCGGCGCTGGCCCAGGTCTGCCACGATCTCGGCCTGCCGTTTGCGGTGCTGCGCACCATCTCGGACCGCGCCGACGACAGCGCGCACGTCGATTTCCTGCGCTTCATCGACGCCGTCGCCGCGCACGCCAGCGCGGCGATCATCGGCCACTGGCTCAAGGGTGGTCGGCAATGACCTGCGCGACCGCAGCCGTGAGCCGACGGGCGTAGGGCACATCGAGGAACTCGTTCGGCCCGTGGGCATTGCTCTTCGGGCCGAGTACGCCGCAGACCATCATCTGCGCCTGTGGAAAACCGTCCTGCAGCAGGTTCATCAGCGGGATCGTACCGCCCTGGCCGATGTAGCCGACCGGCGCACCGAACTGCGCCTGTGACGCCGCGTTCAGCGAGGTTTCCAGCCACGGCGCCAGCGCCGGCGCGTCCCAGCCGCTGGCGCCCCATGCACCGGCGCGGCCATCCGGGTGGAAGGTGACGCAGGCGTTGTACGGCGCATCGAGTTCGAGCAGGCGCTGGAGGTCCTCGGCGGCGTGGTTCGCATCCACCGTCGGCGGCAGGCGCAGGCTGAGCTTGAACGCGGTGTGCGGGCGCAGCACGTTGCCGGCGCTGCCCAGCGGCTGCAGGCCGTCCACGCCCGTCACCGACAGCATCGGCCGCCAGGTGCGGTTGAGCAGCGCCTCGACCGGGTCGGCGGTCATCGGCAGCACCGGCGTGCCGTCTGCGCCGCAGGCCCAGGGCTGGCGCTTCCAGACCTCGTCGCCGAGCACGGCGGCGGTGGCCTGCGCCTGCGCCAGCCGGTTGGCGGGCACCTCGACATGGAACTGCCGCGGCAGCAGCCGGCCGGTGGCGCTGTCCTCCAGCCGGTCCAGCACATGGCGCAGGATGCGGAAACTCGACGGCACCACGCCGCTGGCATCGCCGGAATGCACGCCCTCGTCGAGCACCTCGACCTTGAGCGCACCGCTGACCAGCCCGCGCAGCGAGGTGGTCAGCCAGAGCTGCCCATAGTTGCCGGCGCCCGAGTCCAGGCACACCACCAGACTGACCGCGCCGAGCCGCTCGCGCAGCGCCTCCAGGTAGGCCGGCAGGTCGCCGGAGCCGCTTTCCTCGTCGGTCTCGATCAGGCCGACGATGCGCGGATGCGGGATGTTCTGGGCCTTGAGCGCCTCGATGGCGGCGATGGCCGCATAGACCGCATAGCCATCGTCCGCGCCGCCACGGCCATAGAGCCGGCCGTCGATCAGCTTCGGCGTCCAGGGGCCGAGGTCACCACGCCAGCCAGTGAACTCGGGCTGCTTGTCCAGGTGGCCGTACATCAGCACCGTCGGCGTCTGCGCCACGCCGACCGCGGACTCGGGCCGGGTGGCCGCGACCTCGAACAGCAGCACCGGCGTGCGCGGCCGCCCCGCCTCGTCGGTGAGCCGCACGATCTCCAGCGTCAGCCCCGGCACACGCCGCCCCGTCACCCAGTCGGCCGCGCGGCGCACGACCGTGTCGAGGTGGCCGTGGGCAACCCAGTCGGCGTCGAACATCGGACTCTTGGCCGGGATGGCGATGTAGTCGTGCAGTTCACGCACGATATCGCGGTTCCAGGTGTCGTCGACATGGCGGCCCAAGGCGGCAGCGTCCGGGCGGAGAAGGCGGTCAGGTGCATGCATGGAAGGCAGTTTAGGCCGGTCTTGGCGCATTTCAGCAGCAGATGCGCGTCGATTGATCAAGCTCTATGCACCGGCACAGGGCTGTGTGAAACAATACGTAAACGCGTGACACACGGTCCCTCCAATGAAAATCAAGACGCGGATCAATCTGGTGCTCAGTGGTGCGGCGCTGGTGGCGATGGCGGCCATTGGAGGAGTGTCGTACCTGAGCCTGAAGACCGAGGCGCTGGCCACGGCGCGGCGCGAAGCCGAACTGCACCTGCAGGCCGTGGACGCCACCCGGGCCTATGCCGTCGAAATGCTCGTGCCGGGCGCGTGGGATCCTGGCAGCCCGAGCGACGCGCGCCTGCTGGCCCAGGTGAACCGCCACTACGCCGGCCATGACTACACGGAAGTCCGTCTGTCGGGCGATTTGCAGCCGGATCCCGCGCTGCAACCGGTCATCGAGCGTTTGCGCATCCATCCCGAGGAAACCGTGCTACAGATGGGTGACCCTACCTCCAGTGCACGCCTGACCTTCGTGCGCTCGCTGCACGAGGCCGCGCCAGGTGCCGCCGGCACACCGACGCTCACCGGACTGCAGCTGGTGTCGATGCCGACGGAGCTGCCGATGCACCGGGCGCTGGAAGCGTTCTGGCGCCAGCTCGCCGGCATGGCGGCCCTGGTGGTGGTGCTGTTCCTGGCCCTCAATCTGATGCTGCGCCGGCTGGTGGTGAACCCGGTCGACGTGCACCAGCGCGCGCTGCGCCGGCTGGCCACGCAGGACAGCCTGACGGGCGCCACCAACCGCCGCGGGTTCATGGACCGGCTGCTGCGCGCGCAATCCGAAGCGGAGGCGCAGGCCGAGCCGCTGTCACTGGTGATGGTCGATCTGGACCACTTCAAGCGCATCAACGACGAGCACGGCCACGGCGTCGGCGACGCCGTGCTGCGGGAGGTGGCGCACCGGATGCGGCGCCAGATCCGGCGGGCCGACCTGCTGGGACGGCTCGGCGGCGAGGAGTTCGCGATCCTGCTGCCCGACACCGACTTGGCCGGCGCCCGCACGCAGGCCGAGCACCTGCTGACCGCGCTGCGCAACCAGCCGTTTCCGACGGCGGGCCAGGTCACCGCCAGCCTGGGTGTGGCGCAGTGGAATGGCCGCGAGGCGGCGTCCTCCTGGCTGCACCGGGCCGATCTGGCGCTCTACGAGGCCAAGCACCTGGGCCGCGACCGGCTGGTGGTGGCTGAAGACCTCGACACCGACCTGCTCTCGACCCGGCCGGGCCGGCTGGATTGACCGTGCACGCTCAACGCCGCTCGAACTTGAACACCGCCGTGCTGGCGCGCAGGTTCGGGGCGTGGCGCACCACCTCGCCCTCGTGCAGTCCGAAGGCGTCGAGGATGCGCAGGCCGTTCTTCTCGGCCAGGATGCGGAAGTCGGCGAAGGTGCCGACGCGGATGTTGGGCGTGTCGTACCACTGGTACGGCAGTACCTTCGTCACCGGCATCCGCCCGCGCAGCACCTGCAGCCGGTTCGGCCAGTGCGCGAAGTTGGGGAAGCTGACGATGCCGATGCGGCCGACCCGCGCCGTCTCGCGCAGCATGGCCTCGGTGTTGCGCAGGTTCTGCAGCGTGTCGAGCTGCAGCACGACGTCGAAGCTGTTGTCCTCGAACAGGCTCAGCCCCTCTTCGAGGTTGCGCTGCAGCACGTTGACGCCGCGCTGCACGCATTCCAGCACCTTCCCGTCGTCCAGCTCGACCCCGTAGCCGCGGCAGTCGCGCTGGCCACGCAACAGCGCCAGCAACGCACCGTTGCCACAGCCCAGGTCCAGCACGCGGCTGCCCTTGGGCACCAGGGCGGCGATGATTTCCATGGCCTGGCGGTTGCTCATGCGCGGACCTCCCCGGCGATCTCGGCCGCAATGTTGTCGTAGCAGGCACGCACCACACCGTGGTAGCGCGCATCGTCCAGCAGGAAGGCGTCATGGCCGTGCGGCGCATCGATCTCGGCGTAGCTGACGTCGCGCCGGTTGTCGAGCAGCGCCTTGACGATCTCGCGCGAACGCAGCGGGCTGAAGCGCCAGTCGGTCGTGAAGCTCACCACCAGGAACTTCGCCTGCGCGCGGGAGAGCGCGGAGGACAGGTTGCCCTCGAAGTCGCGTGCCGGGTCGAAGTAGTCGAGCGCGCGGGTGATCAGCAGGTAGGTGTTGGCGTCGAAGTACTCGCTGAACTTGTCGCCCTGGTAGCGCAGGTAGCTCTCGATCTGGAACTCGATGTCCTGGGTCGAATACGACAGCTCGGCCGAGCGCAGCGTGCGGCCGAACTTGGCCTCCATCGAGTCGTCGGAGAGGTAGGTGATGTGGCCGATCATGCGGGCCACGGTCAGGCCGCGTTTCGGCACGACCCCATGGGCATAGAAGTGGCCGCCGTGGAACTCCGGGTCGGTGACGATGGCGCGGCGGGCGACCTCGTTGAAGGCGATGTTCTGTGCCGAGAGGTTGGGCGCCGAGGCGATCACCAGCGCGTGGCGCACCCGCTCGGGGTACTGCAGCGTCCAGCCCAGCGCCTGCATGCCGCCGAGGCTGCCGCCCATGACCGCAGCGAGCTGCGTGATGCCCAGCCGGTCGAGCACCCGCGCCTGCGCATCGACCCAGTCCTCCACCGTCACGACGGGGAAGTCGCTGCCGTAGGGGCGGCCGGTGTAGGGGTTGGTATGCATCGGGCCGGTCGAGCCGAAGCAGGAGCCCGGATTGTTGACGCAGACGACGAAGAAGCGGTCGGTGTCGAGCGGCTTGCCGGGGCCGATCAGGTTGTCCCACCAGCCGATGTTCTTCGGCTGGTCGGCGTAGACCCCGGCGACGTGGTGGCTGGCGTTGAGGGCGTGGCACACCAGCACGGCATTGCTGCGCGCAGCGTTGAGCGTGCCGTAGGTCTCGTACATGAGCGTGTAGTCGCGCAGCACGGCACCGCTGCGCAGCGGCAACGGTTCGGCAAAGTGCATCTGCTGCGCGGAGACTGGACCCGGCATCGACATGGAGAGGCTCCTGAAAAAAGACCGGTCACCACCATCGAGGCAGTCACCGGATCGTCGGGTGCCCCTCTTTAGCGGTATTTGTAGAGCGCCCGCAATCCGGACCAAATCGGCGCTGTGGTCGGCCAGTGTAGCGCGGCAGGGCCGCGCAGCACGCGGTTGCACGACTCTGCGCTATCGGGGTGGACCGCCTCCCCGAGACTGGTGGTGGGCAAGCCCCGGTGTCCCCTTGTGCCCGGGATGGGAAGCCACTGCCCGGGTTGCACACAATTGTTACAGCCCGGTTCGATCCGCCACCACGCTGGTGGCGTCGGACGCCCGTGCCCTTCCACCCCATCCCGCAACCATTCCTGCACCCCCTCTCGTGACCCTGTTTGACCTCCCTGACTGGCCAAACGATCCCTGGCTGCTCGCACTGTGCACGGTGGCGGCACTGGCCGTGGCAGGACTGGTGTGGGTCCGCTGGACACCGGGCCAGTGGCGGCGGCCCTTCGAGCCGAGCAGCGGCTGGCCCGGCAGCCACAGCCAGAACCGCTCTGCCTCGATCGGCGAAGTGCAGGACCGGCTCGGCCTGCAGTTGCTCACTGCGCGCACCATGGCGCAGACCGGCGGCAGCATGCCTGCCGGCACACGGCTGCAGCAGCTCGACCACCAGCTCGCACAAGCCCTGCTCTCGCTGCGCCTGATGCGCGACGCGATGCGCAGCGAACCAGCCTCGCTCGCCGACGGACTCACGGGGCTGCAGGCCCATTTCCAGCCGGTGCTGGCCGAACGGGGGATTCGACTGCACTGGGAGCTGACACCACAGGCCGAACAGGTGCGGCTGTCGGCACGGGAGCGGCTGCACCTGCTGCGGGTGGTCCAGGAAGCGTTGGACAACGCCGTGGCGCATGCCGGGAATGCGACGCTGGTGTCGGTGTCCTGCCGTCTGGTCGCACCACGCGGGCAACGCCCGAACCTGACCCTGGTGGTGCAGGACGACGGACACAGCGCCGGAGCCACGGTCCACGCGCAGCGGCCCGACTTCGTCTGCACCGGCACCGGACTGGCCAGGCTGGAGCACCAGGCCACCGAGATCGGCGCCCGATTGGCCATGGGCCCGGGGCCGGACGGCTGGGTGGTGGAAGTGGCGCTGCCGCTGGAGTGACGGCCGACCGCCGTCAGGGCGTCGGCGGCAGCGTGTTGGCGAAGCTCGGGCGCAGCGAGAGCTTCTGCATCAGGCGCGCCAGATTCGGGTGCTCCTCGCGCCACGCGATCTGCGGGAAGCGGAAGTCCAGATAACCCAGCGCGCAGCCCACGGCGATGTCGGCCAGCGAAGGGTGCAGCCCGGCGAACCAGGCACGGTCCTCCAGGCCCCGACCCAGCGCCAGCACACTGGCGTGGACCTTGCCCATCTGGCGGTCGATCCAGGCAGCGCTGCGCTCGGATTCAGCCCGGCCGGGCCAGGTGTTCTCCAGACGCGCCAGCACGGCGGCGTCGAGCAGACCGTCGGCCAGCGCCTCCCACGTGCGGACCTCGGCGCGCTCGCGGCCCTTCTCGGGGATGAGACGGCCGACCGGCGACAGGGTATCGACGTATTCGACGATCACCCGAGAGTCGAACAGGGTGTCGCCACCCTCGAGCATCAGACAGGGAACCTGACCGAGCGGATTGGCTTCATTCAGACTCGACGGGTCGGACCAAGGGTCTTCCAGCACGAGCTTGTAATCGAGTTTCTTCTCCGCCAGCACGATGCGCACCTTGCGTACATAAGGGCTGGTGAGCGAGCCGATGAGTTTCATGAGCAGGCGTGGAATGTGTATTTTTCGAGGGGAAGTCCCTGACCCATTCTAGCCGCCCGCCTTGGCCGAAGTGCAACGGCGTATCAGGCCGCGATCTGCCGGTGCTGCAGACGCCCTGCGCGCATTTCCTCATCGCACCGCCGCATCAGCGTCTCGATCGTGTCGCCAGGACGCGCCTGGGCATGGCTGATGCTGACCTGCACCACCAGCCCGTCTGTCAGCGCCGACCAGTCGTGCGCCAGCACCGCCTCGGCAATGCGCTGGCACACCCGGGCCGTGTCGTCCGCCGATGAGCGGTGCAGCAGGACAGCAAATTCGTCGTGCGTCCAGCGGGCTGGCAGGTCACCAGCGCGCAAGGTCTCGCGCAGCAGGCGGGCCACCGCACACAGCACACGGTCGCGGATCAGCGGCGCATGGCGTTCGGCCAGCTCATGCAGGCCGGTCACGCCGACCTGCAGCACCGAGCAGCGCGCCCGCGACAGGTCCATCGTGCGCAGCATCTCCTGGGCCAGCTGCAGGAAGTAGCCGCGGGCGTGCAGACCGGTCAGGCTGTCGTCCGGCGGCAGACTGAGCCGGGTGCGCGACCGCAGGTCCCGCTCGCGGGCCATGGCCAGGAACTGCGCCAGCCGGGCATGGCTGGGCAGCGCCCGCTCATGACCGCCGACGCAGCGCTGCTGGCATTCCCGCGCGACGTCGAGCGCCTGGGCGTGCTTGCCCTGCACCAGCAGCAGGCTGGTCAGCAAGCGGGCACCCTGCTCGGCCAGCGCCTCGTGCGACAGGCGGTGGGCCTCGTCGAACACCCTGCGGGCCGACGCTTCGGCCGCCGACCACGCCCGCTGCTTCAGCGCGATCTCTGCCGCGGCCCAGACCGCCAGCAGATCGAGCCAGGGTCGCTCATCCTGGGTCAACGGCCGGATGGAGGCCAGCTGGACCCGGGCCCGCTCGGCTTCGCCGCGCCAGCAGGTCAGCAGCACCTGCACCCAGCCGAGCTGGAAGCGCCCGACACGCTGGGCCACGGCATGCAGCCCGCCTGGCGCGGACCCGCACAGCCGCAGCACCTCGGCCACCGTGGCCTGCACCGCCTGGCAGGAGACGCCATCGGCTTCGCGCTCATCCTGGCGGATGCAGTGCCAGGCCTGGGCACACGCGCGCTGGATGAGCAACTGGACGGGCCATTCGGCGCCCGGCAGCTGACGCGCCTGGGCCAGGGCCGTGTCGAAACTGTCCAGCGCCGCTGCGTTCTGGCCCGCCCAGCAAAAGGCCTGGGCCAGCGCCTCGGCTGCCAGCGCGCGGTCGTCCGCGTGCATGCCGTCATCGGCCAGATGGCAGGCCAGCAGACCCGCCTCGATGGCCTCATCGTGTCGGCCCAGCGCCATGGCCGCCGCACAGGCCAGCACCCGGGCCTGCACGAGGTCCCGGTCCGAATCGCCAGCGTCCAGCAGAGCCATGGCGCGTCGGGCCGATTCCAGCATGTCAAGGTAGGCGGACTGGAACTGCTCGCAGCGCGCCCGGTGCAGCCAGCCACGCGCCTGGGCCCGCACGTCGTCGCAGGCACTGGCCTGCGCGATCATTTGCAGGGCCTGCAGACGGCAGTCTCCGACAGCGCCGGTGCGCCACAAGGCGCTGCAAGTCGCGTCGAGTTCGTCCAGGCTCGGCAGGTCAGTCATGTGTTCCCCATCGTCCATCTTGTTGGTGCGGTGAAAGTTGCTTGGGCACGGTCTTCGAATCCACGGCCGGCAACACGAAAAATGACGCAAAGTATGGAATGCCCGGTCAAAGCAGCCTGCGCAGAAATGGACAATCTCCAGAAATTTCACGGAGAGACCCCACGAGCAAGGGACGCGCCTGGAAATAAAGTTCCTTGCATTTTCTGGTGCCGAACCGTGTTTCCTGGACGGTACGCTGCAGCAAGAATTGAATTCTCGCCTGACGGAGCGGGGCAGTTCGGTCGCCCCGCGGACAGCAGGACCATGGCCTCGATCCCGATTCACCTGTTACCAAATATTTCTTCCAACTTGAGAGCGCCAGGAGGCCATCCGCAGGCTCGAAATGGGTGGGATTCCTTTCAATCGCATGAACAACAGACTCGCCGCATGGGAATATGCCCCATGTTCTGTGCGAATCTGTGCACCTTGACACGTCCGAGAGACGGTTTTGACTGGATGAACACCATGATGCCTGTCCTGGCTGCTCCTGCTGCGGGGCGCGCGCGCCCTCCTGTCGAGGTGCCCGGTCGCTCCGCGATCCACTTCGACGAGGTACTGCTGGCCGCCGAGCGGTTGGCGCGGTGGCGCATCGGCGCCACCGTGACCTACCGCCCGCTGTGTGATGAATCGCCCCGCCGCGTCGCGCAGCGGCTGCTGTCCAGCCTCGCACCACTGGTCAGGCTGCGCTCGAATGTGCAGTTGCTGGTGCATGTGGCCGCGCTCGGCTACGACCGGGCACTGCTGCGCGACGTGCTGCAGGCCGCGCACGAGGCCTCCGTGTCGGTCATGCTGGACATGACCGTGCCAGAACGCTCGGATGCCCTGATGGACTGCGTCACCGACCTGCTGGTCGACCACACCGACTTGGGGCTGACGCTGTCATGCGACCGCGAACGCAGCCTGATCGACGTCGATACCGCCTGCGCCCAGAACCTGCGGCTGCGTCTCGTACATGAGCGCCGCGCCGAAACCGGTGCCGGCCGGCGAGCATCGGCCACGGCCTTCGCCCGCATGATCGACCGCGTGGCAGGCCGTGCCCGCCATGTCACCCTCGTCTGCCATGACCCGCAGATCGTCGCGGACAGCCTGGAGCGGCTGCGGGCCGCAGGCACGCCGGTGGCGCTGGAGCTGCTGCCCGAACTGCCGCACCAGGGCGTGCTGTGGGTGGCACGCACCCACCACCTGCCGATCCGCAGCTGCGTCAGCTACGGCCGGCCGCAGGCTGCGTCGCACTTCGGACCGACGGCACACACGCCTCGGGTGCTGTGGTGGTCCACGCTGAGCAACAGCCTGGGCACGCTGCTGCCCGCAGCCGGTCACGCCTGATCCTGCACGTCGTCGGGCAGCGAAGGAAGCTCCTCGCCCAGCCGGCGCTGCTCGCTCTCCGGCATCGGTACAGGGGTGGCCCGCGCCAGCGCCATCCACACCGGGAACGGCAACCCAGCCTCATGCGGCAAGGCCCGCACCGGCGCCGGCCGCAGCGTCTCCAGCACACCAGCGCGCATCTCCATCACGCCGCATTCGGGTGGAATGTCCTCCGCGCGGCCGATGCCCTCGGCCAGCACGTAGACCACGGCGCCCGCCATGTCGAGGTAGGCCGCCCGCTTGGTCGGGCGGCGCAGGTCGGACAGCAGGTCGGCGCGGCGCACCTTGATCTCGTGCACCACGGGTTGCAGGTAGGCCGCCACCGAAGTGCGGCGCACCGAGAAGACATCCGGCATCGCCATCTGCCAGCCTTCACCCTCTTCGGTGACCACGCGCGCGCGCAGCGACAACCCGCGCCAGGCGATCCGGCCCTCGCGGATCTGGGCCTGGGCGACCTGCTCGACCAGCAGTTCGTGGTCACTGCGCGCAGCGCGGTTGAGCGCAGCGGATTCGGCCAGCGTCTGGATGCCCGCATCGGTCACGCGCAATGTGCAGCGTCCGGCAGCGTCGTGCAGCCGCTCCAGCAGGCCCATGGCCAGCAGTTCCGCCTCGACGATGTCCTGCGCCGGCCAGCCGGCGGAGCGCCAGACTTCGCGCAGGCGGCGGCGGTGCAGGCTGGTGAGACGGGCAACGGTCATGGGCATGGGAGCGGCTGGGATGGCATCGATCATGCCGCAGGCTTCGCACGTCTGCACTGTCCGTGCGGATGGTGCAGCCACGCTGCGTGCCATGCGGCAATTCACATGGACAGACCGAGCATCGCCCGGTAATCGGCCGCATCGGCCAGGCGCGGGTTGGTCTTGTGGCAATGGTCGGCCATCGCGCCAACGATGATCCGGTCGAACAGCGTCTCGTCCACCCCCATCGCCGCCAGTCCGGACGGCAGCCCGAGCCGCGCATTCATCGCGTGGATCGCGGGGCCGATGTCGTCCGCAGCGGCCAGCCCCATCGCCTGCGCCATGCGTTCCAGCCGGCGCTCGCGCTGCACGGACTCGGCGTCGGCATTGAAGGCGATGACGGCCGGCAGGAAGACGGCGTTGAGCGTGCCGTGGTGCAGCCGCGGGTTGACGCCGCCCAGGCTGTGGCTGAGCGAATGCACGCAGCCGAGGCCTTTCTGGAAGGCCATCGCGCCCTGCATGGACGCGCTCATCATGTTCAGCCGCGCCTCGCGGTCCCGGCCGTCGCGGGTGGCGCGTTCGATGTGGGCCCAGCCACGGGCCAGACCGTCGAGCGCGATGCCATCGGCGGGTGGATTGAACGGCGCGGCCATGAAGGTTTCCATGCAGTGCGCGATGGCGTCCATGCCGGTGGCGGCGGTGAGCAGCGGCGGCAGGCCGCGCGTGAGGTCCGGGTCGCAGATGGCAGCCTTGGGCATCAGGTGCCACGAGTGGAAGCCGAGCTTGCGGCCGTCGTCCACGATCAGGATCGCGCCGCGCGCCACCTCGCTGCCGGTGCCCGCGGTGGTCGGCACGGCGATCAGCGGGGCGACGGCGGCGGTGATCCTCGGCGATCCGCCCTCGATCGTCGCGTAAGTAGTCAGCGGGCCGGGGTGGGTCGCAGCGATCGCCACGCCCTTGGCGAGGTCGATGCTGGAGCCGCCGCCCACCGCGACCAGCCCGTCGCAGCCCCCACGCCGGTAGACCTCGACGGCAGCGCGCACGGCGGACTCGGTCGGGTTGGACGGGGTCTGGTCGAACACGGCCACCGGCAGGTCGCGCAGCGCATCCAGCGCCGGCTGCAGCACGCCTGCGGCGCGCACGCCGGCGTCAGTGACGACCAACGGCCGGGTGATGCCGGTGCGGGCACATTCGTCGGCGAGCAGGCGCACGGCCCCGGACGCGATCTGGATCTGGGTGAGGTAGAGGATGAGCGACATGCCCGCATCCTAGGCAGCCAACCCGCTGGCCGCAGCACAGGATTACCCGAGCGCGCGCTCCAGCAGGTGCAGGGCCAGCCCGATCACGCCCCCCACCACCGTGCCGTTGAGCCGAATGAACTGCAGGTCGCGCCCGACGCCCAGCTCCAGCTCCTGCACCAACACGGCGTCCGGCCAGTCGCGCACCGTGCGGGCGATGTGCTCGCCGGCGCCTTCGCGCAGCGCGGGGGCCAGGTGCTCGACCGCCGACTCCAGATGCTCCTGCAGCGCCGCGCGCAAGGCGCCGTCCGAGACCAGCGTCTCGCCCAGCCGCTGCGCCACCACGCCCATCTGCGTGCTCAGGCGCGAGCCGGGCGTGGCCAGATCGTCCATGAGCCAGCGGCGCAGTTCGTCCCACAGGCCATGCACCTGCGCCTGCAGTTCGGGTGCGTGCAGCCAGCGGTTCTTGGCCTCGTTGATGCGGGCAGCGAAGTCGGGGTCGGTGCGCAGCCGCTCGATCCACTCGGCGACCACCGCGTCGAAGGCCAGGCGGCGCGGGTGCTGCGGGTTGTCATGCACCTCGCGCAACCAGCCCGCCAGCCCGCGCGCCGTGGCGGCCCCCAGCTTGAGTCCGAAGTCCTCCGGGTTGCCCATCATCGCCAGCCCGCGCAGCAGCATCGGGTACTCGCGCGCGGCGATCTCCAGCAGCATCGACGCCAGCGTGCGCTGTACCGGCTCGGTCTCGACATGGTCGGCGGCCTCCTGCAGCGCCTGGCCGAACAGCGCCTGGTGGCGGCCCTGCGCCGTCAGTGTCTCCAGCAGATCCCCGGCGGAGCGCGACAGGTCCAGTCCTTCGAGCCGGGCCGTCACGGCGCGCTGCATGGTTTCGCGCACACGGGCATCGTCCAGGCAGGCCACCACCTCGGACAGCACGCCCTGCAGGTGCCCGCCGAGGCGCTGGGCGTGGGCCGGCTGGCTCAGCCACGCGCCGAGGCGGCGGATGGGGTCGAAGCTGCGCAGCCGCGCGATCAGCATCGGCGTGTCGAGGAAGCGGTCGCGGATGAAGCCGCCGAGCTGGTCGGCGAGCTGCGCCTTCTTGCGCGGCACGATGGCCGTGTGCGGGAACGGCAGTCCCAGCGGCCGGCGAAACAGCGCGACGACGGCAAACCAGTCCGCCAGCGCGCCAACCATCGCGGCCCCTGCAAAGGCGGCCACCCAGTCCCAGGCACCGACGCGGTGCTGCGTCAACGCCAGGGTCAGCAGCGCGGCACAGGCCAGCAGCAGCGCGAGGGCAATCATCTTCATCTGGCGCAGGCGGGCTGCGCGGTCGACAGGCAAGGCGTTCGGCATCGGAGCAGGAGGACAGCAGTGGCAACCGCGCGATTGTGCGCGAACGGGATACCAAGCTGGTTGATGTGCGCATACCGCACGATCTGCGATTCAATGGGCGCATATCGCACCAACCGGTGCGTCCAGACCGCACCCCACTACCCTTGATTCAGAGCAGATTCCATGCGCACCCACCCCACCGACACCTCCACCGCATCCGCCATCGCGAACCGCGATCTGCTGGGTACCCTGGAAAAGGGCCTGCTGGTCATCGAGGCCTTCGACCAGGACCGCGCCCGGCTGACGATCAGCGAGGTCGCCGTGCGCACCGGGCTGACGCGGGCCGCCGTGCGACGCTGCCTGCTGACGCTGGTGCACCTCGGGTACGCGCAGCAGGACGAGCGGCAGTTTTCGCTCAGCCCCAAGGTGATGCGGCTCGGCCAGTCCTACATGCATTCGGCCAGGCTGCCGCGGGCGATCCAGCCGCAGCTGCAGAAGATCGCGATGGCGATGCAGGAGGCCAGTTCGGCGGGCGTGCTGGACGGGGATGACGTGATCGCCGTCGCCGCGGTGACCGCCGGACGGGTGGTGTCCTCGACGCTGCAGCCTGGCACGCGCGTGCCGGCCTATTGCACCGCCAACGGCCGCGTGCTGACCGCGTGGCTGCCGACCGCCGAACTCGACGCCTGGATCGCCCGCCAGGACATGCCGGCCCGCACCGTCCACACGCTGACCGACCGCCAGCGCCTGCGCGAGGAACTGGCCCGCGTGCGCGCCCAGGGGTATGCGCTGGTCGACCAGGAGCTGGAGCCGGGGTTGCGCACGGTCGCCGTGCCGCTGCGCAACCGGCGCGGCGAGATCGTGGCGGCCATGAATGTCAGCGTGCACGCCGCGCGTGTCCGCATCGAAGACCTGCTCGACCGCTGCCTGCCGATGCTGCTGCAGGCACAGGAACAACTCAAACCGCTCTTGTAGCGACCCCCTGGAGACGTTTCCCATGTCCACGCCCATCCCCATTCCACGCCGCACCCAAGTCGCCATCATCGGCGCAGGCCCGTCCGGGCTGCTGCTCGGTCAGTTGCTGCACCGCGCCGGCATCGACAACGTGGTCCTCGAAGCACGCAGCGCCGACTACGTGCTCGGTCGGATCCGGGCGGGTGTGCTGGAACAGGTCTGCGTGGATCTGCTCGACGAAGCGGGGGTCGGCGAGCGCATGCACCGGGAGGGGCTGGTCCACGGTGGCATCGAGCTGGCCTTCGCCAATGAACGCCACCGCATCGACCTGCAGACGTTGACGGGCGGGAAGACCGTGATGGTCTACGGTCAGACCGAAGTCACCCGTGATCTCATGGACGCGCGCGCGGACTCCGGCGCCCCCATCGTCTACGAAGCGACAGAGGTGCAACTGCACGACATCGACAGCGCCTCGCCGCGTGTGGGCTACACCCACGAAGGCGTGCGCCATGCACTCGCGTGCGACTTCATCGCCGGCTGCGATGGCTTCCACGGGGTGAGCCGGGCGAGCATTCCGGCGGAGCGGATCCAGCACTTCGAGCGGGTCTACCCGTTCGGCTGGCTCGGCATCCTGGCGGATGTGCCGCCGGTGGCGGACGAGCTGATCTACTCCAACCACGCACGCGGCTTCGCGCTGTGCAGCATGCGGAGCAAGACACGCGTGCGCCACTACGTGCAGTGTTCGCTCCAGGACAAGGTGGAGGACTGGAGCGACGCACGTTTCTGGGAAGAGCTGAAAAGCCGCCTGGACCCAGAAGCCGCCTCGCACCTGGTCACCGGACCATCGATCGAGAAGAGCATCGCGCCACTGCGCAGCTTCGTCGCCGAGCCGATGCGTTTCGGGCAGCTGTTCCTCGCGGGGGACGCCGCCCACATCGTGCCGCCGACAGGCGCCAAGGGGCTGAATCTGGCCGCCGCGGACGTGCGCTACCTCAGCCGCGCCTTCATGGAGTTCTACGCCGACAAGCGTGCCGCGGGCATCGATGACTACTCACGCAAGGCGCTGCGCCGCGTCTGGAAGGCCGAGCGCTTCAGCTGGTATCTGACCAGCCTGCTGCACAAGTTCCCGATGGGGGCAGGAGATACCGGTGAAGTCGGCCACCGGATGCAGACCGCAGAGCTGGACTATCTGGTGCATTCGACCGCGGCGATGACCTCGCTGGCCGAAAACTATGTAGGCCTGCCATTCGAGGAATGAATCAGGGTATCCCGGACATCGGGATATTCAAAATCTGTTCCCCCAAAGCAAAACCCCCTCTGACCGATGAGGATCAGAGGGGGTTTTTAGGTAGAAGCCTGACGATGACCTACTTTCACACGCGCGGTGCGCACTATCATCGGCGCTAAGTCGTTT
>NZ_JBFPGY010000336.1:0-5767 GCF_041083715.1 Sphaerotilus sp.
GACGTCACTACTGCCTGGCGACCGGACACCGGGCGCTGGGGCTCGGCTTGCGGTCCGAGGCCCTCACCTATCTCCGGCAGGCCGCAGCGTGGCAGCGTGGCTTGCGGGTGGCCTGGCCGATGCTGGCACTGGCGCGATGGGCGCCGAGTGATGGCGCCGCCGCCAGGCTGTACGGGGGCTGGACGCGGTGCGTGGATGTCCTTCACCGCCTGCTGACCGGCCGCCTGTCGCTGTCGAAGGCGCTGGACAAGGCGCTGCGCCAGCTCCTGAAACGATCGGCGTCCCTGCACGACGGGCAAGGCGAGAGGCAGACCGTGACCGATGTCGCACTGGCCGATCTCCATCGACAACGTGCCCGGTGAGTTACCGCCCTGGCGGATGGGGAGGGACATGCTCCTCGCTGCCATCGGCGTATCGCCGCCAGTCATGCATGGCGCTGCGCATCAGGTGCACCTGCTTCGAGAAGCGGGTGCAGCCCTTGCAGTAGCCAAGGTGGATGCGCACCAGTGCCCGCTCGCCCAGCGGCAGCACGCGGTCTTCGCCTTCGAGCACGAGGCGGGCGGTTTCCTTGCAGGTCAGTTTCAATCGCATGGGCTAGCTCCGGTCAGGTTGGCGCCCGTTGTCCGGCGAACCAGTTCACCTGCAGGCACTCCCGCAGCCGCAGGCGTGCGCGGTGCAGCAGCACGAACAGATTGGTCGCGCTGACGCCGGTTTCCTTACAGATCTCGGCGGTGTCCAGTTCGAGCCACTCGCGCATCATGAAGATACGCCCCTGCTGGCCGGGCAGGTGCTCCATGCACGCTTCGAGCATCTCGAAGAACTGCCGCTGGCCCAGCGCCGCGCCTGGATTGCCCCAGTCGGCGGGCATCTCCTGCCAGTGGCCATCGGCCTTGAACAGCAGCTCGTCGAGGTCTTCTCCGTCCTCGGCATCCGAGGTGGTGGAGACTTCGCGCCGGTGCCTGCGGATCTGGTCGATCACCTTGTGCTTGAGGATGCCGATCAGCCAGGTCTTGAGCTGCGCCGCGCCCGTGTAGGCCTGCGGCTTTTCCAGCGCTGCCAGCAGCGTCTCGGAGACGGCGTCCTCCGCCCAGGCCTCGTTGCGCAGCTGGTTGCGGGCATAGCGCAGCAGTTGGGGACGCAGGGTCTGGACCTGGCGGGCGAAGTCGGACATGCGGGTGCGGCGAGCGTGGCCGAAAAGTTTTCTGTCGCTGCAGTGTAAGGAAACCGGATGCCGGCGCGACAGAGTCCTGTCCGCTGCACAGCCTCCACATCTTCTGGCAGGCTGACCGGACGACACGTTCCCGACATCCACCATCCATTTCCACTGCATCCACTGAACGGAGAATCTCCATGAACCAGCGCCTCATCCTCTCTTCTGCCCTCGCTTCCGTCCTGGCCCTGGGCGTCATCGCTCCCGCTGCCGCGCAGGACAAGGAAAAGTGCTTCGGCATTGCCAAGGCTGGCCAGAACGACTGTGCCAACCTCTCCGGCACCCACTCCTGTGCCGGCCAGAGCAAGGCCGACATGGGGGCTGACGAATGGAAGTACGTCCCCAAGGGCACCTGCAAGGACATGAAGGGCATGACGGCCGAAGAGGCCAAGATGGGCATGAAGAAGTAAGCCGCCTGCCATGCCTGCACCGACCTCTGCGGGCATCGGCCTGCGCCAACCCCACGCCGCACTGCTGCGACAGCAGCGTGCGCCGCTGGGCTTCCTCGAAGTCCACAGCGAAAACTACTTTGCGCCGGGTGGTGCCGCCCGCGCCGTGCTCGTGGATCTGCGCCAGGACTACGCCGTCAGCCTGCACGGTGTCGGTCTGTCGCTGGGCAGCGCCTGCGGGCTGGATGCCTGGCATCTCGACCGGCTGGTCGAGCTGGTCGATGCGGTCGAGCCGGTGCGTGTCAGCGACCACGCCAGCTTCGCCCGGGTCGATCCCGGGCGGGGCGCGCCGGTCTGGCATGGCAGCGACCTGCTGCCGATCGCGTTCACGGACGCCGCGCTCGCGATCATGGTGCGCAACGTGCAGCAGGTGCAGGAGCGCCTGCGCCGCCCGATCCTGGTCGAGAACCTGAGCGCCTACCTCGGCTGGGCCGACGATGGCCTGTCCGAACCCGATTTCTTCAACGAGCTGGCGCGCCGCAGCGGCTGCGGCGTGCTGCTCGATGTCAACAACCTCGTCGTCAACGCGCTGAATGCAGGGGACAGCGCAACCGCTGCCGCACGCCGCGCCTGTGCCTGGATCGACCGGCTCGCGACCGGACTGGCTGGCGAGATCCACCTGGCGGGCTACACCGAGACCGACACGCTGGTCATCGACGACCACGGCAGCCGTGTCCATCCGCCCGTCTGGCAGGTCTACGCGCACGCCGTCCGGCGCCACGGCCCGGTGCCGACACTGATCGAATGGGACACCGACCTGCCGACGCTGGACGTCCTGCTGGACGAAGCCGCGCAGGCTGACGCCGTGCTGCACGGAGTGGCTGCAGGATGAGCACCGCCGAAGCGATCCAGCGCGAACAGATCCGGCAGCGCCTGCTGATGCAGGCGCTGCGCACCGGGCAGCCGGGTGCGCTCACCGGGTGGACCCGTGCGCCTGCACGGGCCGATCTGGTCCGTGGGCTGGCGGTCTACACGGCCAATGCCGCCGTCCATGCCGAGCAGGCGCTGGGGGCGCGGTACCCGACCGTGCGGGCCATGCTGGGCGATGAGACCTTCGTGCCGATGGCCCGCGCCGTCTGGCGCCAGGGGCCGCCGAGCCGCGGCGATCTGGCGCAGTGGGGCGAGGCCTTGCCTGCCTTCCTGGCCGGGGCCGAGCAACTCGCCGAGTTGCCGTATCTCGCCGATGTGGCGCGGCTGGACGACGCGGTCATGCAGGCCGCTGGATCGGCCGATGCTGCACCGGATCTGTCCACGCTGATGCGCCTGGGCGATACCGAGCCGGACCGGCTCGTGCTGCGTCCGGCGCCCGGGCTGGCGCTGGTGGACAGCGTGTACCCGGTCGCCACGGTCTGGCGCGCCCACCACGACCCGCGGCAGACCGCGCAGCCCGATCCCTTCGCCGACGCCCGCGCGGCGCTGGCCGAGCAGCGGGCGGAAACGGCGCTGGTCTGGCGTGAGGGCTGGGGGGTGCGGGTGGCGGTGGTCGACGCGCCGACCGCCGACTTCCTGCGCCGCGCGCTGACACAGGCGCAGCCGCTGGCCGAGGCGCTGGACGTGCCCGGTTTCGACTTCGCGCGCTGGCTCGCACCCGCGGTGGCCGATGGCCTGCTGGTGCGCATCGACGTGACAACCTGACCCGGTCTGGAGACCACCATGCTGATCGACACCTTCCGCCGCGGCCATGCCCGCCTGATCGACCTGTGCACATCCCTGCAGCCCCTGGCCCAGCTCGCGGCCAGGGTGGTGGTCGCCAAGGTCTTTTTCCTGTCCGGGCTGACCAAGCTGCGCGACTGGGAGACGACGCTGGCGTTGTTCACGGACGAGTACCACGTGCCACTGCTGTCGCCCGAGGTGGCCGCGTTCGCTGGCACGGCGGGCGAGATCGTCCTGCCCGTGCTGCTGGTGCTCGGCCTGGGCGGGCGCTTCGCCGCGCTGGGGCTGTCGGTGATGAATGTGGTCGCGGTGCTGAGCGTGCCGGAGATGCCGGAAGCCGCGTTCGCGCTGCATGTGTTCTGGGGCAGCTTGCTGGTCGGGCTGGTGCTGTGGGGGCCGGGGCGGTGGTCGGCGGATGCGGTCATCGGGCCGCGGTTTCTGTCGAGACGTCCCGCACTGGCATGATCGACCGCCGGAGCCCGATCGGCTGGCGCTTTTTCCACCTGTGAGGATGCTGTGAACCGACCCCCTGCTGCCCGTTGCCTGTCCCGCCGCATCTTTCTGTCCGCCGCGGTCGCTTCCGGCGCGCTGCCAGCCTGGGCGGTCCCGATGGAGGCGGCTGCGTGGAAGCGCACCGAAACAGAGGCGCGCGGGCAGACCGTCTATTTCAATGCATGGGCTGGCAGCGAGCGCATCAACGCCTACCTGCAATGGGCCGCGGGCGAGGTGCAGCGGCTGCACGGCGTGAAGCTGCTGCACGTCAAGATCACCGACGCGGCCGAAGTGGTGCGCCGCGTGCGGGCCGAGAAGGCCGCGGGACGCACGGGGGACGGCTCGGTCGATCTGCTGTGGATCAACGGCGAGAACTTCCTGACGATGAAGCGCGAGGCGCTGCTGTTCGGGCCCTGGGCGGAAGCGCTGCCGGCGTTTGCCGCCGTGGACGTGGTGGGCAAACCGACGACGCGGCTGGACTTCTCCGAGCCGGTCGAGGGCCTGGAAGCGCCGTGGGGCATGGCACAGCTGACCTTCTTCGCCGACGGCCAGCGCGTGACGACGGTGCCCGACAACATCACCGAGCTGACCGCCTGGGCGCTGCGCCACCCGGGCCGGTTCACCTATCCGCGCCTGCCGGAGTTCCACGGCACGACCTTCGTCAAGCAGGTGCTGATGGAAACCACGGCCGACCGCACCGCTCTGACCCGTCCGTACGCCGCCGAGGCGTTTGCCCGCGTCACCGCGCCGCTGTGGAAGGCGCTCGACGCGCTGCACCCGCACCTGTGGCGCCAGGGCCGGCTGTTTCCCGCCAGCGACGCGGTGGCGCGCCAGATGCTGGCCGACGGCGAGCTGTGGATCAGCCTGACCTTCAACCCGAACGAGGCGGCCAGCGAGATGCTGGCCGGCAAGCTGTCGTCGTCGGTGGTGAGCTACCAGCACAGCGGCGGCACGATCGGCAACACGCACTTCGTGGCCATTCCGTTCAATGCCCGCGCCAAGGCCGGCGCGCAGGTGGTGGCGAATTTCCTGCTCTCGCCCGCGGCGCAGGCACGCAAGGCGGATGTGCGGCAGTGGGGCGATCCGACGGTGCTGGCGATGGAGCGGCTCGCGCCAGCCGAGCGGGCACTGTTCCAGGCGAATCCGGTGCCGGGCATCGTGCAGCGCAGCGCACCTGTGTGGCCGGAGCCGCACGGCTCCTGGGTCGACCCGATCGAGCAGGAATGGCTGCGGCGCTACGGTCGCTGAATGCACCGTCGCCGGTCGTCTGGCGCCTGGCCCGCTGGACGGTCTGGGGGGCGGGCGGCGGACTGGTCGCGCTGCCGCTGGGTGTGGCGCTGGTGGCTGCGCTGGGAGAAGCGGCCCGGCCGCTGGCGTGGCAGGCGCTGCGGGACGATCCGCAGACCGGGCCTGCGCTGGTGTCCAGCCTCGTCTCCGGGTTGGGCAGCACATTCCTGGCCACCGCGCTGAGTCTGTGGCTGACGACGCAGCACTGGGGCCAGCCGCGCTGGGCGGTCCTGCAGCGGTGCTTGCCGGCGATGCTGGCCGTGCCGCACGCGGCCCTGGCGATCGGGCTGCTGCTGCTGTGGATGCCCGGTGGCTGGATCGCCCGGCTGCTCGCGCCGCTGGCGGGCTGGGACGTACCGCCGGACTGGTCCACCGTGCACGACCCGCACGCACTGGCGCTGATGCTGGCGCTGGTGCTCAAGGAAACGCCATTCCTGCTCTGGACGATCGCGGCGTTGCTGGCGCGGCCGGATGTCGCGCTGCGCCTGCGGCAGCAACTGGCGCTCGGGCGCAGCCTCGGGTATGCGCCGGCACAGATCTGGTGGCGCGTGGTGTGGCCCGCATGGAGCGGAGCGCTGGCGTGGCCGGTGGCGGCGGTGGCGGCGTACGGGCTCACGGTGGTGGACATGGCGCTGGTGCTCGGGCCGGGCGCGCCGCCGACGCTGGCGGTGCTGGC
>NZ_JBFPGY010000337.1:0-19008 GCF_041083715.1 Sphaerotilus sp.
CGGCCCGCCTGAGCCAGGACATGGCCCTCAACCAGGTCCTGATGGGTGTGGGCGGCACGGCGCTGGCGCCGAACGCCGTGGCCCGCGCGGCCGTGGATGCGTTCTACCAGCGCCGCGACGTGCGCGTACAGACCTTCGCGGCCAAGGACTACCTGGCCAAGGTGCAGGCCAGCGACGCCGATCTGCAGGCCTACTACGACGACCCAGCACACGCCGCCCGCCTGCTGTCGCCGGAATCGGTCAGCTTCGAGTACCTGGTGCTCGACCTGCCGACGGTGGCCCGCAGCATCAGCGTGCCGGAAGACGACCTGCGCAAGTACTACACCGAAAACGCCGCCCGCTACGAGCAGCCGCAGGAACGCCGCGCCCGCCACATCCTGGTCAAGGCCGAAGCCGGCGCTTCCGCCGACGCGAAGGCCAAGGCCAAGGCCCGCGCCGAGGCCCTGCTGGCCGACGTGCGCAAGAACCCGGCCGGCTTCGCCGACATCGCGCGTGCCAGCTCTGAAGATCCGGGCTCTGCCAAGCAGGGCGGCGATCTGGACTGGTTCGGCCGTGGCGCGATGGTCAAGGCCTTCGAGGACGTGGCGTTCGCGCTGAAGAAGGGCGAGATCAGCGGCGTGGTGGAGAGCGATTTCGGCTTCCACATCATCCAGCTCGAAGACCTGCGTGGCGGTGACAAGCGCAGCTTCGAGTCGGTGAAGGCCGAGATCGATGCCGAGGTGCGCAAGTCGCTGGCGCAGAAGCGCTATGCGGAAGTGGCCGAACAATTCTCGAACCTCGTCGAGCAGGAGGACACGCTGCAGCCGGTGGCCGACAAGCTCAAGCTGGCGGTGCAGCGCGCCGAGCGCTTCACGCGTGCCCTCAAGGTCGAGCCGGGCAGCGCACTGGCCAATCCCAAGGTGGTCGAAGCGGCGTTCCTCGCTGACAACCTGCGCAACAAGCGCAATGCGCTGGCGGTGGAGATCGGCCCGAACCAGCTGATGTCGCTGCGCATCACGGAACACCTGCCGGCGCGCAAGCAGGCGCTGGCTGAAGTGCGCGAGCTGGTCAGGATGGGGGTGCTGCAAGCCAAGGCGGCCAAGGCCGCCCATGACGAAGGCGCAGCCAAACTGGCACAGTGGAAAGCGCAGCCTGCCGCTGCGGGCACGCTGCCGGCAGCGGTCACGCTGTCGCGCGTCAAGACGCAGAACCTGCCGCGTGCGGTGGTCGAGGCCGTGCTCAAGGCCAAGGCCGATGCGCTGCCAGCCTGGGTCGGTGTGGACCTCGGTGACGAGGGCTATGCCGTGGCCGTGATCGAGAAGGTGCTGCCGGCGGACCTGGCCGACAGCGGCTCGCTCGACAAGGCGCGGGACCAGTACACCCAGCTGTGGTCGCAGGCCGAGAGCGAAGCCTACTACGCCGCGCTGCGCAAGCGCTACAAGGCCGTGATCCTGGACAGCGCCAAGGTGACATCGACGGAGGAGCCTGCTGCCTCTGCGGCGGCTTCAAAGTGAATTGAGTTGGATGGAAAATAAATACGCCGAAACACTGGCGTTCATGGAAATTTCTGTTCTATAATTCATCTCTCTGCGGTGGCTATAGCTCAGTTGGTAGAGTCCCAGATTGTGATTCTGGTTGTCGTGGGTTCGAGTCCCATTAGCCACCCCACCAAACGCAGATCAAAAGCCAGACTGGCAGCAGTCTGGCTTTTTTCTTGGGCCTCGCTGGCCCCTCGATTCAGGCGTCGGTCTGGCGACCGACCTGCAAACCCTCTTCCGGCGAGCTGGCCATGGCCAGCTTGCGGTAGACCATGCGCACGTGGTCGTTGACGGCCTGCCACTTGATGCCCATCAGGCGCGCGATTTCCTTGATCGTGTAGCCCTTGCTCAGATAGGTCAGCACTTCGTTTTCCCGCACATTCAGGCTGTCGGCCGAACTGCTGCCCAGTGTTTCGGTGTCGCTGTCGTGCTGCCGAAACTGCCCGAGCATGCGCCGGGCCATGGCCGGAGACAGTGGCGGCTGGCCGCGCACGATGCGCTGCAGTTCCTCGACCAGCACTTCGAAGCGGTCTTCCTTGAGCAGATAGCCGTTCGCGCCGCAGAGCAGGGCGGGGAACAGGTGCTCGTCGTCGGAGTGCAGCGTGGTGGCGATCTTGATGGCCGGGTAGTCCGCCAGCTGGGCCAGCAACTCCAGCCCGGCGTTGTCCGGCTGTTCCAGATCACACAGGATGAGGCGGAAACCGTCGGCCGAGGCGTGTGCCTGCTCTCCCGGGCCGATGTCGAGCCACCGGCGTGCCGAGTCCAGGTCGGAGGCTTCGCTGAAGCGGATCTCGTCGCTGAAGCTTTCCCGTACGACACGGGTCAGGAAACTGCGGGCGACAGCGTTGTCTTCAACGATCAGCACGCGGATGGACATGAATGGAATCCTCGACTTGGGGCACGAAAGTTCGGTGCCCGATTATCAGGGCTGCGCTGCGCGGTCCTGCCCCTCGGGTTCAGGGCCACCTGCCGCGAAAGAAGGTGGTCGGTCGACACGCGACTGGAGGATGCACTGCCTACAATCGACCGCATGCGCATTCTCGTAGCCAATGATGATGGGTACCTCGCTCCCGGGCTGCTGGCCCTGGCGGAGGTGTGTCGCGAATTTGCCGAGGTCGACGTTGTCGCCCCGGAGCAGAACGCCAGCGGAACCTCCAACGCGCTGTCGCTGCACCGGCCGCTGTCCGTCTGGACCGCGTCCAACGGGGTGCAGGTCGTCAACGGCACGCCGTCCGACTGTGTCCACGTGGCCCTCACCGGCCTGCTGGGCCACCGGCCTGACCTGATCGTGTCCGGCATCAACAACGGCGCGAATCTGGGCGACGACACGCTCTATTCCGGCACCGTGGCCGCGGCAACCGAAGGGTATCTGTTCGGCGTGCCCGCCATCGCGTTTTCGCTGGTGGAGCATGGCTGGGCGCACCTGGATGCTGCGGTGGCGGTCGTGCGCCGCCTGCTGGTCGACGTGATCGAGCGTCCGCCGGCCTCGGCGCCCTGGCTGCTGAATGTGAACATTCCCAACCGGGTCGATGCCGCGACGCTGCCGATGCAGGTCACCCGACTCGGCCGGCGCCACGCCAGCGAGCCGGTCGTGCGCCAGTTCAGTCCGCGGGGCGATCCGATCTACTGGATCGGTGCCCAGGGGAATGTGCGCGAAGCCGGTGCGGGCACGGATTTCCATGCCACGGCCAATGGCCAGATCTCGATCACACCGCTGCAGATCGACCTGACCGACCATGCCGCCTCGCCGCAGTGGGCGCGCTGGGTTGCGCCGGCCGCGGGCGGTTGAAGCGGGCCGCGCGTCGCCATGTCCGATTCGGCCACGCGCAAACCCCGGTCGGGCCTGGCCCGGCGGTGGCCGCTCAGCCTGGACCGCATCGGGCGGTCGGCCGCTGCGCCCGGCGAGCGCACGATGACGACCGCCGACGCGCAGACGCTGCGCCCGCAGCGGCCCCTGTCCGACGCCCTGCGCGAAGCCAACCGGCTGCGCGCGGCCCCGGTTCCGCAGAGCGATCTGCAGGCCTTCCGGCAGAACATGGTGCTGCGCCTGCGCCAGGCCGGGTGCCAGGACGAGCGTGTGCTGGCGGCCATGAACGCGGTGCCCCGGCACCTGTTCGTGGACAGTGCGCTGATGGCGCAGGCCTACGAGGACACCAGCCTGCCCATCGGACTCGGCCAGACCATCTCCAAGCCTTCGGTGGTGGCCCGCATGATCGAGTTGCTGCGCCACCGGCCGGGTGGCCCGGACATGGCACGGGTGCTGGAGATCGGCACGGGCTGCGGCTACCAGGCCGCGGTGCTGGCGCAGGTGGCGGACCGTGTCGTGACGATCGAGCGGCTGCGGGGTCTGCACGACCGCGCCCTGCGCCAGCTGGCGCCGCTGCAGTTGCCGGGCCTCGCACTCGTCTACGGCGACGGCCGGCTCGGCCACGGCCCGGCGGCTCCCTATGACGGTATCATCGCCGCGGCAGGCGGTCACGACCTGCCCGCAGCCTGGCTGGACCAGCTGGCACGCGGCGGACGTCTGGTCGCACCGGTGCATGACCCGGCGCTCCGATCCCAGGTGCTGATGGTGGTCGACAAGCTCGGCGACGGCAGCATCGTGCAACGCATCCACGAAGCGGTGCGGTTCGTCCCTTTAGAATCCGGTACTAGCGATTTCGGACACTCCTGAGGTGACGCTCACCGCCCCGTCCGACACCCTTTGAGGCTGCGGGCCCTCCACGACACTCCATGACGACTCCTCCCATCAAGGCATCCGGCCTCAGGCTGCTACTCGGTTCCGTGCTGGCGCTCGCGCTGGTCGGCTGTGCATCCCATCTGCGTCCTCCGGCGCCGGTGGACAACCGCGCAGGCAGCAGCCGCCCGGTGGCCGCAGAAACCGAGCGCGTGCTGCCCGGCGCCGAGAACGCCGGCAAGCCCGGCTACTACACCGTCAAGCCCGGCGACACGCTGATCCGCGTCGGCCTGGAATCCGGCCAGAACTGGCGCGACATCCAGCGCTGGAACCAGCTCGACAACCCGGACCTGATCGAAGTCGGCCAGGTGCTGCGCGTGGTGCCGCCGGGCCAGGATCCGACGCAGGTCGCGACCCGCCCGGTGGTCACGTCGCGCATCGAGCCGCGCCCGATCGACGCCAAGCCCGCGCCTGTGCCGGCCGCTGCGGCAGCGAGCGCGGCTTCGGCGGCTGGTGCTGCGCCGGCCCCTGCGGCCGTGTCGGCGGCCACGCCGGCGCCGGCAACCACCGCCGCACCCGTCCGCGAGGGCGACGACAACGTCAACTGGATGTGGCCGGCGCAAGGCGCGGTCGTGGCCTCGTTCGAGGACACGCGCAGCAAGGGCGTGGCCATCGGCGGCAAGCTGGGCGACCCGGTCTATGCCGCGGCCGACGGGCGGGTGGTCTACGCCGGCTCCGGGCTGCGCGGCTACGGCAATCTGGTCATCATCAAGCACAACGAGACGCTGCTGACCGCCTACGCCCACAACCAGACCCTGCTGGTGCGCGAGGACCAGGTCGTGCGCCGTGGCCAGAAGATCGCCGAGATGGGATCGAGCGACACCGACCGCGTGAAGCTGCATTTCGAGGTGCGCCGCCGCGGCAAGCCGATCGACCCGACCAAGGTGCTGCCGGCCCGCTGAGACGACCCCGAGACTTCATGACCGAACTCAATGAATGGCTGACGGTCGACGCGCTCGACCTCGATGCCCAGGGCGTGGCCCGCAATGCCGAAGGCAAGGTCGTCTTCATCGACGGCGCGCTGCCCGGCGAGAAGGTGCGGGTCCAGACCGGCCGCCGCAAGAACAACTGGGAACAGGCCGCGCTGGTCGAGATCCGCCGCGAGAGTGCGCAGCGGGTCACGCCGGGCTGCCCCCACTTCGGCCTGCACGCCGGCGCCTGCGGGGGCTGCAAGATGCAGCATTTCCACCCGTCCGCGCAGGTCGCCGTCAAGCAGCGCACGCTGGAAGACAACCTCTGGCACCTCGCCAAGGTCCGCCCCGAGCGCGTGATGCGCCCGATCGAAGGGCCGACCTGGGGCTACCGCTACCGGGCGCGGCTGTCGGTGCGGCACGTGATCAAGAAGGGCGTCGTGCTGATCGGCTTCCACGAGCGCAAGTCCCGCTACGTGGCCGACATGACGACCTGCCCCGTGCTGCCGCCGCACATCAGCGCGATGCTGGTGCCGCTGCGGGCGCTGGTCATGTCGATGGATGCCCGCGAGCGGCTGCCGCAGCTCGAACTGGCGCTGGGCGAATCGCCGGACGGGCTGGTCAATGCACTGGTGGTGCGCCACATGGATCCGCTGAGCGCGGGCGACGTGCAGAAGCTGCGCGACTTCGCCGCCGAGCACGCGGTGCAGTGGTGGCTGCAGCCGAAGGGGCCGGACACGGTGCACCTGCTCGACGCGGGCGGCCCGGTGCTGGCCTACACGCTGCCCGAGTTCGGCGTGACGATGCCCTTCAAGCCGACCGACTTCACGCAGGTCAACCACCAGATCAACCGCGTGCTGGTCGCGCGGGCGCTGAAGCTGCTGGAAGCACAGGCGGACGAGCGCGTGATCGACTGGTTCTGCGGCCTGGGCAACTTCACGCTGCCGATCGCCACGCAGGCGCGCGAGGTGCTCGGCATCGAGGGCAGCGAGACGCTGGTGCAGCGCTCGCGCGAGAACGCCGCGCTCAACAGCCTGTCTGCCAAGACGCGCTTCGAGGCGCGCAACCTGTTCGAGATGGGCGCGGCCGATCTGGCGGCATATGGATCGGCCACGCGCTGGCTGGTCGATCCGCCGCGCGAGGGCGCCTTCGCGCTGGTCAAGGCGCTGGCCGAGGTGCGCCAGAACCCGATCGACGGGTACGAGCCGCCGCAGCGCATCGTCTACGTGAGCTGCAGCCCCGCCACGCTGGCGCGGGATGCGGGCCTGCTGGTGCACCAGGCCGGCTACCGCTGTGTGGCAGCCGGTGTGGTCAACATGTTCCCGCACACCGCGCACGTCGAGTCGATCGCCGTGTTCGAGCGCGTGGACGGATGGACGCTGCCGGTGGCGCCGGTCGTCGAGGCCCCGGCAGAGGGCGAGGGCTTGCCCGAAGCCGGCAGCGACGCCGGAGCTGATACAACGCCGGAAGCCGTGGTGAGCACGGCGTAAGCACCGGCGGAACGAGGAGCCGCCCACCATGGCCGACGACCTCGCTCCGCGTTACCGCGATCCCTCCCTGCCCGTCGCCGAGCGGGTCTCCGACCTGCTGGCGCGCATGACGCTGGACGAGAAGATCGCCCAGCTCCACGCCTTCTGGCTCGTGCTGTCCGAAGACGGCGAACACGCGGTCCGCCCCGGCGAAGCCTTCATCGGGCGCAGCGATCCGGCCGAAGTGCGGCGGCGGCTGCAGCACGGCCTGGGCCAGATCACCCGCCCGCTGGGCACCCACGGCGTGGACGCCTCGGCGGGGCTGCGGGCGCTGAACCGGCTGCAGCGCTTCCTGCGCTTCGAGACACGGCTCGGCATCCCGGCGATCGCGCACGAGGAGTGCCTGATGGGGCTGATGACGCGCGACGGCACGCTGTTCCCGTCGCCGCTGGCGATGAGCGCGACGTGGAACCCGGCGCTGGTCGAGCAGGCGGGCGCGCAGATCGGGCTGGAGTGCCGCGCCGTCGGCTGCCAGCAGGGGCTGGCGCCGGTGCTGGACGTGTCGCGCGACGTGCGCTGGGGCCGCACGGAGGAGACCTTCGGCGAAGACCCTTACCTCGTCGGCGTGCTGGCGACGCGCTATGTGCGGGGCCTGCAGGGGCCGCAGCGCGACGTGCTGGCCACGCTCAAGCACTTCGTCGGCCACTCGTTCAGCGAGGGCGCCCGCAACCACGCGCCGGTCAACCTCGGCTGGCGCGAGCTGAACGACACCTTCCTGCTGCCCTTCGAGATGGTCATCCGGCAGGCGCAGGCCGGCGCGGTCATGCCGGCCTACCACGACATCGACGGCGAGCCGGTGCACACCTCGCACCACCTGCTGACCGAGGTGCTGCGCCAGCGCTGGGGCTTCGACGGGCTGGTGGTGGCCGACTACGTGGGCATCAGCCTGCTCTACCAGCACCACGGCGTGGCGCGGGACGCGGCCGAGGCGGCGGCGCTGGCCTTCAACGCCGGGCTGGACATCGAGCTGCCGGGCGACGACTGCGCGCAGCACCTCGGCGAGGCGCTGGCGCGGGGGCTGCTGTCGATGGCCAAGGTCGACGAGATCGTCGCCCGGGTGCTGGAGACCAAGTTCCGCCTCGGGCTGTTCGAGCGCGATTTCGCGGACAGCGGGCCGGTGGCGCTGCGCCAGCCGGCGGCGCGCGCGGTGGCGCTGGAGGTGGCGCGGCAGTCGGTGGTCGTGCTGGACAACCGGGGCGTGCTGCCGCTGCAGCCGGGGCCGCGGCTGGCGGTGGTCGGCCCGACGGCGGACGACCCGATGGCGCTGCTCAGCGGTTACAGCTTCCCCGCCCACCTGATCCTGCAGGACCAGCACGAGGGCACCGCCCACATCGTCACCCCCTTGCAGGCGCTGCGGCAGGTGTACGGCGCCGACCGCGTGGCCCACGCGCCGGGCTGCCACCTCCTGGAGGAGCGGCGCAGCGGCGCCCCCGTCTTCCCTGGCGATGTGGACCAGGCGGGCGCGCTGGCCGAGCGTTTCTCGCCCGTCTCGACGCGCACGGACGGGATCGCAGCGGCGGTCGCGTGTGCGCAGGCGGCGGACGTGGCGCTGGTCTTCGTCGGCGACCTGTCCGGGCTGTTCCAGACCGGCACGGTGGGGGAGGGCTCGGACACCGACTCGCTGGGCCTGCCCGGGGTGCAGCAGGCGCTGCTGCAGGCGGTGGTGGACACGGGGCGGCCGGTGGTGGTGGTGCTCACGGGTGGGCGGCCGTACCACCTCGGCGGGCTGGAGGACCGCGTCGCCGCCTTCGTCTGGGCCTTCGCGGGCGGGCAGGAGGGCGGCACGGCGATCGCCGAGGTGCTCCGCGGTGCGGTGGAGCCGTCCGGGCGGCTGACGGTGTCGGTGCCGCGCAGCGCGGGTGCGCTGCCGTACTTCTACAACCACAAGCTCAAGAGCGCCGGCACGCCGATCGCGCTGCATTTCGGCAGCCGCTATCCGTTCGGACACGGGCTGGGCTACACGACCTTCGCGTACAGCGACCTGGCGCTGGTGCAGGCGCGTGTGCCGATTGACGGCAGCGAGGACATCGCGCTGGCCTTCACGGTGCGCAACACCGGCGGGCGCAGCGGCGTCGAGGTGGCGCAGCTGTACGTGCGCGACCGCCACGCCAGCGTGGTGCGGCCGGTGCGCGAGCTGAAGGCCTTCCAGCGGCTCGTGCTGGCGCCGGGGGCGGCGGCGCGGGTGCGTTTCAGCGTGCCGGTGGACATGCTCCAGCTGACCGACCACAGCGGGCGCCGGGTGGTGGAGCCAGGGTGGTTCGACCTGATGGTCGGCCCGTCCAGCGCCTGCACGCCGCTGACGGCGCAGGTCGAGGTGGTCGGCGCCAGCACCCGCGTGTTGCCGGTGCAGTGGCGAATGGAAAGTCGCTGCGAGACGCACCGGCTCTGAGTGGTTGGGTGTGACTTTTTCACGCCGACCCTGCTTCGTCATGACCGTGCACGCGGGTATCCACGCGCTCCGCCGCACTCCCCATGGACGAAAAATGCCCAGCCGGTATGCTGATTGCCGCGGCCAGGACGGCGTGCACAGGCAACCCTGCCGTGCAGGGTTTGCGTCGAGTTTGATGGGGGAGAAACCATGCAAGGTAGAGAAAAACACCAATGCCAACAACGACTTGGGCGCGGTCTTCGCGCTGAGTTAGACGTCAGTGGGCAAGTTAGACAGCAGGGCCGTGAGGTCTAAATTACGTTAGGCCTCACAAGCTACCACCTATGGGCATCGACGCATCTTGGATCACTGAGTCTGGCGAACCGAAGCAAGAAGTCTTCGATCCTCGCCAGTGCCTGACAGGTCTGGCCACGAGCCGTTGGCACAAACTGGTCGACACAAAGTGCCTTCAGTTCATCGATCCATGGGGCGACGCAACCTTCAACCAAGCCCAGGTCCCAAGACTCTTGGATGAACTGCGCAACGAGTTGCGCGAGTGGAACGAGCCCGAAGTCAAGGCCCACCTTGAGAAGGTCGTGCGCCTCGTCGAGCGAGCCGTCGAGCAGACTCACACCTACATCAAGTTCACCGGGGACTGAATGGGAGGTGCAGGTTATGGCCGCACGCGACACTCGCAACGGGACCGTTGGTCAACTTTCCGCCTGCGGGCCACCTTCGTCACGCTCCGTTGAGTGAGGCCTAACCCCTCGTTCGAGGCGAGGCCCAACGGCAAGCCACCAAGCCCGGGCCACGGGTACGGTGTACATTTTCCGTGGCCCGGGCTTGGCGTCTTACCGTCGGTCCCGCCTCAACTCGAACGTTAGGCTGCTCATGACAAAGACGTTTCGTCACTCTGCTGGATTCGGGAAGCGGATTGAGTACTGGATCATCGGTCTTATGCTCAAGGAGGGCATGGATGTCTATGTACCTCTAGTTGATGATCACGCAGTTGACGCCATTGTCCGAAGGAAGGACGGCTCCATTGCATTGGTACAGATCAAGGCGCGCTCTTCAACTGTCACGATGGGCGATGCGTCTCTTTACGCTGCAATCACGCATGAGCACCGAGAGGACTACTGGTTTGTTTTCTACTCCGAGCGCCTCGACTGCATATTCTTGCTTTCGTCAAAAGAGTTTCTTGCCGAGTCCGTTCAAAACAAGACCGGCAAGAATGTCGGGCTTCGTGGCATTTGGTTTAATGGAACCAAGACAGACAAGGCAACTGGCAAGAAAATCGAGTACATCAAAGAGCGTTACCTCAAGTACGTGGTTAAAGATTTTTCTCGTTTGGCACAAGGTGAGTCCATTGAAGAATGAAGCAGCAAGCAAACGCGCGCGCAATTGCCCATCTGGCACCAGCCTAACTGTAGGTTCAACGCGAAAAAAAAGCTCCGCATTTTTACCGGTTAACCTGGGCGATAGAGCGCAAAAGTCGGCTCCGTCACGCGTTAGGTGGTGAGCCAGCAGCAGATAATATGTACAAACTCAAATTCGGGGTCAGTATGAAAGCGGCACAGATTGTCTTCTCCGTGGCTCTCCTATGCGTCACAACCCAGGCGAACGCTTGGTTCTTCTTCTTTCTACCGGGTAGCGTTACGAGCAAGATCGGAGATGCCATTACTGGGGCTGAGGGCGAGAACTGTGTGACAGCAGCAGCAAAGGTTGGCGATGTCCTTAAGTCGCCAAGTGGCAACACCGCAACGATCAAGTCGCTCTCTGGCACGTCCTCTCGATGCCAAGACCCAAATCTGCCGATTCGAGCGCTGCTAGTTTTCAACTACCAGTTTTCCTCGAAAGCAGGGATTGATATCCCGAATGGCTTTGAACAGAAGCCGTTGACTGACATGCAGAGGTTCCAGGGCAACTTGCTGAAAGCGGAGAACTCGTCACTGAAGTCAGGAGTCTTCGTTTCGTCGAGAGGCCGCGATGCTTCTACCGACTCGCCGGCAATCGCACAGGCTATCGCTACCAGAATGATCACCACGCTTGAAGAAGGTAAGACACTGAATGAAGAACAGTTGTCCGTGAATGGAATGAAAGCATATCGCTTCGAAGTGGCAGGAAAATCGAAGGCGTTGTTTCATCCCAAGTTCACTTATGTAGTTACCGTGCTTGAAGGCGCGCAAGAACTGGTCGTGGTCAACGCTTGGACGCCGACTGACGACTACGACAAGAACAAAGACCTTCTGCGCTCACTTGCATTTCGGATTAGCGGCGTGAATTCGACGGAGACCGAGCAAGCAGCAGTTCCATCGCTTCCCGCCAGCACACCGGTTGCCCTACCGACTGCGACCGCATCTCAGCTCCAGCAGACGCCCTTGCCTGCCTCTACATTGACCGGATCGACCGCCACGCCAACGCAGTCAGGGTCTGGTTCAGTGGCCGACAAGCTTCGTGAACTGGACAAGCTATTCAAAGAGGGCGTCATTACGCAGCCCGAGTACGAAGCAAAGAAGAAGGAACTCCTCAAGGCGCTGTAGCGGGTGCGCTCTTTCAAGAAAATCTTTCCAAGTGATTGATTTCCCATGAGTTTTTCAGGCGACCTTGGCAAGCGGTTCGACCGGCACCCGCTCCAAGCCGATCGGACCCCCACGGTGCCCGTTCAGTTCAGCTCAACGCGTCCAGCAACTCCGTCTCGAACTCGATCTGACTCCGGTTGTGCTGCAACGCCGCCCCATCGACCAGGAACGTGTCCTCGACCCGCTCGCCCAGCGTGCTGATCTTGGCGAGCTGGAGGTTGACGTGGTGCTTGGCCAGCACGCGGGCCACGCTGTAGAGCAGCCCGGAGCGGTCGCTGGCCGACACCGACAGCACCCAGCGCTGCGCCCGCTCGTCCGGCCGCAACTGCACCCGCGGCGTCACCGGGAAGGACTTGACCCGCCGTGACAGCCGCCCGCGGCTCGGCTGCGGCAGCGGCCCTTCGGCCTGCAGCGCCAGCCCCAGCTGGTTCTCGACCAGCGCGATCAGATCGCGGTAGGCCTGGTCGAAGAAGGGTGTGATGACCTGGAAGGTGTCCAGCGCATAACCGGCGCGCGTCGTGTGGACCCGCGCGTCCAGGATGCTGAACTGCGCCGAATCGAAATAGCCGCAGATGCGCGCGAACAGGTCCGGCCGGTCCGGCGCGTACACCAGCACCTGCAGCCCCTCGCCCAGCGGCGACAGCCGGGCATTCACCAGCGGCGTCTGCAATTCGACCTTGCGGTTGAGCGCGCGGGCGTGCCAGGCGATCTCGCCGCTGTCGTGGCGGGCGAAGTAGTTCAGGTCCAGCGTCTTCCACAGTGTCTCTTCCGCACCGGGCAGCATCGAGTGCAGGGCCAGCATCTGCCGCGCCTCCTGCTTGCGCAGCTCGATCTCGGCATCCAGCTGCGGCTTGGCGCCGCCGAGCGCCCGCAGCGTCGCGCGGTACAGGTCTTCGAGCAGCTTGCCCTTCCAGGCGTTCCACACCTTCGGGCTGGTGCCGCGGATGTCGGCCACCGTCAGCAGGTAGAGCGCGGTCAGGCGGCGCGGGTCCTTCACGGTGGCGGCGAAGGCGTCGATCACGTCCGGGTCGGACAGGTCTTCCTTCTGCGCGACGCGGGACATCGTCAGGTGTTCCTTGACGATGAACTCGATCAGCCGCGCATCCTCCTTGTCGATGCCGTGGTCGCGGCAGAAGCGCCGCACCTCGACCGCGCCCAGGTCCGAGTGGTCCCCGCCGCGGCCCTTGGCCACGTCATGGAACAGCGCGGCGACGTACAGCACCCACGGCTTGTCCCAGTGCGCCGCCAGCTGCGAGCAGAAGGGGTACTCGTGCGTGTGCTCGACGATGAAGAAGCGCCGCACGTTGCGCAGCACCATCATGATGTGCTGGTCGACCGTGTAGACGTGGAACAGGTCGTGCTGCATCTGCCCGACGATGCGCCGGAACACCCACAGGTAGCGTCCGAGCACGGAGGTGTCGTTCATCAGCCGGAACGCGTGCGTGTGGCCCTGCGATCCGCACATGATCGCCATGAAGGTGCGGTGGTTCTCCGGGTCGTTGCGGAAGGCGCCGTCCATCAGCCCGCGGGCGTTGTAGAGCGCGCGCAGCGTGCGGGCCGACAGTCCCTTGATGCCGACCGTCTGCTGGTAGACGAGGAAGGTCTGCAGGATGGCGTGCGGGTCGCGCTGGTAGAGGTCGTCGCTGGCGACTTCGAGCATGCCGGCGCGGTCGAAGAAGCGGCCGTCGATCGGCCGCATCGGCGCGTCACCCGAACCGGAGACGTGCTCCTCGATGCCCAGCATCAGGATCTGGTTGAGCTGCACCACGGCCTTGGCCGCCCAGTAGTAGCGGCGCATCAGCGCCTCGCTGGCGCGGCGCTCGGGGGTCGAGACATAGCCGAAGCTCTCGGCCACCGCCGTCTGCAGGTCGAACACGAGGCGGTCCTCGCGCCGGCCGGCGATGGTGTGCAGCCGGGCGCGGATCAGCTTGAGCAGGCCTTCGTTGCGCTGCAGCTGCGTGGCCTCGAAGCGGGTGATCAGGCCCTTGGTCGCCAGCTCGCGCCAGGAGCGGCCCAGGCCGGCGCCCAGCGCGATCCAGCGCACCACCTGCAGGTCGCGCAGGCCGCCGGGGCTTTCCTTGCAGTTGGGCTCCAGCGAGAAGGGCGTGTTCTCGTACTTGACGTGGCGCTGCTGCATCTCCAGCGACTTGGCGCGCAGGAAGGCGGCCGGGTCGAGCACCTCCTGCGTCGCGCGGCGGAAGTGCTCGAACAGCTTCTTCGCACCGCACAGGAAACGCGCCTCGATCATCGCGGTCTGGATGGTCACGTCGGCCTGGGCCTCGAAGACGCACTCCTCGACCGTGCGCACGCTGGAGCCGATCTCCAGGCCGATGTCCCAGCAGGCGGTGATGAAGGCTTCGATACCGGCGCGGCGCGGGTCGGTGGCGTCCTGCTCGTGCGGTTGTGCCATGTCCTCCGGCAGCAGCAGCAGCACGTCGACATCCGAGCAGGGGAACAGCTCGCCGCGTCCGTAGCCGCCCACGGCCACCAGCGTCGCGCCGCGTGGCAGCTCCGACTGCTGCCAGAGCTGGCCCAGCACGCCATCGACGTGGTGGGTGAGCTGCCGCACGAGGCGGTCCGCGTTCGGAACGGTGGCCTTGCCTTCGCGGAACTGGGTGATCAGGGCCTGCTTGCCTTCGCGCAGCAGGCGGCGCAGTTCGGGCAGGGGCAGGGCAGCCGACAGGGCCTGGCGGCGGTCGGCGTCGGCGCCGGTGGGTTCAGACATCGGCATCGATCTCGGCAGTGGGGAGCGGGGAGGCGCGGGGGTCAGCAGGACGTGGTCGTGACGAACGCGGGCAGCGGCGGGCTGCCGGCCGACAGCGTCATGACCTCGAAGCCGGTCTCGGTGACCACCAGGGTGTGTTCCCACTGCGCCGACAGCGAGCGGTCCTTGGTGACGATGGTCCAGCCGTCGCCGGCTTCCTTCAGCTCGCGCCGGCCGGCGTTGACCATCGGCTCGATGGTGAAGACCATGCCGGGCACCAGCACGTCGAGCGTGCCGGGGCGGCCGTAGTGCAGGATCTGCGGCTCTTCGTGGAACTTCTGGCCGATGCCGTGGCCGCAGAACTCGCGCACCACCGACAGGCCCTGCCGCTCGACGAAGGTCTGGATCGCGTGGCCGATGTCGCCCAGGCGCGCACCCGGCTTGACCTTCAGGATGCCGTGCCACATCGCGTCGTACGTCACCGCGCACAGCCGCTTGGCCGCGATCGAGCCTTCGCCGACGATGAACATGCGGCTGGTGTCGCCGTGCCAGCCGTCCTTGATGACGGTGATGTCGACGTTGATGATGTCGCCGTTCTTCAGCGCCTTCTCGCTCGGGATGCCGTGGCAGATCACGTGGTTGACCGAGGTGCAGATCGACTTCGGGTAGGGCGTGTAGCCGGGCGGCTGGTAGTTCAGCGGCGCGGGAATGGCCTGCTGCACGTGCACGATGTGGTCGTGGGCGATGCGGTCCAGCTCGTTGGTGGTCACACCCGCCTTGACGTGGGGCGTGAGGATGTCCAGGACTTCGGAGGCGAGTCGGCAGGCGACGCGCATGGCGGCGATGTCCGCGGCGGTTTTGATCGTGATCGACATGGGCGGGGATTATCGCACCGGGGGTGGGCTAAGCTTGTGCATGGACAAGATAGACACCCTCGTCATCGGCGCCGGCGTGGTCGGCCTGGCCGCCGCCCGGGCCCTGGCGCAGACCGGCCGCGACGTCATCCTGCTCGAAGCGGCCGACGCCTTCGGCACGGTCACCAGCGCGCGCAACAGCGAAGTCCTCCACGCGGGGATCTACTACCTAGCCGGTTCACGCAAGGCCCGGCTCTGCGTGCAGGGCCAGGCGCAGCTCTATGCCTACTGCGCCGAGCGCGGGATCGAACACCGCCGCTGCGGCAAGCTCGTCGTCGCCACCAGCGACGCGCAGCTCGGCAAGCTCGATGCGCTGCACGTCCAGGCCCGCGCCAACGGCGTCCACGACCTGCAGCGCCTGACCGGCGACGGGGCCCGCGCGATGGAGCCGGCGCTGTCCTGCACGGCGGCGCTGTGGTCGCCGTCGACCGGCATCATCGACAGCCACGGCCTGATGCTGGCGCTCCTGGGTGATGCCGAAGCGGCGGGGGCGTCGCTGGCGCTGTGGTCGCCGGTGACCGGCGGCGAGATCACGGCCGACGGCATCGTGCTGGAGGTGGGCGGCGCGCAGCCGATGCAGATCCTCGCCCGCGAGGTCGTCAATGCCGCAGGCCTGAGCGCGCCGGCCATCGCCCGCAGCCTGCGCGGCTGGCCGGCGACGCCCGAGGCCGCCGCGCAGCAGCCGCCGGCCCATTTCTGCAAGGGCAACTACTTCGCCTGCAGCGGCCGGCCGGCGTTCTCGCGGCTGGTCTACCCGATCCCCGAGGCGGCCGGGCTGGGCGTCCACGTCACGCTCGACCTGGGCGGCCAGATGCGCTTCGGCCCCGACGTGGAGTGGCTTGACATCGCCGACGCCGCGCAGATCGACTACGCCGTGGCGCCCGAGCGCGTGCAGGGCATGGCCGAGGCGATCCGCCGCTACTGGCCGGGCTTGCCGGACGGCGTGCTGCAGCCCAGCTATTCGGGCGTGCGGCCCAAGCTCGGTGGCCCGGACGTGCCTGCGGCCGACTTCCGCATCGACGGGCCGGCCATGCATGGTGTGCCGGGGCTGGTGCAGCTTCTGGGCATCGAATCACCGGGTTTGACCTCTTGTCTGGCGATCGCCGACGAAGTGGTGCGGGCGCTGTCCTGACCTCCACGCCAAGCTCGCCTAAAATCGCACGCTTTCCAGCCCTTCGGGACTCACCGCGTGTCTTCTTCCTCCAAGCACCTCCAGCATTTCGAGGGCGGCAACGCCCTCTCTGCCTTCCGCGCCCAGGCGCTGCTGCCCCGCCTGCAGGCCGTCAGTGCCCGCATCGTCGATGTGTCGGCGCGGCATGTGCACTGGGTCTGGAGCGACGCCGCGCTGGAGCGGGCCGACCTCGACAAGCTGTCGGCGCTGCTGACCTATGGGGACGCGTACACCGCCAAGCCTGAGGGCGAACTGATCGTGGTGATGCCGCGGCTGGGCACGCTGTCGCCGTGGGCCTCGAAGGCCACCGACATCGCGCACAACTGCGGCGCCACGCTGCACCGCGTCGAGCGCGTCACCGAGTACCGGCTGGTGCTGAAGTCCGGTCTGCTGGACACCTTCAAGGGTGGCGCCAGGCCGCTGGCGCCGGAGGAACTGCAGGCCTGCGCGCTGGTGCTGCACGACCGCATGACCGAGTCGGCCGCCTTCGAGCGTGACGCCGCCCGCCACTTGTTCGACGCGCAGCCGGCCGAGCCGCTGGCGCATGTCGACGTGCTGGGACAGGGCCGCGCGGCGCTGGTCGTGGCCAACACGGAGTTCGGGCTGGCGCTGTCCGAGGACGAGATCGACTACCTGGTGAACGCCTTCACCGGCCTGGGCCGCAACCCGAGCGATGTCGAGCTGATGATGTTCGCGCAGGCCAATTCCGAGCACTGCCGCCACAAGATCTTCAACGCCGACTTCACCATCGACGGCGAGCGCCAGCCGATGAGCATGTTCGGCATGATCCGCCACACCGAGAAGGTGTCGCCGCAGTCCACCGTGGTCGCCTACAGCGACAACGCCTCGGTGATGCAGGGCGGTGTCGTCGAGCGCTGGACGCCGCAGGGCTACACCAACGCGCCGCAGTACGGCGCCCGCGAGGAGCTGGTGCATGTGCTGATGAAGGTCGAGACGCACAACCACCCGACGGCGATTTCCCCGTTCCCTGGTGCGGCGACCGGCGCAGGCGGCGAGATCCGCGACGAAGGCGCGACCGGCCGTGGCTCGAAACCGAAGGCGGGCCTGACCGGCTTCAGCGTGTCGAACCTGAACCTGCCCGGCACCAATGAGCCGTGGGAAAACGATCCCATCGGTAAGCCGGCCCACATCGCCAGCCCGCTGCAGATCATGACCGACGGCCCGCTGGGCGGCGCCGCGTTCAACAACGAGTTCGGCCGGCCGAATCTGGCGGGCTACTTCCGCGTGTTCGAGCAGGACGTGGCCGGCGTGAAGCGCGGCTACCACAAGCCGATCATGATCGCCGGCGGCCTGGGCACGATCACCGACAGCCAGACGCACAAGCTGCCCTTCGGCGCCGGCACGCTGCTGATCCAGCTCGGCGGGCCGGGGATGCGCATCGGCATGGGCGGCGGCGCGGCGAGTTCCATGGCGGCGGGCACCAACACCGCGTCGCTCGACTTCGATTCGGTCCAGCGCGGCAATCCCGAGATCCAGCGCCGTGCGCAGGAGGTCATCAACCACTGCTTCGCTCTCGGCGCCAGCAACCCGATCGTGGCGATCCACGACGTGGGGGCGGGCGGCATCAGCAACGCCTTCCCGGAGCTGGTGGACGGCGCGGGCAAGGGCGCGACCTTCGACATCCGCAAGGTGCCGCTGGAAGAGACCGGCCTCGCGCCGAAGGAAATCTGGTGCAACGAGAGCCAGGAGCGCTACGTCATGGCGGTGACGCCGGAGGCGCTGCCGCTGTTCGACGAGATGTGCCGCCGCGAACGCGCGCCGTACGCGGTGGTCGGCATTGCCACCGATGACCGCGAACTGGTGCTGGAAGAAGGCCCCGGCGGCGAGCGTCCGATCGACATGCCGATGGACGTGCTGCTCGGCAAGCCGCCGAAGGTCCACCGCGATGTCACGCGCGTCGAGCGGACCGAGGCACCGCTGAACCTGACCGGCGTGCAGCTCGACGAGGTGGCGTTCAGCGTGCTGCGCCACCCGACGGTGGCCTCCAAGCGCTTCCTGATCACCATCGGCGACCGCACCGTGGGCGGCATGAGCCACCGCGACCAGATGGTGGGACCGTGGCAGGTGCCGGTGGCCGACTGCGCGGTGACGCTGGCCGACTACAGCGGCTTCCGCGGCGAGGCGATGGCGATGGGCGAGCGCACGCCGCTGGCGTCGCTGGATGCGCCCGCGTCGGGCCGCATGGCGGTGGCCGAGGCCATCACCAACCTGCTGGCGGCGCCGTTCGAGCTGTCGCGCGTCAAGCTGTCGGCCAACTGGATGGCCGCCTGCGGCGAGCCGGGCGAGGACGCCGCGCTGTACGAGACGGTCAAGGCGGTCGGGATGGAGCTGTGCCCCGCGCTCGGCGTGGGCATCCCGGTCGGCAAGGATTCGCTGTCGATGCGCACCAAGTGGAGCGACGACGGCCAGTCGAAGCAGGTCGTGGCCCCCGTGTCGCTGATCGTCACGGCGTTTGTCACGCTGGACGACGTGCGCGGCACGCTGACGCCGCAGCTCAAGACCGACACGCCCGCCGGACTCGACACCTCGCTGATCCTGATCGACCTCGGCAACGGCC
>NZ_JBFPGY010000338.1:0-18993 GCF_041083715.1 Sphaerotilus sp.
GCGGCGAAGCCCAGGTACGGGTTCATCAGCGGATCCGGGAAACGCGCTTCGACGCGGCGGCCCTTCGGATTGGCGACGTACGGGATGCGGATCGAGGCCGAGCGGTTCTTGGCCGAGTAGGCCAGCTTCACCGGGGCTTCGTAGCCCGGGACCAGGCGCTTGTAGCTGTTGGTGCCGGGGTTGGTGATCGCGTTCAGCGCACGGGCATGCTTGATGATGCCGCCGATGTAGTACAGCGCGAAGTCGCTCAGGCCGGCATAGCCGTCACCGGCGAACAGGTTGACGCCATCCTTCCACACCGACTGGTGGACGTGCATGCCCGAACCGTTGTCGCCGACGATCGGCTTCGGCATGAACGTGGCGGTCTTGCCGTAGGCGCCCGCGACGTTGTGGATGATGTACTTCTGCAGCTGCACCCAGTCGGCGCGCTGGATCAGCGTGCTGAAACGGGTGCCGATCTCCATCTGGCCGGCGTTCGCCACTTCGTGGTGGTGCACTTCGACCGGGATGCCCATCGATTCGAGGATCAGGCACATCTCCGAGCGCATGTCCTGGCCCGAGTCGACCGGCGGCACGGGGAAGTAGCCGCCCTTGACGGTCGGGCGGAAGCCCTTGTTGCCGTGCTCGTAGTCCTTGCCGGTGTTCCAGGCCGCTTCTTCCGACTCGATCGAGCAGAAGGAGCCGGACATGTCGGCGCCCCAGCGCACGCTGTCGAACACAAAGAACTCGGGTTCCGGACCGAAGTAGGCGGTGTCGCCCAGGCCGGTGGACTTCATGTACGCCTCGGCGCGCTTGGCCAGCGAGCGCGGGTCGCGCTCATAGGCCTTGCCGTCGGCCGGATCGATGACGTCGCAGGTCAGGATCAGCGTGGTCTCTTCGAAGAACGGGTCGATGTTGGCCGTGTTGGCGTCGGGCATGAGCTGCATGTCCGAGGCTTCGATGCCCTTCCAGCCTGCGATGGACGAACCGTCGAAGGCGTGACCCGACGTGAACTTGTCTTCATCGAAGTGGGAAACGGGCACGGAGACGTGCTGTTCCTTGCCACGGGTGTCGGTGAAACGGAAGTCGACGAACTTGACTTCGTTTTCCTTCACCATCTTCATCACGTCGGCGACGGTCTTGGCCATCAGAGGCTCCTAGCGAGATGGGAATTGCAATTGAATGAGGGGGTGTTTTCAGGTCCTCAGCCGGGCTGAGAACCGCTCGGGAATGTAGCAGAATCCATGCCCACTCCCTTTGACGGTGCAACAGCTTTGCAAGCTGTTGCCGGCTCGGATTCACTGGATGAAATTTGGCACGTCCAGGGCACCGCAGTGCAGCATATTCCGCCGAACGCACCAAAAAGTCGCATCAACGCACCATTTCAGGGCCAAGCGGAATATCGGGCGATGCAAGCCCCTGCAGCAGGGCCGCATAGGCCTGCAGCAGCACCTCGCCAGGGCGCCCCTTGACCCCGAGTTCGATGTGCCGGCCATGCACGGGATGGTCCACGCTGGGCAGGCTGAAGACCTTGATGCCGTCGAACCGGGCCTCGATGTCGATCATCAGCGGCGTGAGGCTGGCCTCCATCGAGCCGTAGACGATGATCGAGCGTTCTTCCTGCACCCCTGCCCCGTGCAGGTGGGCGTAGCGGGTGTCGAGCAGCGCCTCGATCATCGGGTGCGCCATCACCGGGAAGCCCGGCACGAAATGCACCTCACCGACCGAAAAGCCGGGGATCTTGTTGTACGGGTTCGGGATGATCTGCGCACCGACCGGAAAGACGCCCATGTTCGTGCGGTGCACCGTGTCGGGGTGGTTCGGATCGTCGCTCCAGCCCTTCTCCACGGCCATCTGGCGCACGCGCTCCATGATGAGTTCATAGGCGTCGGGATGCAGCGCCAGCGGCACACCCAGCGCCGCCGCAGCGCACTGGCGCGTGTGGTCGTCGGGCGTCGCGCCGATGCCGCCGCAGGAGAACACCACGTCGCCGCTGGCAAACGCCGTGCGCAGCGTCTCGGTGATGCGGCGCGGATCGTCACCGACGTAGGTGCTCCAGGCCAGCGACAGCCCGCGGGCCGACAGCAGTTCGATGACCTTGGCAAGGTGCTTGTCCTGGCGTTTGCCCGAGAGGATCTCGTCGCCGATGATGATGAGGCCGAAGTTCATGGGAGGGCGATGGGTGGGAAGGAATCGGGGCCGGCGGTCGAGCCGCCCGGCAAGGCAGGCGCTGCGGGCGCAGGCATCACGGCCGGCGGCAGCACCTCGGTGGTCTGCTCGCGGCGCAGCGCATCGAGCGCAGCCAGGCTGTAGTGCGTGAACCACAGCGACGCCAGCACGAACACCAGCGTGTAGAGCCAGACGAACACCGGGATCAGCAGCGGCATCATCGGCAGCGCCAGCGCCCCCATCGCCCAGATCAGCGATGGCGCCGCACCCAGGTAGCCCGAGAAGATGCCGATCACCAGCAGTGGCATGCGGTGGCGGCGCATGACGGCCAGGCGCTCTTCGTGGGTGGCATGGTCGGCGAGCGCGTCATAGACCATCACGCGGTAGGTCAGCCAACCCCAGACCAGCGGCGGCACCAGCAGCGCCAGCGGCGGAATCACCCACAGCGGCAGGCTGATGACCATCACCGCCAGCGCCAGCGCCGTCGAGCCGAGCGACCACCACAGGGCCTGCCACCAGCGCCCGCCGTGGCGGCGCTCCAGTGTCTCGAAGCGACGGCGCGCCACCAGCGTGACCACGGTCGAGCCCATGAAGGTGGACACCAGCAGCAGCGACGCCACGATAAGCACGGGCACTGTCAGCACCACCACGACCAATGGCCCGATCACGCTGCGAAAGGCGCCGCCAGTGAACCTGTCGATCCAGGCGGTGACAGGAGCCAGCAACGGCGTGTCCACCATGAACTGCCGCACCCCCTCGACCGCCGGATCCCAGAAGAACCACGCCAGGCCGAACGCGAGGCTGCCGAGCAGCAGCACCGGCAGCAGTGACAGGAAGATCACACGCGGCAGCAGGCAATAGCCCAGTGCGCGCCAGAAGGCATCGAGGACTTTGGACATGGCCGCCAGCATAGCGACTCGGCGTCCGCAGTGCTGACGCTTCGGTGCAGACCGGTTCAGGCCAGGGTCAGGCGCGCCCGACCAGCCTCAGCAGGCCCAGCCGCTGCTGCGCCCAGAACCCGCGCCCATAGTCGCGCCCGCCCTCTTCGGGCAACTGGTCGCGGATGCCAGTGGCGGTGTCGCCAGGCCGGCCTTCGAAGCGCGCGGTACCGAACAGCACATCCCACACCGGCAGCAGCACCGAGAAGTTGTGCCCGCCCAGCGTGCCCTTGCCGTGGGACTCGTGGCCGATGCCCAGGCTGTGGTGGATGCGGTGGAAGTGCGGACTGACCAGCAGCCGCTCGCCGAGCCAGCCGAAGCGCAGGCGCACATTGGCATGCGACAGGTTCTCGATGAGCTGCGACAGCGCCACCACGGCAACGAATTGCCCCGGCGCCACACCGATCGCATGGCCGATCTGCACGAACAGGAGGTCGGTGATCACCGAGTCGAGCAGGTGGTTGCGGTTGTCGGTCCACATCGTCATCTGGCGCTGGCTGTGGTGGACGGCGTGCAACGCCCACCACCAGTCGAACTGGTGCTGTCCGCGGTGCAACAGGTAGTTGGCCAGGTCGAACACCACCAGATAGACCACGAACGCCGCCAGCGCCGTGTCGGTCACGCCCGGCCACAGCGGTGCGATCAGCGTGTCGAGCTGCCAGCCGGCAACGCCTTGCACGGCCAGCCAGCCCCAGACCGCATTCCACAGCGGATCGAAGGCGAAGAACATCACCACCCGGAACAGCCCGAGCCGGTGGATCAGCGTGTAGAGGATGTCGGTGCGCACCGCGGCGCGGTCCGTCACACGCTCCAGCGGCTGCCAGCGCTGCAGCGGCCCGATCACGGCCAGCATCACCGCGATCTGCAGCAGCCCGACCAGCAGCCAGCCGGTGGCGTCGTAGGCGTCCTCCAGGATCGAGCCACCGCCCAGCGCGAACAGCGCCGGCTGCACCGCAGTCTCGTACAGCCACTGCTGGGCCTGCCCGAAGGCGTCGATGAGCGTGTCGATCATGGTCGGGTCGGCGTGGCACGCAGCGCGTCACGGTAGGTGGGATGTTCGGCCAGCGTCGCGAAGCAGTGGCCGCGCTGTTTCAGGCCGGTGATCAGCGGTTCCAGCACAGCGGGTGCCCATGGATCCTGGCGCGACCAGATGCCCAGGTGCGCCAGCAGGATGTCGCCGGGACGGATGTCGCGCAGCGCCTTCTGCAGCAGCGATGCGTTGGGGAATTGCTCGCTCGACAGCTCATCGCCAAGAAAACCCGCCGGGCTCCACGGCACATGGTGCCAGCCGCATTGCCCGGCCGCCGCCAGCAGCGCAGGCGAGGTCTTGCCCCCAGGCGCGCGGAACAGCGGCGCCATGCGCTGGCCGGTCATCTCGGTGAACCGGGTGGCAGCGCGCTGCAGCTCGGCGCAGTAGGCCGCAGCGTCCATGCGGACCACGTGGTCGGCCTGCGGGCCGAAGGTCGGGCGCATGTCGAAACCGCCGCCCGCCCGGTCGGCGCGCCAGTAGACGTGGTCGAAGGTGTGCGAGCCGAACAGGTGGCCTTCCGCGGCGCGCGCCTTCCACCACGGCGCCCACTGCGCGTCGAGGCTGCGCCCGTCGTTCAGCGTCTTCTCGTTGGCGAGGAAGAAGGTGGCCTTGACTTGCTGGCGCGCGAGTACCTCGGCCACCAGCGGCGCCACGCCCATGTGGCCGGTGTCGAAGGTCAGGAACAGCGGCTTGTCGCAGGCCGCCGCCTGCGCGCTGCCGGCGGCCAGCGCCAGCGCGGCCGCCACCAGTCCGGGCACGATCGATCGCTGCATCAGATCCTCACAGCCGCCCGGCGTGCTCCAGCGTCCAGACACCGTGTGGCGACTTGCCGACACTGACCTGCCGGACCACCTTCTTCTGCTCGGTGTCGATCACCGTCAGCTTGCCGGCCCAGCGCGAGGCGACATAGATGAACTTGCGGTCAGGCGAGAGGTCCATGCAGTCCGGGCCGCTCGGCGCCGGGTAGTTGTCCACCACCGTGAGCGTCTGGGTGTCGATGCGGCTGATGGTGTTGGCTACACGGTTGCTGACCAGCACATGGCGCTTGTCTCCCCAGGCGCGGAAGGCGTGGGCGCCGGCACCGGTCGGGATGCGCTTGATCAGCTTCGGCGGGTTGACGCTCACGTCATACGCCTCCACGAAGGCATCGCCGGTCAGGCCGACGAACAGCGTCCGGTCATCGGCGCTCAGGAACACGTCGGCGGGCATCTTGCCGGACGGCACCGTCCAGCGCGTGGTCTGGGTCGCCAGGTCGATCGACGTGATCTGGTCGTCGTCCTGGATGCTGCCGTAGACCACGGTGGATTTCGTGTCGATGATGACGTGGCTGGGCGTCTTGCCCGTGGGCAGGCGCTTGGCCAGGGCCAGCTCGAAGCCGCCGGTGGCCGGGCGCGTGACGCGGTAGAGGTCGATGTGGTTGAGCCGGTTCGCCGCGGTGACGAACCACTTCATGTCGGGCGAGAAGCGCAGCTGGTAGGGGTCGACGATGTCGGTCATCGTGCGCTGGATCTGGCCGGTGCGCGGATTGACCAGCGTGATGGTGTTGCCGACCGCGTTGGCCACCAGCAGCGACTTCTCGTCGGGCGAGAGGTAGAGGTGGTGCGGCTCCTTGCCGGTGGGCAGGCGGCGCAGCTCGGTCAGGCTGACCGGATCGATCACGCTGATGGTCGCGTCCAGCGAGTTCAGCACGAAGATCGGCGGGCGGACCGCGGCGGGTGCGGACACAGCGGACGAAGCCAGGGCAGGCGCGGAGGCCACCCCCTGTGCGCGAACATCACAGGCCAGCGCCAGCAGCGCAGCAGCGGAGGAGGAGAGACAACGGCGGCGCGAGATCATGCAGCAGGGAGATCCAGGAAACGGTGCGGCAGTGTACTGGCGGCACCTGAAGCACAGGGCCGTCCCGGCCCCCCTGCTTGATCGCGATCACATCGGGGGGATTTCGCTCGCGATTCAGGCCACACCGTTCGCCTTGAACCAGGCCAGACAGCGGGCCCAGCCGTCCTGCGCCGCGGCCTGGCGGTAACTCGGGCGGTAGTCGGCGTGGAACGCATGCGGCGCGTCCGGATAGACGACGAACTCCGAGCGCTTCGCCGCTGCGCTGCCGGTGGCCAGCGCGGCCTTCATCTGTTCGACCGTGTCGAGTGGAATGCCACTGTCCTGCCCGCCATGGAGCCCGAGCACGGGCCCCTTGATCTCGCTGGCCAGATCGATCGGGTGACGCGGCGTCAGCGCGGACGGGGCACCGACCAGCCGGCCATACCACGCCACGCCCGCCTTGATCGCAGGGTTGTGCGCCGCGTACAGCCACGCGATGCGCCCGCCCCAGCAGAAGCCGGTGATGCCGAGCCGCGCAGTGTCTCCCCCCTGGGTCGCCGCCCAGGCCACGGTGGCATCCAGATCGCCCATCACCTGCGCATCGGGCACCTTGGCGATGACCTCGCTCATCAGCCTGGCCATCTCGCCGTAGCTGCCGGCATCGCCCTGGCGCACGAACAGCTCGGGCGCGATCGCCAGATAGCCCTGCCGCGCGAAGCGCCTGGCCACGTCGGCGATGTGCTCGTGCACACCGAAGATCTCGCTGACCACCAGCACCACCGGCAGGTTCTTCCCCCCTGCCGGCGCCGCACGGTAGGCGGGCATCCGGAAGCCGTTCACATCGATCGTCACCTCGCCGACCACCAGCCCATCGGCCGGGGTGGTGATGACGTTCTGCGCCACGACCGGCAGCACCGCAGCAGCGAACCCGCTGCCGATGGCCGTCTGCACGAAGCTGCGGCGAGTGAAGTCCCGGGTGGGAGTGAGGCTGTCGAACTCGGCGCGGTGGACGGGATCGGTCATGGAAGTCTCGGTTGTCAGGGGGAGGCACATTCTAGGAACGGACGCCCTGGCGGTGCGCCGCCAGGGCATGCCCTCTGCCAAGGCATGGACAATAGGACCATGCCTGCCCAGACCGCCCCCCTCGTCTCCACCTCCTCCACGGCCACGGCCGGCCCCTCGTGGCGCGGCGTGCTCGCGTCGATCGACATCGGCTCGAACAGCTTTCGCCTGGAAATCGGCCAGGTCACCCGTGGTCGCTACCGCCGCATCGACTACCTCAAGGACACCGTGCGCCTGGGCGCCGGCCTGGACGCCGAGGGCCTGCTGAGCGAGGAGGCCGCGCTGCGCGGACTGGCCTGTCTGGCACGCTTTCGCACCCGGCTGGCCGGCATTCCTGCGAGGCAGCTGCGCGCCGTCGCCACGCAGACGCTGCGCGAAGCCACCAACCGCAACGCCTTCCTGGCACGGGCGGGCGAGGCGCTGGGGCATCCGGTGGAGGTCATCTCCGGCCGCGAGGAGGCCCGGCTGATCTACAAGGGCGTGGCGCGGCTGCAACCTTCGGACCGACAGCGGCTGGTCGTGGACATCGGTGGGCGCTCGACCGAGATGATCATCGGCATCGGTGCCACGCCGCTGCAGGCCGAGTCCTTCCGTATCGGCAGCGTCAGCCTGTCGATGCAGTATTTCCCCGACGGCCAGTTCACCGCCGAGCGCTTCCAGGCCGCGCAGATCGCCGCCGGGGCCGAGCTGGAGGAGGCGCTGGCGCAGTTCTCCCACCAGAACTGGGTCGAGGCCCTGGGCTCGTCCGGTACAGCCGGCGCAGTCTCCCAGTTGCTGGCCGCCAGCGGCATCACCGACGGTGCGATCACGCCCGAGGGCTTGCGCTGGTGCATCCAGGAATGCATCCGCGCCGGCCACCAGGATGCGCTCAAGCTGCCTGGCCTCAAGCCGGAACGCCGCGCCGTGCTCGGCGGCGGGCTGGCCATCCTGAACACGCTGGCGGCGCAGTTCGGCATCGAGGCGCTGCAGCCGGCACGCGGCGCGCTGCGCCAGGGCGTGATCTTCGACCTCGAAGAGCGCCTCGCCGCCGACCGTGATCCGGCCCACCACGACCTGCGCGACGACACCGTGGTCGATCTGCAGCAGCGTTTCTGCATCGACGTGGCCCAGGCACGCCGGGTGCAGGATGTCGCCGGCCAGTTGCACCGGCAGATGCAGCCCCGCGCCACACTCGACCACCAGCGCGAACTCGGCTGGGCTGCCGCGCTGCACGAGATCGGCATGATGGTCTCGCACCACGACCACCACCGCCACAGCGCCTACCTGATCGGCCATGTGGACGCGCCTGGTTTCTCGCAGAACCAGCAGCGCCGGCTGGCCGATCTGGTGCTCGGCCACCGCGGCGGGCTGCGCAAGATCGACGCGGCCCTGGCCGACGCCGTGCTGGCGCTGCAGGTGCTGGCGCTGCGGCTGGCGGTGCTGCTCTGCCACGCCCGCAGTGCGCCGGAGCTGCCGCTGCCCAGCCTGTCCGGCGATGGCCGCCAGATCCGCCTGAGCTTCTCGGCCGGCTGGGCCCGCGCGCATCCCCGCACGCTGCACCTGCTGCAGGGCGAGGTCGAGGCGTGGGCCAAGGTCAGCGCCGTGCGACTGCAGACCGTGCAAACTGGCTGAGACTTCCGGCGCGGCCACACGCCCGCTGTCACGAATCGGTCACGCAGCAGGCCTAGGATCGGGCCATGCCCGAAGCCTCCCCGCCCCCGTCCGATCCGGTCATCCTGCTCAGCCGCGAACGCGCGATCCTGGAATTCAACCGGCGCGTGCTGGCGCAGGCCCGGCGTGCGGATGTGCCGCTGCTGGAGAGGCTGCGCTACATCTGCATCGTCTCGTCCAACATGGACGAGTTCTTCGAAGTGCGCTTCTCGGACGCGCTCGACGCTGCCCGCCTGCCCGACAGCGGCACGAGCCACAGCGACCTGGCCGTCGTCGCCGCTGACGCCCATGCGCTGATCGACGAGCAGTACCGCATCTTCAACGACGAGGTCATGCCCGCGCTGGCCGCCGAGCGGATCGTCATCGTCAACCACGCCGACCGCAACGACGCCCAGCGGCAATGGGTGTCACAGTTCTTCCACCGGGAAGTGCAGCCGCTGCTGGTGCCGGTCGGGCTGGACCCGGCGCATCCCTTCCCGCAGGTGGCCAACAAGTCGCTGAACTTCATCGCGCAGCTGGGCAGCATCGACGCCTTCGGGCGCGAGAACACCATCGCCATCGTGAAAGTGCCGCGGGTACTGCCGCGGGTGATCCGCCTGCCGGATCGGCTGTCCGATGGCCAGCAGGTCTTCGTGCTGCTGACCAGCGTGATCCGGGCGCACCTGGGCGAGCTGTTTCCGGAGCGCGAGGTCCTGGCGTTCTCGCAGTTCCGTGTGACGCGCGACTCGGACATGGACGTCGACGAGGACGATGTCACCAACCTGCGCCAGGCCCTGCGCAGCGAACTGACGACGCGCCACTATGGCCGCGCCGTGCGCATCGAGGTCGTCAACACCTGCCCGGCACGCCTGTCGGACTTCCTGCTCACCCAGTTCGATCTGCCCGCCGCTGCGCTCTACCGCGTCAACGGCCCGGTCAACCTGGTGCGCATGAACACCCTGATCGACCGCGCCGAAGCGCCCCGTCTGCGCTTCACGCCGCACGAACCGGCCTGGCCCGAAGACCAGCTGCCGCGTGGCCGCCGTGTCATGGACTGCATGGCCGAACGCGACATCCTGACCCACCAGCCCTTCGAATCCTTCGACCCCGTGGTGCAGTTCCTGCGCGAGGCGGTCGAGGATCCGCAGGTGCTGGCCGTCAAGCAGACCATCTACCGCACCGGCAGCGAGTCGGTGCTGATGGAGCTGCTGATCGAGGCGGCGCGGCGCGGCAAGGAGGTCCTGGCCGTGGTGGAACTGAAGGCGCGCTTCGACGAAGAGGCCAACATCAACTGGGCGGACCGGCTCGAAGCGGTGGGGGTGCAGGTGGTCTACGGCATCGTCGGGCTGAAGACCCACGCCAAGCTGCTGCTGGTCACCCGCAAGGAAGGCCGCCGACTGGTGCGCTACGGCCACCTGTCCACGGGCAACTACAACTCGAAGACCGCGCGGCTCTACACCGACATCGGCTTCCTCACGACCGACCCCGAGATCACCGCCGATGCCGACGCCGTCTTCCTGCATCTGGCCAGCCTGAACACGCTGCGCCCGACGAAGCGGCTCCTGGTGGCGCCCTTCACGCTGCAATCGACGATGGTCGCGCTGACCGAACGCGTGACTGCGGCGGCGCGTGCAGGCCAGCCGGCGCGCATCGTCTGCAAGTTCAACGCACTCACCGATCCGGTGCTGATTCGCGCGCTGATCGCCGCCGGCCAGGCCGGGGCAGAGATCGACCTGATCGTGCGCGGCGCCTGCGCGCTGCCACCGGGCCTGCCGGGCCAGACCGACCGCATCCGGGTGCGTTCGGTGGTCGGGCGTTTCCTGGAGCACACGCGGGTGCTGTATTTCCGCTGGGGTCCGCAGGAGACGGACGAAGCCCTGTATTTCAGCAGCGCCGACTGGATGACGCGCAACATGCTGCGCCGCATCGAGATTGCCTGGCCGATCCGCGACGCCCGCCTGCGCCAGCGCGTGATCGACGAATGCCTGGTGCCCTACCTGCGCGACGAGCGCGATGCCTGGACGCTGGACAGCACCGGCCGCTACCAGCGCGTCGGCGAGACCGGCGTGAGCGCACAGCAGGCCCTGGTGCAGCGCTACCAGCGCTGACAACCTGCGCACGGCGGGTGGTCTGGCGTGACTAGAATCAGGTCCGCCAAGGAGCCCTGATGGACACCCAGACCACCGCCGACAAGGAAATCGACACCCGCGGGCTCAACTGCCCGCTGCCCATCCTGAAAGCCAAGAAGGCGCTGGCGGACCTCGCCAGCGGGCAGGTGCTCCGGGTGCTGGCGACCGACCCGGGTTCGCTGCGCGACTTCCAGGCCTTCGCGCGCCAGACCGGCCATGCCCTGCTCGGGCAGGAGACGCTGCCCGGCAACGAGTTCGTGCACCTGCTGCGCAGGCGCTGAACTCAGAGTTCCAGGCTCTTCAGGTACTGGCGGAACGATTCGCCCAGTTCCGGGTGCTTCAGGGCCAGCTCGACGTTGGCCTCCAGGAAGCCTTCCTTGCTGCCGCAGTCGTAGCGGCGGCCTTCGTAGCGGTAGGCGAAGACCTTCTCGCGGCGCAGCAGCGCGGCGATGCCGTCGGTGAGCTGGATCTCGCCGCCCACGCCGCGCGGCTGCGTGGCGATCTCGTGGAACACGCCGGGCGTCAGGATGTAGCGGCCCGCGACCCCCCAGCGCGACGGCGCGCTTTCCGGCGACGGCTTCTCGACGATCTTGCTGACGTCCATCACGCGGTCATTGACCAGCGTGCCGGCGACGATGCCGTAGCGCTTGGTGTGCTCGACCGGCACTTCCTGCACCGCCAGGATCGACGCGCGCCATTCCTTGTACTGCTCGACCATCTGCGCCAGCACCGGCGGCTCGCCCATCATCAGGTCATCGGCCAGCAGCACGGCGAACGGCTCGTTGCCGATCAGCCGCTGGCCGCACAGCACTGCGTGGCCCAGGCCCAGCGCCTGCGCCTGACGGACGTAGATGCACTCCATGTCCTTCGGCTTGACGCTGCGCACGACATTCAGCAGATCGGTCTTGTTGGCGTTTTCCAGCGCCACTTCCAGCTCGAAGGTCATGTCGAAGTGGTCCTCGATCGGGCGCTTGTGGCGACCGGTCACGAAGATCATCTCGCGCACACCCGCTGCATAGGCTTCCTCGACGGCGTACTGGATCAGCGGCTTGTCGACCACCGGCATCATCTCCTTCGGTTGCGCCTTGGTGGCGGGCAGGAAACGCGTGCCCAGACCGGCAACGGGAAAGATGGCTTTCTTGATTTGCATGTGCGGATGTACCCTGTGGAATGCAGTTGGAATGGAGCTGAAGCAAAGCGCCAAGTAGTCTCTAAAGGACGCCAAAACTGCGTCAACTGCTTCAATTCTGGCATGGGAAAGTGACATTCCGGCGCGTGATCAGGGGGGGCTAAGCCACGGTGCCACTGATTAACATCAGCCCTTGTTCATCTCTCACGAAATCATGGATCTGCTCGTTGCCGAACCCCTGGAAGCCGAGGTGCTGCAATGGCTGCAGACGCGCCATGAACTGCACTACGCACCGCGGCTGACCGAGGACCGCAAGCGCTTCGGCGAAGCGCTTGCGCAGGCTCGCGCAGTGATCCTGCCAGCGCAGATTGCAGTCAACGCCAGGGTGCTGGCGCGCGCGCCCTGGCTGCGGGCCATCGGCCGGATCGTCGGCGGTCAGGAACACATCGATCTGGACGCCTGCGGCCGTGCCGGCGTTGACGTGCTGCGCAGCCCGGACGCCAGCGCACCGGCCGAAGCCGAGTTCATGCTGGGCGCCCTGCTGGCCCTGCTGCGGCCCAGTCCGCAGACGCCGCAGCGCGTGGTCGGCCGGGAACTGGCCCACTGCACCGTCGGTCTGGTCGGCATGGACGCCGGTGCCCGCCGGCTCGCCACCGTGCTGCAGGCCCTGGGCACGCAGGTGCGTGGCTACGATCCGGCCCTGCACGCCAGCGACGCGCTGTGGGACCGCTGGGGTGTGCAGCCCGTCGGACTGCGCGAGCTGTTCGAACAGTCGGACGCGGTGTGCGTGCAGTTGCCGCTCTACAGCCGCTATGTCGGCCTGCTCGGGGACCGCATCCTGCCGTGGTGCAAGCCGGGACAGGTGCTGGTCAGCATGGCGCCCATCGATCTGTTCGACGAGGCGGTGCTGGCCGACATGCTCAACAGCGGACGGCTGGCCGCCGCCTGGCTGGACAGCGTGGCACCCGGACTGCTCGCCCCCGGGCAGCCGCTGCACGGCGCAGCGGGCCTGCGAACCACCCCTCGACTGGCGGCCTACACCCGCGAGGCGCGCCTGCGCAGCGCCTGGGGCGTGGCGCGGCAACTGCACGACGTGCTGCGCCGTGCACCCACCACGGTGCGGCCGGGTGTGCGGCAGGACGCCACCACCCCGTCACCGCGGCACGACCGGATCAACCCAGGCGCGTCAGCTGCGTCTGCAGCTTCGCCAGCGTCTCGCTGAACACGGCGATCCGCGCCCGCTCCTGCTCGACGACTGCCGCCGGGGCACGCGCCACGAAGCTCTCGTTGGCCAGCTTGGCGGTCGCCTTGGCGATCTCGCCGGTCAGGCGGGTGACCTCCTTGCCGAGACGCTCGCGCTCGGCGGCCACGTCGATCTCGACCTTCAGGGCCAGCCGGGCCGCACCCTGCACCGCCACGGGGGCCATCTCGGTCGCCTCGGCGAACGCCGCCTCATCCGCGATCACCTGCACCTCGCCCAGCTTGGCCAGCGCCCGGATGACCGGTGCGGCCGACGCGATGAAGTCCGCGTCACCGCACGTCAGCAGCGGCACCCGCTCGGCCGGCGACAGGCCCATCTCGCTGCGCAGCGCGCGCACGACGCCCACCAGATCCTTCAGCCGCGCCACCCAGGCATCGGCCACCGGATCGACCTTCTCCAGTTGCGCCACCGGGTAGGCGGCCGTCGCCACCGTGTCGGCCGCATCCGCTGCCTTGCGCCCGGCGACCACCGCCACCGTGTTCCACAGCTCGGCGGTGATGAACGGCGCCACCGGATGCAGCAGGCGCAGCGTCGTCTCCAGCACGCGGATCAGCGTGCGGCGCGTGCCACGGGCGGCGGCCTCGTCACCGGCGTCCTTGGCGACCTGGAGCTGGACCTTGGCGATTTCGAGGTACCAGTCGCAGTACTCGTCCCAGACGAACTGGTAGACCGCGTTGGCGACGTTGTCGAGGCGGTAGTCCTTGAACCCTTGCGCGACGGCGTGCTCGACGCGCTGCAGTTCGCCCGTGATCCAGCGGTCGGCCGGGCTGAAGCGCAGGTAGCCGTGCGCCTTGCCACCCTCCGCGCAGTCCGCCTTGGTGTGCTCCAGCAGGCCACAGTCCTGGCCCTCGGTGTTCATCAGCACGAAGCGCGTGGCGTTCCACAGCTTGTTGCAGAAGTTGCGGTAGCCCTCGCAGCGCTTGGAGTCGAAGTTGACGCTGCGGCCCAGCGTCGCCATCGCCGCGAAGGTGAAGCGCAGCGCGTCGGCGCCGTAGGCCGGGATGCCGTCCGGGAATTCCTTCTCGGTGGCCTTGCGGACCTTGGGGGCGGTTTCCGGCTTGCGCAGGCCTTGCGTGCGCTTGTCGAGCAGCGGGGCGAGTTCGATGCCGTCGATCAGGTCCACCGGGTCGAGCACGTTGCCCTCGGACTTCGACATCTTCTTGCCCTGCGCGTCGAGCACAAGGCCGTGGATGTAGACGTGCTTGAACGGCACCTTGCCGGTGAAGTGCCTGGTCATCATGATCATCCGGGCCACCCAGAAGAAGATGATGTCGTAGCCGGTCACCAGCACCGAGGACGGCAGGAAGAGGTCCTGCTCGATCGTCTGCTCGGGCCAGCCGAGCGTCGAGAACGGCACCAGCGCCGACGAGTACCAGGTATCGAGCACGTCCTCGTCGCGGGTCAGCGCGCCCGAGTAGCCCGCGGCCGTCGCCTTGGCGCGCGCCTCGTCCTCGCTGCGGGCGACGAAGAGTTCGCCGCCGTCGCCGTACCACGCCGGGATCTGGTGGCCCCACCAGAGCTGGCGCGAGATGCACCAGTCCTGGATGTTCTTCATCCACTGGTTGTAGGTGTTGACCCAGTTCTCCGGCACGAACTTCACGTCGCCGGATTCGACCGCCTCGATCGCCTCGTCGGCGATGGACTTGCCGTTGGCGCCGGCCTTGGTCATCGCGACGAACCACTGGTCGGTCAGCATCGGCTCGATCACCTGCCCCGTGCGGGCGCAGCGCGGCACCATCAGCTTGTGCTTCTTGACCTCGACCAGCAGGCCCTCGGCCTCGAAGCGGGCCACGAGCTGCTTGCGGGCGACGAAGCGGTCCACGCCGACGTACTCGGCGGGAATGTCGGTGGCTTCATGGGCGCTGACCTTGGCCTCCAGGTCGAAGATCGTCAGCATCGGCAGCTGGTGGCGCAGGCCGACCTGGTAGTCGTTCTGGTCGTGCGCGGGCGTGACCTTGACCACGCCGGTGCCGAAGGACTTGTCCACATAGTCGTCGGCGATCACCGGCACGAGGCGGCCGGTGATGGGCAGACGGACCTGCTTGCCGATCAGGTGCGCGTAGCGCTCGTCTTCCGGGTGGACCATCACGGCGGTGTCGCCGAGCATGGTCTCGGGCCGCGTCGTGGCGACCACCAGCGACTCGTCCGAGCCGTCCACCGGGTAGCGGATGTGCCAGAGCGAGCCGTCTTCCTCCTCGCTCTCGACCTCCAGGTCCGACACCGCCGACTTCAGGATCGGATCCCAGCTCACCAGCCGCTTGCCGCGGTAGATCAGGCCCTCGTCGAAGAGCTTCACGAAGGTCTCGGTCACGACCTTGGACAGCTTGTCGTCCATCGTGAAGTACTCGTGGCCCCACGACACCGAGTCGCCCATGCGGCGCATCTGCTGCGTGATGGTGGCGCCGGACTGCTCCTTCCACTCCCAGACCTTGGCGACGAAGTTCTTGCGGCCGAGGTCGTGGCGGCTGACGCCCTGGCCCTGCAGCTGGCGCTCCACGACGATCTGCGTGGCGATGCCGGCGTGGTCGGTGCCGGGCACCCACAGCGTGTTGTCGCCGGACATGCGGTGGTAGCGCGTCAGCGAGTCCATGATGGTCTGGTTGAACGCGTGGCCCATGTGCAGCGTGCCGGTCACGTTCGGCGGCGGCAGCTGGACGCAGAAACTGGGCTTGGCCGGGTCCAGCGTCGGCGCGTAGACACCGCTGGCCTCCCACTGCGGCGCCCACCGGGCTTCGATCGGGGCGGGCTCAAAGGACTTGGAGAGGGCGTTCAGGGCGTCGGTCATGGCTGTTGTGGGGTCTCGCGGACAAGGGCGCCATTCTATGAACTGTGGCCGCCCTGCCCCGAGGCAAAATCCGGGCGGTCTCCGCATGAACCAACCCGTCGCGCCAGCCACTGGCCGATCGACCACCCCCGAAAAGGAACACTCCATGACCACCCAGACGATCCAGACCGTCGGCATCATCGGCGCCGGCACCATGGGCAACGGCATCGCGCAGGTCTGCGCACAGTCCGGCATCGACGTCGTGATGGTGGACATCAGCGACGCCGCGGTCAGCAAGGGCCTGGCCACCATCGCCGGCAGCTTCGACCGCCTGATCAAGAAGGACAAGCTCACCGCCGAGCAGAAGGCCGCGGCACTCGCACGCATCACCACCTCGACCGACTACGCCGCACTGAACGCCGCGCAGTTCGTCATCGAGGCGGCCACCGAGAACGAGGCGCTGAAGATCAAGATCCTCGGCCAGCTCGACGCGCAGCTCGCCCCCGAGGTCCTCGTCGCCACCAACACCAGCTCGATCTCGATCACCCAGCTCGCCGCGACGACGAAACGCGCCGACCGCTTCATCGGCATGCACTTCTTCAACCCGGTGCCGATGATGGCGCTGGTCGAGATCATCCGTGGCCTGCAGACCTCGGACGCGACGCACGACGCCGTCAAGGACCTGGCCGTGCGCCTGGGCAAGAGCCCGATCACGGTCAAGAACGCGCCCGGCTTCGTCGTCAACCGCATCCTGGTGCCGATGGTCAACGAGGCCTTCTTCGTGCTGTCGGAAGGTCTGGCGACGCCGGAGGACATCGACGCCGGCATGAAGCTCGGCTGCAACCAGCCGATCGGCCCGCTGGCGCTCGCCGACATGATCGGCCTGGACGTCTGCCTGGCGGTGATGGAGGTCTACCTGAACCAGTTCGGCGATTCGAAGTACCGGCCCTGCCCGCTGCTGAAGGAGTACGTGGCGGCCGGCTACCTGGGCCGCAAGAGCGGACGTGGTGTCTACCTCTACTGATCCACGCCGGTGACGTCGACAGCCTCTGTCGCCCTGCTGAACCCCGGCGCTGGCGGGGGGCGAGCGGCCGAGTTGCGCCGGCCCATCGCGGCCTGGCTGTCGCGCCACGCGCCGGGCGTGTCGTTGCTGATGCCGGACTCCGTCCACCAGGCCCGGGCGATGCTGACCATCCTCGCGCCCCGGACCCGGGTCGTGTTGATCGGCGGGGATGGCACCGTGAGCGCCATGCTGCCCGCCCTGTTGCAGGGCGGCCTGAAAGTCGGCCTCGTGCCTGCGGGCAGGCACAACCTGCTGGCACGCACACTGGGTCTGGACGAACTGCGCTGGTCGCAGGCGCTGGTGTTCGCGCTGCGCGCGCCGACCGCACCGGTGGATGTCGGACTGCTGGACACCGGCGAGACGGTCACCCACTTCATCTCGCAGGTGCGGGTCGACCGGGCCGGCGGGTTCGGCCGCTGGGGGGCCGCCGGGTGGTCGGTGTGGACCGACGGGCAGCGGCTGCCCACGGGCACGGCGCGGCGGATCCTGCTCTGCAACGCGCTGCCGCAATGGAGCACGCCCGAGGGCCTGCCGGCGCAGCTCAACGACGGACAGTTCGATGCCGTGGTCGTCGGCGGCGCCGGCCGCTGGCTGCGTTGGCTGCGGCCCCTGCGACCGTTCGGCCTGCCCTCTGCCACCGCGCCGGTGCCCCACCGCCAGTGCCGCCTGCTCCGGATCGAGAGCGACCGACCGCTGTCGCTGCGCGTCGATGGGGAGGTGCTGGACGCGGGCCGGCGCGTGCAGATCGAACTGCTGCCGCGGGCGCTGGATCTGGCCGGCTCGCATGTGGCAATCCTGGACCCGCACCGGTTCGTGGACACGACCTGGTGACCACCGGACCGCGGAGACCGCCCGCACTGATCCGAATTGCAGCGCCGGCCGCAGGCACCGACAATCCGCAGATGACCCGTGCCGACGCCCCCTCCGCTCTCGACCCGCTGCCTTCGCCGGACCGCTTGCGCGGGCTGCTCGCCACGCTGGAGGCCGGGTTGCTGGAGCGCACCACCGAAGTGCGCCTGGCGCTGCTCGGGGCCCTCGCAGGCGAACACGTGCTGCTGATCGGTCCACCCGGTACCGCCAAGAGCGAGCTGGCGCGCCGTCTCCACCGCATCTTCGACAGCGCCCCGTACTTCGAGCGCCTGCTGACACGCTTTTCCACACCCGAAGAGCTGTTCGGCCCGCTCTCGCTCAAGGCGCTGGAGGACGACCGCTACGAGCGGCTGACCGCCGGTTTCCTGCCCACCGCCGGCATCGCCTTTCTGGACGAGGTGTTCAAGGCGAACTCGGCCATCCTGAATGCGCTGCTGACGCTGCTCAACGAGCGCGAGTTCGACAACGGCGTCGGCCGCACCCGCACGCCGCTGATCAGCGTGATCGCCGCCAGCAACGAAGTCCCCGCCGACGAGGCCCTGCAGGCCTTCCACGACCGGTTTCTGGTCCGCCTGCCGATCGCTCCCGTCAGCGACGCCAGCTTCGAAGCCCTGCTGCGGCTCACGGCGATCGAAGACGACGCCGAGCGTCCCGCTGCACTGACCGCCGCGGAGCGTGCGCACATCGCGCACGCCAGCGACCGTGTGCGGCTGAGTGTCGAGGCGGTCGAGGCACTGCGGGCGCTGCGCCGCTGGCTGGGTGATCAGCAGATCACGCTGTCCGACCGCCGCTGGCGTCTGTGGGTCGGCCTGATGCGCACCGCCGCGGCCACCGAAGGCCGCACGCAGGTCGACGCGCTCGACCTGTGGCTGTCGCCCTACATCGCCAGTCCGGCCCCGGAGCTGGTGCCGAAGCTGACCCAGTGGTTCGACGCGGAAATCGCCCGCGCCGTGCCGCAGGACGCCCCATGGCTGACCCGCGCCGTCGACGCCTTCGAGCACCAGTGGGAGATCGAGCGCAGCGCCGAGGCCGAGGCCGAGGACGGCGGCGGCACCGCCGGCAAGCTGGCGCTGGCCCGCGCCATCGGCGGCAGCCAGGACGATGGCGGCATGGCGCGGCTGATGACCGCATCGCTCGAAGCGCACACGCACCGCC
>NZ_JBFPGY010000339.1:0-18976 GCF_041083715.1 Sphaerotilus sp.
CCACGCTGCCTGCGGAGCCGACGTCGATGCGTCAGACCTTGCCACTGTTCCCGGACGACGACCCATCGGTCACCTGAGGAACCAGCGCCTCGCGGCTCGGCAGGTGCCACAGCCACCACACCACAGCGCCGGCAGGCCGTCATCGACGCGGGTGAGCGGCGTCCAAATCTTGCGCTTGCCGTCTCGGTGGATCCGAAAGTAGCGCCCGGATGAGATGAATATGCCTGGAATCGGGCCGCGTTTTTGTGCCATGCCCCGATCATCGGCAGAGGTGCCCTGATCTTGATGGACTATCCGAATCGAACAGCCTGCGTAAGTGGTTGATCTGAAACGGTTTCACGCTGGCGCTTGTTGGAACCTGCCCCCAAACCTGCCCCCACGCCTCGCCGCAGCCCCTCGATTCTGCCCAATCAGCCGGCCAGCACTGGTGCAGCCTGCTGCAGTGTCCACTTAAACCCCATCGCCCTACTGACCTTGAGCACCGTGGCGAAGCTCGGGTTTCCTTCGCCGGACAGCGCCTTGTACAGCCCTTCGCGGGTCAGTCCCGTATCCCGTGCGAGCTGGGACATGTTGCGGGCACGCGCCACGACACCCAGCGCATGGACGATGAACGCGGGATCGTCGCCGCCCTCCTCCATCACAGCGGCCATGTACGCGGTGATGTCCTCCTCGGTCTTGAGGTACTCGGACGAATCCCATGTGGTGGTCTGAACGGTCATGTGAGTCACTCCAGTTGCCCGGCCATCGCCAGGGCGGATTCAATGTCCTGCTGCTGCGTGCTCTTGTCTCCGCCACACAGCAGGATGACCAGCAGCGGGCCACGCTGCACAAAGTAGACCCGGTATCCCGGACCAACGTCGATCTTCATTTCGGACACGCCACCCGTGAGAACCCGATGTTGTCCGGGGTTGCCGCAGGCCAGGCGGTCGATGCGAGCCTGAACACGCACGCGCACCATGCGGTCACGCAGTCCCGTGAACCAGGACTCGAACTCATCTGTCTTGCGTATTTCGACCATGTGTCAACTGTAGTCAACAGCTTGAGCGTGTGTCAACTGAGGTTTACAGGTAGCACCAGCAGCGCCAGCCCGGACCATTCTGCGCACGTCCTCCAGATGGTCGGCGCCGGCTTCCCTGCCGTGTCCATGGGACAGCCGGCCAGGCCGAACCGGGCAGGGTCCGGGCACGATCAGCGCCAGCCGTTGCAACGTCCGTTTGAACACGGCACTTCCAGCAGCCTGCGCACCAACTCAGCCAGGAACGACAAAGCCCGGACGTGCCGGGCCTCGGGGTGGTTCAGAACTCAGGTTTCCTCAGGTTCCCGGCCATTTCCGAACGTGAGTTTTCCCGAGTAGTTCGCCGACTGGCGAGACTTGCGGAACTGGAGTTTTCTGGAGCGGTGCCGGCCTGCATGGCCTGTTGGACGTCAACATTTGTCAACAGGCGGCACCATGCAGAACACAAGTTTTTCCAAGTAGTTCAGGTGGGTTCCAGCCCTCTGCGCTTCAGCCCTTCCGGGTCATCGTCGCCACCATGCGCCGTGCAGCGGGCCTGACGGCAAACCGGCACACCAGCGGGGCCATCTTCAGCCAGGCGGCCCGATGCGGCCCTTCCAGCTTGGACAGGTGCAGCGCCAGCGCCTGGGCGTCAGCAGCAGGGCCACGGCGCAGCAGCTGGGCGGCATCGTCCAGAAGATCGGCCAGCAGCTCGCGCATCAACCCGGACACCACCAGCGGGTGCAGGTGTTCGTTCTGGTCGGCGGGTCGGCTCATGCGTCACGCCTCGACCGGTTGGACAGCGGCCCCATCTCGCCTCCCGGCTTGGTGCGGGGCTTCAGGATCTCTTCGGCCGTGCGGGGCTTGTGCTGGTGGGGCTTGCGCGGCGCCGGACGGGTGTCGGTGGTCGGCGGTGCTGGCGCGGCGTGGTCCTGAAGGTGCCCGTACTGACTCCGAGCGCCACAGGCACCCAGCAGCGCCACAGCGAAGGCGAACGGGTCCGCCAGGGCTTCGACGATGCGGGCGTGCGCCTGGGCAGCATCGGGCGCCACGGGAACGGCTCGCGTGCCGTCGGCACCGTGGCGGATGTGCTGCGGGTCGGCGTGGTCGGTCATCGGCCGCCCTCCGGCCAGTCCTGCGGCCCGAAGTCCTCGGGGTCGTGCTGGCGCTGCTGGTGGGGCTGCTGGTGGCCTTGGCGGGCCTGCGGTGCGCGCTCCTGCGGCTCGGGGTCACCAGCAGCAGCGGCACGGCGGCGCTTCAGCCCGTACAGCGTCAGCACCTGGGCGGCCACGAGGTCCAGACCCGGGCGGGGGTTGCCCTCGCGGTCGATCCAGGCGCTCGGCTTGAGCGTGCCGGCCACGGCCAGCGAGTCGCCGGCATCCAGCGCCAGCAGGGCAGCGCAGGCCGATTCCGAGAACGCCACGACGTTGACGAACACGCCTTCGGCCTCGCCGACAGCGGCGCGCACCTTCGCGGTGACGAACGGGCGCCCGCCCTTGCTGGTGCGTTCCTCGGCTCGCTGGTGCAGCTTGCCGGTGATGAGTGCTTCGATCATGGGTTCCCCCTTGTTGTGTTGATCTCGCGGGCCACGGCCGCCCATGCGTCCGGCGTGCCCTCCACGGTCCATTCGTAGCCGGTCCAGTAGTCCCGCACCTGCAGTGCCAGGTGAACGCCCACCGGCCACACGGCGCGCCACTGGTCGCGGTCGCGGCGGTACAGCAGCACGGGCAGCAGACCAGCCGGGCGGGCCTGGGCGACTGCCTGCGCCCACCATGCCCGGATCTCGCCACGGCTGGCGCTGGCATGGCGCTTGATCTCGACCGACCAGCCCGGCACGCCTTCGAGGTCGGAATCCCCGCCGTGTTGCCGGACCCTGCGGCGCACGTCCCAGCCGGTCAGGTCGCGGATCAGCGCGGCGGCCTCCCGCTCGCCGGTCTGGCCCTTGGTTCTCTGCATGGCGCCCATCACGCACCTCCTGCCGGCTTGAACCACTCGCAGCGGATCAGCTCGGCACGCACCGGCTCGAATTGCCGGCTCGCGCTGGTCATCTGGCCAGCGCGGGCAGCGCCACAGCGGCGGCCCTCCAGTCGGCTGCACTCGACGCACATGGCCAGGTCCAGGCACAGCATGTCGCGCACCTGCAGACGGTCGGCGATGCGCGCGGCGTCGTCCAGGCCGAACCCGTGGCGCCGGGCCAGCGCGGTGTATTCCGCCAGGCGGTCGGGCTCTGGTCCGGTGTCGGTCACGTCGACCAGGCACAGCACGCGGCGGGGCGTTGCCGGTCTGGTTGCAGTGGTTTCAGGTGCCGGTGTTCCAGGTGTTCCCGCCGACTTCAGGCGGTCCCGCTCTTCCACCAGGCGCAGCAGATCCGGGGGCATCAAAGCGCGGTTCAGCCTCATGACTTGGCCCTTTCACTGAGTTCATGACTCGAAAACGTGGTTGCAGCGGTTGCAGTGGTTGCACGGCACGGCCCCCATAGGGGAAACGCCCTTTTCGGGCTGCAACCGGTTCTGGTTGCACGGTGGTTGCAGGTGGTTGCAGAGGGGCTGCAGGTCGTCACGGATGGGTTCGAGGCCCGATGCAACCAGGCTGCAACCCACTGCAACCAGCTTGCAACCAGTGTTGGTTGCAGCGGTTTCTGCCCGCTCTCCCTCTGTGCGGGGACGGCTGCAACCAGTGCAACCAATGCAACCGCGTTTTTGGGGTGCGTTCTGGAAAACAGGCTGTTTCGGCCAGTACACAGAACAGGAAGCGACATCTTCAACCTCTGTTGGACTGGTTGCAGTGGTTGCACCAGGCTGGTCGTGGTGGCGATCACTCCGCGTCCTCCCACAGCTTCGCCGTGAAGGCGTAGACCCGTGCCGCTGGGATGTTCGGCAGGCGGAAGGTGCGGGTCTGCCGGCCATCGGCGCCCGGCTGGATGACGCCCGCATCGGTCAGCACCTTGGCGGCGGCCTTCGCGTCGTGGCCTGCGCAGACCTCGCGCTTGAACACCTCCGGCAGTACCAGGAACTGCCGCACGCCATCCGAGCCGGTGCGGTAGAACCCGGCCCGGTTGATCACACGCTGTTCGTTCTGCGCGTCGGCGTCCTCGAAGCGGCTGGCGCCATGCACCTCGAAGAACGCCCGCACCTGCGACAACAGCGCCCGGTGTTCCTTGTTGCCGATCCCGCCGAAGCCATCCAGCCAGGACGCGAAGCACAGCCCCACAGCCGTCGACGCCTCGCCCTCTGCCCAGCCCGTCAGGCCGTAGCCCGTCGCCAGCTCGCCCGCCGTAGCCACCAGGCCGAAGCGGCGCGCCACCCGCAGCACCTGCCCGGACGCGCCGGGCGGCACATGCGTGTCCACGAATGCGCGCACGCCGTCGGCGATCAGATCCGCCAGCGCGGCACGGCGTGCCACCACGAGATGCAGCCAGGCCACGCCCACCGACCCGTGGTGACGCGCGGCAGCGTCCTTGATGGCCAGCGCCAGCGCGGCCGGCGTCGGCTGGTCGTTCAGCACCTCGAAGGCGCCCATGCCTGCGCCCGCATCGGCTTCGATGTCCGCCAGGCGGATCTCCTGCCCGGCGTTCGCCTTCTTGCCGGCCTTGAGCATGAGCGCCGACAGGCTTTCCTCTCCCGCCGACAGGAACAGCAGCCGCCAGCGTGCCGACGGCTTGGCGGCCCCTGTGCGGGTCGCCCGGACCTTGCCTTGCCCGTTCGCCAGCAGGTAGGCGGCCTCTCCCGCGTCCTTCGGGTCGACCTGCGACAGCTCGTCCAGGATCAGCAACCCGTCGTTGTGCAGCGCGGCCAGCCCTTCCAGGCCGTTCGAGGTGGTGCGCCACAGCCGGGGGTATCCGCTCGGACTGCCCCAGACGGACGCGGCCAGTGCCAGCGCGGTGGACTTGCCCGAACTGGACGCCCCACGCAGGTGGAACCCGCCCGAGTCCTCGCCGCAGATGTTGGCCAGCGGGGGCGCCAGGGCCGTGCAGATGGCGAACACCATCCGGCTGTTGCCCCGGGACAGCGCGGCGGCCGTGTCGCGCCAGCCGTCGGCCGTGCCCAGCGTGGACAGGGCAGGCTCCAACGCCTGGGCAGACTGGAACACCACCTGTTCGTGGTCGGCGCCGATGGCTTCCTCGGGCAGCACGTACACGCCACCGAACCAGCCCAGCCGCTCCACGCAGCGCGCCCGCTCGGTCACCGGCCACACCTGCAGGTACATGCTGACCAGATCCCGCGCGGCGCGGCTCGGGGCCATCGCCAGCCCGAGGCGCATCAGCTCGCGGCGCACGTCCAGGCCGTCAGCGGACAGCAGCACCCGGGGCATGGCCCAGCGGTGCGCCACGCCGTCGGCGTCGTGCCATTCCAGCAGCTTGCCCCAGTCGTCCGACTTGGCGCCCCGCGTCTCCGCCAGGATGCGCAGCGGCGCACACAGCCACATCGGCGCCCGCTCGTTGCCCTCCCTGTCCTGCCCGATGAAGTACACGCCCGCCGAACGGTCCTTCGTCGCCTCCAACAGGGTGAAGGTCATGCCGCTGACCTTGTGGGTGGTCGGTGCTGGCGCTGGTGGTGCGCTGCGGGCGGCCTTCAGTCGTTCCAGGTCATCGGCCACGGGGTCGCCTTCAGTCGTTGCGGTCATGGCCGGCCCCTTCCCGGTTGGCGGTTTCGAGGTCGTGCAGCCGGTCGAAGGTGCGCGCCGTGGTCGGCAGATCCCGAGCGGCCCACACGTCGCACCAGTCGGCGCCCTCCTCTTGCGGGGTCAGCACGCTGACGCGCAGGGCTGCAGCCTGGGCACGCTGGCGCAGTCGGTCGGCGGCCTCGCGCCCGGCCTTGTCGGCGTCGGCGAAGATCACCAGCAACCGCACATCAGCGGGCCAGATCCAGCCCGCCAGGGCGCCCGCAGAGTAGGCGGCCACCGTTGGAACAACGGATGCCATCGACACGGCCAGGGCCGTCTCCACGCCCTCCGCTACGCCGATCACGCCATCCATCGGCGCACCCAGCCGGACACAGCCGCCGATCAGCGGTCCTGACGCCTGGGTGACCTTCTTCCCCGGCCCGGGAACGTTCGCCTTCTGCCCGTCGCGGGACAGCCAGGTGCGGTGCAGCGCCACCAGCTCGCCGGCAGGGTTCGTGATGGCGGCCACCATCGCAGGGAAGCAGCCGAACAGGTCGCCCTCGTGGCGGTAGGGCAGCGCCGGGTGAAAGCGCAGGGCCAGCGGCACCGGCCACAGCGGGGCCAGCAGGCGGCGCTTGATGTAGAGCGTGACCGGATCACCCGGCACCAGGTCGCGGCAGGCGGCCCACAGCCTCGCGTTGCGCTCGCCGTTCTCCGCCCACTGCCGGCGCTGGATGAACTCGCGTTCCCTGCGGGCCTTTTCCGTCTGCATCCGCCAGGCGGTGTGCTCGGCTGGCGTCATGCTGGCCCGGTCCTTCGCCGACCAGGTGCCGCTCATGCCCGAGCGGTTGCAGCCGTAGACGCCCCCGCGCTCGTCGGCGAAGAGCTTGCACCAGCCGGCGCGGTCGCTGGCCTTGGTGCAGGTGGTGAAGCGGTGCAGCTTGCCGGGTTCGATGTGGTCAGGGGCGTACCCCAGCTCTGCCAGGACCGCCAGGCGGAAGGTTTCGGAAGGTGCGTTCATGCTGCACCCCCTTCCAGCGGGAGCGCCAGTTGCACCAGCTCGCGCAGCTCATCGATGCGCTTCGACAGCCGGGACTTCTCGACGCGGCGGCGGTTCATGCCCTTGGAACATGCCTGCGCCACTGCGAACGACTGCGCTTCCTCCCGTTCGGCCTCGATCAGCCGGGCATGCAGGTCGGCACCTGGGCGGCTCAGGCCGAAGTGACGGGCCAGCACCGCGTAGCACTCGCGCCGGTACCAGTTCATCCGCTCGCGCAGCTCTTCACGCACACGGGCCACGTCCACGCCGAAGAGCCAGCCGTTCAGGCGGTCCAGGGGCAGAAACAGCATCTTGCGGCGCTTCCCGTCCTCGGCAACCGTTGCCATGACGACAACGGACGCTTTCAGCTCGGCGTCACGCTGGATGCGTCGAAACTGCCCGGACCAGTTGAGCCCGAGCGAGTCGCAGATAGGACGAATCGCCACGCAGGGCGCACCGTTGACCAGGACAGCCGACAGGCTCAGGCCATGGAATGGAACTCTCTGAATGGCGCTCATGCTGCGGCCCCTCCCGTCTGATTGGCCAGCGCATAGGCGCGGTTCACCAGTGCTTCGGCCTCGGTCTGGCGGTCCATGAAGACGTTCACGGCTACCCGTGCCAGGTCGCCGACCAGCTCAAGCGGGTCTTCACCGGTCGGATCGCGCCAGTCTTGGACCGCTTCAGTGATTCGCTCGCCGAACCCCCTGTCACGGTTGGCGGCGCACTCGATACCGGACAGCACGCGGTGGCAGTTGGTCAGGTTCTCCAGCGCACGCAGCAGCGGTGAAACGTCATGCTTCAGGCGGCCGTGAAGGGTGTCGAGTTCGCTGGCCAGGCTGGAAATCGAGCGCAGAAGGTCGGCATTGGGCAATGCAGCGGCTTGAACCGGGGGCTTCCCGGCGTTGTTCTTCGTGGCCATGTCAGGCTCCGGTGTGTTCGGTGGTGGGGTGGTCGCTGGCGCTGGTCGCGGCAGCGATGACGCGGCGCAGGTCGTCGCGCAGGGCCTGGGTGTGGCGGATCGCTGGGAACCATTCCAGCTCTTCCAGCGCCAGCCGGGCAACGCGCAGCAGCTCGGTGGTGTGGGTGGTGGTGATGGTGGTCATGCGGCCACCCCCTGCGCTGCAGACCATGCCGCGACAGCATCGGCCCGCCAGCGCGTGCAGCGCGGCGTGATGTGCACCGGCCTGGGGAACGTGCCTGCATCCATCAGGCGGTAGATCGTCGCCCGCGACAGCCCGACGATGCTGCACACGGTGTCGATGCGCAGCAGCGCGCCCGGCACGGCCGCAGCGGCCAGCGGCTGGAAGGTGGGCACACGCGCCGGCTTCGGCTTCTGGTCGCGCTGGTCGGCGTCCTTCTGCATCCATTCCGCCATCGTGTGGAAGGTGTGGGTGAAGTTGTCGGCGCTCACAGTGCCCCCTCCTGACGGGGACCGACGAAACCCGGGCCGTAGGCCTCGGGAGCGTGGACGGTGGGCGCGTCGAAGTCCTCGGGCTCACCGCCACCACAGCCGGCCAGCAGGGAAGCGCCGACGATGGCGACAGCCAGGAACAGCAGGCGGGCGGCATTCATGCTGCACCGCCTTCCAGCGGGAGCGCCAGTTGCAGCGCGGCGCTTGCCTTGTCGATCTCGTCGTTCAGCTTCGGCTTGATCTGCTGACGCTGGCGCAGCGCCTGGGCGTGGCGGCTCGCATCGGCGAACGACTCCGCTTCCTTGCGCTGCGCCTCGATCAGCCGGGCGTACAGGGTGGCGGGTGCGTTGGTGACACCTTCCAGCACGTCGAGCACCCAGCGGCGGAACGCTTCGGCCTTGGGCGTGCGGGCCAGCATCCCCAGCAGGTAGGCGCCACGCAGGGAGAAGATGCGGACGGCCCGGCGCTGGGCAGGAACCCCACTTCGGGGTTCTGGGTCAAGCACCTTCACCAGTGCCGTCATGTCGGCGGTGAACTCGTGGGCGTGGCGGGCGAAGACGCGGCGGATTGACGCCTCGGCGGCTGGGGTAACACTTCTGCTACCCCAGCCCGTGGAAGGTGCGTCACTTTGGCCCCCTCCTTCAGCACCTGGGGTGACAGAAGTGTCACCCCCTTCGGTACCGCTGTAGAGCGCGGCCGTGATGTCGCGCATCGTCAGCCAGGTCTGGCCGTGGTGGTCGATCACGCTGAACTCGACCGTCTGGAACGTCAGGCGGGCGGCGTTCATTGCAGACCCCCAGCCACGACACCCGCAGGGATGACGATCTGCACGAAGCCGGGGCCAAGGTCTGCGGCCTCTTCCAGGCACAGCGCCTGCACGGCGGCCCGTTCGGCGGGTTCCTCTTCCATGATGGCGGCACCAATGCCGGGGCAACCATCTTCCAGGATCGCCACGACGGCAGCGCCCCAGCTTCCCAGCTCAAGCCCCGTCAGGCGAGCAAAGGGCAAGCCCTTTCGGCGCATGCTGGCCAGCACTTCGGCCAGGTCGTTGCGCTGCCTGCGGTTCATGCCTGCGCACTTGGCGATGTGCTTCACCAGAGCGGAATCGTTCTTGAAGGTCTGCACGATGGCGCGCAGGTACAGGACGGCGGCGGTCATCGCGCACCCCCGATCCGGTCGGCGGCGATCAGCTCGAAAGCCTTGGCGCGCAGTGCCTCGCGGCGGGTCGCCTTGCTGGCCAGGGTGTGCGCCAGGCGGCGCAGGTAGGCGGGCGCATAGGCGCCGATGCTTCCAGCCTTGGAAGTCGTTTTCATGGTCTCGGGCTCCGGAATGAGCTTGTGAAGACCACTCGCACCGTTTTGAAGCGGCAGCGGGTGGGCGGGATGTTCAAAACACAGATTCCGCTGTGCGGCACGCCTTGCGGACGTGCCCATCCCGCCCATAACCTTGACGGAATTGGGGCGTGACAAAGCCGCACTGACGGGGCGGCTTACCGCGGAATCTGAGGTGTTTTGAAGCACCTGTTCGTAGTTTGCACTACGGGGTATGTCGTGGCAATACGTGGCCATTACTGCGCCCCCTGAATCGCGTTCGACCCCAGCACGCGGCGTGCCTTCGTGCGGTCGTCCTCGGTCAGGCGGTACACACCAATCTCGACCTTCTGGCCGTCCCGGTCCTTCGATCCCTTGCGGGTGCACGGGATGGCCAGGCCGAAACGCTGGCGGATGCGCAGCACCTCATCCGGCCCGTTCGATGCACCTGCAGCGCGGTCGATCTCTTCTCGGGTGCGGTCGCTCACCAGCAGCGCCAGCAAGATGCGCCGGGCACGAGGTGTGAGGATGGCGGGCAGTTGCTGGCGCTGGTCGCTGGCCGTAGCATCGGCACCGGTCTGCATGGGGGTCGTCGCGCTGGTAACGCGGCGGCCCTTTCCGTTTTCTGGGGTGGTCTGCATGGCCTGCCCCTTACTTCGCGCTGGTGGTGCTGGTCGATTCGAGCCAGCGGCGCACCGTGCCGGCGGACCAGCGGACGCACTTTGGGCCGTCGCGGAAGTCGGGGGGTGGGAACTTGCCGGCCTTCATGCGGTCGCGGATCGTCTGTTCAGACAGGCGCACCAGGGCGGACACATCCTTGACGGACAAGCGCGCCAGGTCGGCAAGTTCCTGCGAGACAGGCGGCGCGTTGCGCGGCGTGGTGGTCTTGCGGATCGGGGTGATTTGGGGGGTGGCGGTGTTATGCATGGCAGGCAGAGTGCCGGCCAGTCGTCCGCCAGAACGCCCGTTTCCCGGACGATCCCGCAAAAATCAAAGTGCCGCGCCGACCAGGTGGGGCACCTACCCGTACAGGGGCGCGCCGGAAATCACCACCTCTTCCAGGCACAGGCTCACGCAGCGTTCGGGCGCCTCGAAGTCCTCGGCACCAGCCACGCGGCGCACGTTGGTGGCGCACTGGTGGCAGTGGCGCACATGCGGGTCATCGGTCGGCGCCATGTCGTCCCACTCCTGAAAGCACCTCAGCAGGCGCACGGGCCGGCCAAACGCCTCGATCTCGACGGATTCACGGTCTTGCATCTCTTCCTCCTTCACGCGGACCTGAACGGGATCACCAAACCTCTCGACCCACTGGCGGGGCTGATTCCATGTTGGCGTCGGCGGGCATATCTCCCGGCTCCATCCCGGCCAGCAGCGCCAGCAGGTCGGCGGCTGGCGTTGTGGGTGTCGGTCCAGTTCTGGACGGTTCGGCGGGTGGTCGTTGGTCTTCCGTCATCACGCGGCCTTGAACGGGATCACCTGCGCACCGTGGCGCAGCTTGTCCAGGTAGTCCGCCCATGTCTGCATCATCTGGCGGCGCTGGTCCATGAACTCCGCTCGGTCATAGGCCATGCCCAGCGGCCCGGCCTTGCCGTGCGCCAGCTGCGCCTCAATCACGTCCGGACCGATCCCCGGCAGGCGCTCCACGATCAGCGTGCGCGCCATCGCTCGGAAGCCATGGGCGGTCATCTCTTCGTTCGTGTACCCCATGCGGCGCAGCGCGGCCCTGATCGTGTTCTCGCTCATGCACTCGCCGCCACCCATGAGGGACGGGAACACGAACCGGCCGCGGCCCGTCAGCGGTCGCAGCTCTTCCAGCACCTGCAGCGCCTGGGCGGCCAGCGGCACCAGGTGCGGGCGGCCGTTCACCTTGCCGTGAACCGTGCGCTTCATCTTCGCGGCCGGGATCGTCCACAGCGCGGCGCCGGCGTCGATCTCGCTCCACTCCATCGCCCGCACGTTGCCCGGACGCTGGAACAGCAGCGCCGACAGCGCCAGCGCGGCACGGGTCACGGGATGCCCGGCGTACTCGCCGATGTTGCGCAGCAGCGCGCCCACCTGCACCGGCTCCAGAACGGCGGCCATGTGGCGCACCTGGGCGGGCTTCAGGGCGCCGGTCAGGTCGGCGGCGGGGTTGCGCTCGCAATGCCCGGTCTGGATGCCGTAGCGGAACACCTGCCCGGCGTACTGCCGCAGGTCGTGCGCTGACACGCGGGTGCCTCGCGCTTCGACCAGGCGCAGCACCTCCAGCAGCTTCGGCGCGGTGATGTCCGCCAGCGGCAGCGCCCCCAGCCTGGGGAACAGGTCGCGGGTGCAGTAGGTCAACCACTTGCCGGCGTAGGACGCGGACCAGCCCTCAGCCTTGCCGGCGTGGAACTCTCGCGCCACATGCTCGAAGGTGCCCGGCAGCGGCTCGCCGGCGGCGGCCAGGGCTTCGGCGTGCTGCTGGCGCTGGTGTTCGACCTTGCCGGCCTTGCGGGCCTCGCTCGGGTCGGTGCCGGCCGCCACCAGTGCGCGGGACTCGTCTCGACGCTTGCGGGCATCGGCCAGCGACACCTCGGGGTACGTGCCCAGCCCGATGCGCTTCTCCTTGCCCTCGAAACGGTACTTCAGGCGCCACCACTTGCCCCCGTTCGGCTGCAGTTCCAGGTAAAGCCCCCCACCGTCGGACAGCTTTCGGGGCTTCTCGCCGGGCTTCGCCTTGCGGATGGCGGCATCGCTCAGGGTGTTGGTGGTGGCCATGTGGGGGCAGGTTTTCCGGTTGGTGGGGGCAGATTCTGGACCTGCCCCCATTGTTGCCCCCAGACGGGGGCAGGTTCAACCGTGGTTATCCGTGGCCATACGGGCATGAAAAAAGCCCTTGAGCGTTGATTCTCAAGGGCTTTTCTTGTCTGTCGTGGCCTCTCGGGGCCTGATGTGGTGCCGACTATCCGAATCGAACGGATGACCTACGGTTTACAAGACCGTTGCTCTACCAACTGAGCTAAGTCGGCACGGGGTGCGGATTGTAATGAAAAACCAGCGTCACTTGATGCGCTTGAGCGACGGACGGCCACCAGCGGGCGGCACCGATGGCGCCGGCGGCTCATCGCTGTCCGGCCTGGTCGCCGTCGGTTCGCTGGCCAGACGCAGTCCGGTCGGTGCAGGTCCCGGGGCCGGGGCCGTGTCCAGGGAACTGGTGCTCAGCATCGACGGCTCCGTCGGCACCGGGAACGCCATGCCCTGTCCGTTTTCACGGGCATAGATGGCGACCACGTGGTCGATCGGGACGGTGATGTCGCGCGGAATCCCGCCGAAGCGGGCCTTGAAGTCGATGAACTCGTTGCCCAGACGCAGACCGCTGGTCGCGTCGAAGCTGACGTTCAGCACGATCTCGTTGTTCTTGACGAACTCCATCGGCACACGCACCGATTCATCGACGTGCACCGCCAGCAGCGGTGTGAAGCCGTTGTCGGTGCACCAGTCGTGCAGGGCACGCACGAGGTAGGGCCGCGTGGAGGTTCCCTGGGAATCAGAATCGATGGACATGGCTCGATGAAGTGCGTGGACAGCAGATCCGCGCTTACTTGCGCATCACCTTTTCGGACGGCGTCAGGGCTTCGATGTAAGCCGGACGCGAGAAGATGCGTTCGGCGTACTTCAGCAAAGGCGCCGCATTCTTCGACAGCTCGATGCCGTAGTAATCCAGGCGCCACAGGAGCGGTGCGATCGCCACGTCGAGCATCGAGAAATCGTCGCCCAGCATGTAGCGGTTTTTCTGGAAGATCGGGGCGAGCTGCGTCAGGCGGTCGCGGATCTGCGAGCGAGCCTTGTCGAGTTCCTTGTCGGTGGGCTTGCCACCGCTGCGGTTCTCGAGCGTGTTCACATGGGTGAACAGCTCCTTCTCGAAGTTGAAGAGGAACAGCCGCACCCGCGCACGCGCCACCGGGTCACCAGGCATGAGCTGCGGGTGCGGGAAGCGCTCGTCGATGTACTCGTTGATGATGTGCGATTCGTACAGGATGAGTTCGCGTTCGACGAGGATGGGCACCTCGTTGTACGGGTTCATCAACGCGATGTCTTCCGGCTTCGCGTACAGATCGACGTCGCGGATCTCGAAGTCCATGCCCTTTTCGAACAGGACGAAACGGCAGCGATGCGAGTAGGGGCAGGTCGTCCCGGAGTAAAGCACCATCATGGCTGGGATCGCTCCTTGGCGTGTCAGGGAGAGAGACCACAGGACAGCCCCGTGATCCGGTCTCGGAAAAAGAAAATCGCGCAGAGGCGTTCAAGCACCTCTGCGCGGCAGACGCCGGCCCATGAAGGGCACGGCGTCAGGACATCACTTGACGTCCTTCCAGAACGCAGCGTTCAGGCGCCACGCGATCACGGTGAACAGACCCAGGAACAGCAGCACCCAGACACCCAGCTTGGTGCGGTAGCCCTGTGCCGGCTCGCCCATCCACTGCAGGTAGGCAACCAGGTCACCCACGGCGCTGTCGTAGTCCTGCGCGGACAGCTGTCCCGGCTTGATCTGCTCGAAGTTCTTGAAGACGTGGGTCTTCTTTTCGTGGTCGTGCGGATCGCTGACTTCTTCGAACACTGCACGGCGCTCGCCTTGCAGTTCCCACAGCACGTGCGGCATGGCCACCAGCGGGAAGGCCAGGTTGTTCCAGCCCGTCGCCTTGGTCTCGTCGCGGTAGTAGGTGCGCAGGTAGGTGTACAGATAGTCTGCACCCGTGCCGTTGGCACCTGCACGCGAGCGGGCGATCACGGTCAGATCCGGCGGTGCTGCACCCAGCCAGTCCTTGGCCTGGCGAGGATCGATCGAGACCGCCATCGTGTCCCCGACCTTGTCGGTCGCGAACATCAGGTTGGACTTGATCTGCTCTTCGGTCAGGCCGATGTCGCGCAGGCGGTTGTAGCGCATGTATGCCGCAGAGTGGCAATTCAGGCAGTAATTGACGAACAGCTTGGCACCACGCTGCAGCGCGGTCGTGTCTGTCAGTTTCTGCTCGGGGAACTTGTCCCAGGCGATACCACCGGTGTTGGCCTGTGCCGGTGAAAGCACAGCCAGACAGGCCGATGCCGCAACGAGCAGGGAAGCAATGAACTTTTTCATGGTTGTCGGGGCTCCGTGTCCGTGGGCAGGCATCAGTGCGGCTGGAAGGTCACGCGGTCGGGGACCGGCTTGAACTTGCCCAGCTGCGTCCACCAAGGCATCAGCAGGAAGAAGCCGAAGTAGAACAGCGTGCCGACCTGGGCGGTCAGGGTGCCGGCAACCGACGGCGGCTGAATGCCCAGGTAGCCCAGCACGAAGAAGAAGACGACGAAGACCGCATACAGGTACATGTGCCAGTCCGGACGGTAGCGGATCGACTTCGCCGGGCTGCGGTCCAGCCAGGGCAGGAAGAACAGGATGATCACGGCACCACCCATCACGACCACACCCCAGAACTTGGCGTCGAAGGTCTTGAGCAGCACCGCCGCCACCACTGCACCCACCAGCACGGCCAGCTTGGCCTTGCCCGGGATCAGGCCCTTGAGCACCGCCAGCACCGCCGACAGGCCGATGATCACGCACAGCACGTTGACGAGGTCGTCGGTCGTGGCGCGCAGCATCGAGTAGAACGGCGTGAAGTACCAGACCGGGGCGATGTGCGCCGGGGTCTTGAACGGGTCGGCCGGGATGAAGTTGTTGTACTCGAGGAAGTAGCCCCCCAGTTCCGGTGCGAAGAAGATGATCGCGGTGAACACCATCAGGAACACGGTCACGCCCAGCAGGTCATGCACCGAGTAGTACGGATGGAAGGGGATGCCGTCGAGCGGGTGACCGGTCTTCGGGTCCTTCTTGGCCTTGATCTCGACGCCGTCCGGGTTGTTGGAGCCCACTTCGTGCAGCGCGATGATGTGCGCGACCACCAGGCCCAGCAGGATCAGCGGCACGGCGATGACGTGGAAACTGAAGAAGCGGTTCAGGGTGGCGTCCGAGACGACGTAGTCGCCGCGGATCAGCAGGGCCAGGTCCGGACCGACGAACGGCACGGCGGCGAACAGGTTCACGATCACCTGCGCACCCCAGTAGGACATCTGGCCCCAGGGGAGCAGGTAGCCCATGAACGCTTCGGCCATCAGGCACAGGAAGATCGCGCAGCCGAACACCCACACCAGTTCGCGCGGCTTGCGGTACGAGCCGTACAGCAGGCCACGGAACATGTGCATGTAGACCACGACGAAGAACGCGGACGCGCCCGTCGAGTGCATGTAGCGGATCAGCCAGCCCCAGGGCACATCACGCATGATGTACTCGACCGAAGCGAACGCCAGCGCGGCGTCGGGCTTGTAGTGCATCACCAGGAAGATCCCGGTGACGATCTGGATCACCAGCACCAGCAGGGCCAGCGAGCCGAAGAAATACCAGAAGTTGAAGTTCTTCGGCGCGTAGTACTCGGAGAGGTGCTCCTTGTACAGCTTGGACGCCGGAAACCGGTTGTCGACCCACGTCAGCAGCTTGACGGCTGCGGGGGCGTTGGCGGGTGCCTCTTTGAATTCAGCCATGGTTGGACCTCAGTTCCTTCAAGCCTTCTTGTCTTCACCAATGAGCAGCTTGGTGTCGGACAGGTACATGTGGGGCGGGACTTCGAGGTTGTCCGGCGCGGGCTTGTTCTTGAAGACGCGGCCGGCGAGGTCGAAGGTCGAGCCGTGGCAGGGGCACAGGAAGCCGCCCTTCCAGTCGTCCGGCAGCGAAGGCTGCGCACCAGCCTGGAACTTGTCCGACGGCGAGCAACCCAGGTGCGAGCAGATGCCCACGACCACCAGATACTCCGGCTTGATCGAGCGGCTCTCGTTCTTCGCGTAGTCGGGCATCGGGAAGGCCTTGCGATCCGAATTCGGATCGGCCAGCTGCGCATCGTTCGATTTCAGCGCAGCCAACTGCTCGGGCGTGCGACGCACGATCCACACCGGCTTGCCACGCCACTCGGCCGTGAGCTTCTCGCCCGGCTTGATGCCACCGATATCGACTTCCACCGCGGCACCGGCCGCCTTGGCGCGCTCGGAGGGTGTGAAGGTGCTGACGAAGGGCACGGCGGTCGCTAAACCGCCGACAGCGCCGGCGCAGCCCGACGCGATCAGCCACGTCCGCTTGGCCTGGTCGACTTGCTGGTCACTCATGTGATTCCTCGGGAAAAGAAGGTCCGGTCTGAGATGGGGACAACCCCTGATTCTAGCCCAGCGGCGCACCGGTTCTCCACATCTGGCAACATGCGCCCCCTCTCTGCGCGCGCTCAAGCTGGGGCAAAAACAACACGCTCGTACCGCACGATCCCGACTTGACAGATGGCTTGCGGCGGCAATACTTCACGACAGCGTAACGACATGTTGTCAAACGCTTAAACAAGAGTCAGGAGAACCCAATGAGCATGGCCAGCGAGTTCAAGGAATTCGCCCTCAAGGGCAATGTGATGGATCTCGCCGTCGGCGTGATCATCGGCGGCGCGTTCGGCAAGATCGTCGATTCGCTGATTGGCGACATCGTGATGCCGATCGTCGGCAAGGTGTTCGGCGGCATGGATTTCAGCAACCAGTTCATCGCGCTGAACGGTCAGACGGCCACGACGCTGGCGGAAGCCAAGAAGGCCGGTGCCGTGCTGGCCTATGGCAACTTCATCACCATCGCGCTGAACTTCATCATCCTGGCCTTCATCATCTTCCTGATGGTCAGGACCATGAACCGCATGAAGCGCGAAGCGCCTGCTGCGCCGCCGGCCCCGCCAGCGCCACCGGCTGAAGATGTCGTGCTGCTGCGCGAGATCCGCGACGCGCTCAAGCGCTGAGCCAGAGACAGCCCATGTCGTTCAAGGGTGGCGTTGGGCCACCCTGTTTCACACCCGCACCAAGCGATTGACAGCGGGTCGCAGCACGGTGACCGGACTCGCTGCGCGGTCGATCAGGGCCGGATCAGACGGCGATCAAGCCTTCTTGGCCCAGGCACTGCACCAGCCCGAGGCAGCCACCTGCTTGCCGGCGAACAGCGGGCAGGCGCCCGCCTTGTCACCAGCCTTGCCCTGGTACAGCGCACAACCGCCACAGTTCTGGCCGGCGGCGTACTTCGGGAACTTCTTGGCGTCGGCGCGCTTGGCGTCGGCCACATAGCCGAGGCCGGCGGCGGCAGCGTCCTTCTCGTCCACCATGGCTTGTGCCTGGGCGGCGGTGCCGATCACGGCACCGGAGGCGGCGAGGGTCATCAGGAAAACACGGCGTTGCATGGTCATGGTCAGAGTCCTTGTCAGTCAGTGAGAGAGATGCGATGCAGCCAGCATTCTGCTGCACCGGATGCCGTTGTCCATGACCTTGGTCAAGCCCGGGCCAGCACCATTGCCATGGCGTCGGCCGTCCGTTCCACATTCCCGCTGTTGAGCCCGGCCACGCACATCCGCCCCGAGCGGACCAGGTACACCCCGTGCGTCTCGCGCAGCACATCCACCTGCTGCGGCGACAGACCCGTGTAGCTGAACATGCCACGCTGGGTCAGGAAGTAGCTGAAATCGCGCCCCGGCACCTTGTCGGACAGGGCCGCATGCAGCCGTTCGCGCATGGCTCGGATCCGCACGCGCATCGCATCCAGCTCGTCCATCCACGACTGGCGCAGCACCGGATCCGCCAGCACGCGGGCGACAATCTGGCCGCCGTGGGTCGATGGGCTCGAATAGTTCTTGCGCACGGCCACCTGCAGCTGCCCGATCACCAGACCGGCCTCGGCCACCGTCGGACAGACCACGCTCAGGCCGCCCACACGCTCGCCGTACAGCGAGAAGCTCTTGGAGAAGCTGTTGGCGACGAAGAAGGCGATGCCCGCGTCCGCCAGCGCGCGCAGGGCAAAAGCGTCTTCCTGCACGCCGTCGCCGAAGCCCTGGTAGGCGATGTCGACGAAGGGAATCAGGTCGCGCTCGACCAGCACGGGCATCAGTTCGGCCCACTGGGCCGCAGTCAGGTCCACGCCGGTCGGGTTGTGGCAGCAGGCGTGCAGCAGCACGACCGAACGCGCCGGCAGACCGCGGACCGTCTCCAGCATCGCATCGAACCTCAGGCCGCCGGTGGCCGGGTCGTAGTACGGGTAGGTGTTCACCGTGAACCCAGCGCCCTCGAAGATGGCGCGGTGGTTGTCCCAGGTCGGATCGCTGATCCACACCGCACTGCCGGGAAAGTACTTCCTCAGGAAGTCGGCACCCACCTTGAGCGCGCCGGAGCCACCCAGCGTCTGCAACGTGACCGTGCGGCCACTGGTGACCGCTTCGTGCCCAGCCCCGAAGAGCAGATGCTGGATCTGTTCGCGCGTGTTGGCCGCGCCGACCATCGGCAGGTAGCCGCGCGGGCCGATGGCCTGCAGCATGGCCGTCTCGGCCTCGCGGACGGCCTGCATCACCGGCAGGCGGCCGGCATCGTCGAAGTAGATGCCGATCGACAGGTTGATCTTGCCCGGCCGAGGGTCCTTCTGGAAGTTCTCGTTCAGCGTGAGGATGGGATCGCCAGCGTAGGCATCGACGTGTTCGAACATGGAAAGTGCTCCTGCGAGGGGGTCTGCGATTATCCGCCGAGGCCCGACCCCGGAAAGCCGGGGGGCGATCAGGAAAAATCGCCACCGC
>NZ_JBFPGY010000340.1:0-5691 GCF_041083715.1 Sphaerotilus sp.
GTCAGCCGCTCGATGCGCGCCAGCGGATGGGCGACCGGCACGACCACGACGTGGCGCCACTCGTAGCACGGCAGGGTGACGAGTTCGTCGTACTGCGTCAGGCGCTCGGTGGCCATGCCGATCTCGGCCGAGTCGTCGAGGATCATCTGCGCGACCTGCTCGGGCGTGCCCTGGTGCAGGCTGATGTTCACCTTCGGGTAGCGCGTGCGCAGCGCGGCGACTGGCGTCGGCAGCACATAGCGGGCCTGGGTATGGGTCGCAGCGATGGACAGCGTGCCGGCTTCCTGGCGCGAGTAGTCCTCGCCGATGCGCTTCAGATTGGCCACCTCGCGCATGATGATCTCGATCGAGGTCAGCACCTGCCGGCCGGGTTCGGTGACACGGCGCAGGCGCTTGCCGTGGCGCGCGAAGATGTCGACACCGAGTTCCTCTTCCAGCTCCAGGATGGCCTTGGAGATGCCAGGTTGCGAGGTGTGCAGCGCCTTGGCGGTCTCGGTGAGGTTGAGGTTGCGGCGCGCCGCTTCCTGCACGAAGCGGAACTGGTGCAGGTTCATGCCGATGACGCCGGCAACAGCGACAGTGCGGCGCGTGCGATGGCCAGCGTCACGGCGTCCAGTTCACCGATGGCGGCCGTCGTGGCGATCTCCACGCCGGGGAAGTGCGCGCGGGCGCTGTCCAGCAGCAGGGGCAGGTCCCGGCGCACATGGCCGCCTGCGCCGAGGAACAGCGGCACCACGGTGACCGTGGTGCAGCCCTGTGCCACCAGCTCGGCCACGCCAGCGGCCAGCCCGGGGGTCATCAGCTCCAGGAAGGCGAGGGCGACCGGCCGGCCGCCAGACTCCCGGCGCATGTGCGTGGCGATCGTCTGGAACGGTGTGGCCCAGGCGGGGTCGCGTGCCCCGTGGGCGAAGAGAAGAATGCCGTGCATGGGGAATCCTGGTTCAGCGGTAGCGCACCAGCCAGCTGAAGGCGCCGAGCGACATCAGCAGGTACAGGGCGCTGGGGAGACTGGCGGCCAGCCACGGTGTCCACTGGTGGAGCAGCCCGAGGTGGCCGGTGACATTGTTGAGCAGCACGAAGCTGATGCCCAGCAGGATGCCGCCGAAGACCTTGAGCGAGATGCCGCCGGAGCGGGCGTGCAGATAGGCGAAGGGCAGCGCCAGCGCCATCATCACGAGGCAGGCCAGCGGATAGAGGGCCTTCTTCCAGAACTTGATCTCGTAGCGCTGGGCCGACTGGTCGTTCTCGGCCAGGTGGGTCATGTAGGTGTAGAGCGCCATGGTGGACATGGTGTGCAGTGGCAGCACGGCCGAGGCCACCACCTGCCGCGTCAGACCGGACGGCCAGCGCAGGTGGCCGAGCGACTGGTCTGGCGCGAGCGAGGGCGTGCTGTCGGCGGACCACTGCGAGATGCGCACATCGTCGAGCAGCCACACCCCGTCGGTGCCGATGGTGGCGCGCGCCGCCGTGGTGCGGGTGCGCAATTCGCCTCTGGGGCCGAATTCGAAGATCCGGATCTTCTCGACAGCGCCGTTGTCGCGCGCGACGCCCACGTTGAGGGTGTAGCGGTGTTCGCCGTCTTCGGCGACCCGGCTGTCGCGCAGCCAGACGCCACCGCGCTCGGTGTCGAGGCGGCCCGTACGGATCGACTCCAGCACGGTCGCCTGCGTGTCGCACCACGGTGCCACGAAGTCGCCGACGAGGAAGGTGACGGCGGCCATCGCGAGGCCGAGCTGGGCCAGCAGCTTCAGCGCCAGACCGGGGCCGAGTCCGCCGGTGCGCAGGATGGTGAACTCGCTCGACTGCGCCAGCCGCGCCAGCGCATAGATGGCGCCGATCAGCACGCCGATGGGTGCGAGTTCATAGACATGGCCCGGCACCTGCAGCGTGCAGACCAGCAGGGCCTGGGCGAGCGTGTAGCCCGCCTTGCCCACGTTGTCGAGTTCGCTGACCAGATCGATGAACAGGAACAGGCCGAGGAAGGCGAGCATCACGAAGGCGGTGGCGCCGAGGATCTCGCGGTACAGGAGGCGGCGGATGGTGCGCATGGGCGGTTTCCGGGTCAGCGCATGCGCCAGCGCAGCAGGCCGAGCGCGCCCAGCAGCAGGCCGCCGTGCAGGCCCGCGAGCGCTCCGGCCGCACCGAACTTGCCCGTGCCGACCCAGGCCTGGCTGAGGTTGATCAGGTTGAAATACACGACAAAGCCCAGCAGCGCCACCAGCAGGACCCAGTTGTTGCCGCCCCGCGGGCCTCCCGACGCCAATCCGATGCCCCAGAGCAGCAGGTTGAAGGCCGCCAGCACCATGCCGGCCCGCCAGACCAGCTCACCCTGTGCCCGCAGTCCGGGCGCGCGGACCAGATCCAGGGTGTCGAGCGCCTTGGGCGGGCGTTCCTGCAACTGCGACATGGCCTTCTCGCCGATGCGCACCTCGTACTGGTCGAAGCGCGAGATCGTGCGCGTGCCGCCGGTGAGGTTCAGATCGGTGCGGGCGCCGTTGTTCAGCACCAGCCGCCGACCGCTGTCGCCGCTGGGCTCGATGCGGCCGGCCTGCGCCGTGGTGACCGACTCCCGGCCTTCGCGCTGGTCGAGGATGAAGATGTGGTGCCCGACGGCGCTGCCCGAGGTCTGCTTGTCGAGGAAGAACACCCGGCTGCCGTCGCCCGACAACTGGAACTGGCCCGGGGCCACCCGCGAGAGGTCGGAGCGCTGCTCGTAGCGTGCCCGCAGATCGACGGTGTTGCGGTTCGACCAGGGCCACACGACCAGCATCAGCGCCGTGACCGCCACCAGCACCGGTGCCGCAAAGCGCAGCACCGGCGGCACGAAGCGCTTCAGCGACAGGCCGCTGCTGAACCAGACCGCCATCTCGCTGTCCCGGTAGAGCCGCGTGAGCGTGGACACCACCGAGATGAACAGCGACAGGCTCAGCATCGTCGGCAGATGCCCCAGTGCGGTGTAGCCCAGCAGCAGCACGACGTCCTGCGGCGAGACTTCCCCTCCGGCGGCCATGCCGAGCACGCGGATCAGCATCATCGTCAGCACGATGGTCAGGATGACCACAAGGGTGCCGCCGAAGCTGCGGGACAACTCTTTGCGCAGGGTGGAATCGAATAACATCTGAAAGTCTAGGAGCAGCGCGGAATTATGGACGTTCAAACACTCACGGCGGCAACGCAGGATTATTCGAAGCTGGTCACCGACGCACTGGTGGTCATCGTGCCACCCGAGGCCGGCACCTGGCGTCTGCCCGCGGCGATCAGGAAGCTGATCGACGATGCGGTGGCGCAGGGCGATCTGGCCCTCAAGGCCGGTCGCACCCTCTACATCCACCGGCCTGCCGGGCTCAAGGCGCCACGCCTGGTCATCGCCGTCACGGCCGATGGCGGTGGCAAGGCCTGGCGCAAGGCGCTGGGCGCCGCCTTCGGTCACCTGAAGGGCAGCGGTGCCGAGCGTGCCGCGCTGGTCTGGGCCGGTGCTGGCGAGCCGGCTGCGGCGATGGCCGAAGCCGCGGTGTGCGTTGCGCAGGATGCAGTCTATGTCTACCGCCACACCAAGCCGAGCGCCGCCGAAGCGCCGAAGTGGCTGCGGCTGGACCTCGTCTGCGGCGAGGCGGCCCAGGCGGACGTGGACGCTGGTCTGGCACGCGGTCGTGCCATCGCGGCCGGCAGCACGCTGGCCCGCGAAGTCGCCAACCGCCCCGGCAACCATTGCACGCCGTCGATGCTTGCCGACCACGCCCGTGAACTGGCCAAGGAGCAGGGCCTCAAGGTCGAGGTGCTGGACCGCAAGGACATCGAGAAGCTCGGCATGGGCGCCTTCCTGGCCGTCGCGCAGGGTTCCGAAGAGCCGCCGCGCTTCATCGTGCTGCGCTACCAGGGCGCGGGCAAGAAGGACGCACCGACCGTGCTGGTCGGCAAGGGCATCACCTTCGACACGGGGGGCATTTCCATCAAGCCGTCCGCCGAGATGGACGAGATGAAGTTCGACATGGGCGGTGCGGCCAGCGTGCTGGGCACCTTCCGTGCCATCGCCGAACTCAAGCCGAAGATCAACCTGGTCGGCCTGATCCCGACCTGCGAGAACATGCCCGATGGCCGTGCGATCAAGCCCGGGGACGTCGTGACCTCCATGTCCGGCAAGACCATCGAGATCCTCAACACCGATGCGGAAGGGCGCCTGATCCTGTGCGACGCGCTGACCTACGCCGAGCGCTTCAAGCCGGCGGCCGTGATCGACATCGCCACGCTGACCGGCGCGATCATCATCGGCCTGGGCTTCCAGCACGCTGGCCTCTTCAGTCCGGATGACACCTTGGCCGATGCCCTGCTGCAGGCGGGTGCCGCGTCGCACGACACGGCCTGGCGCATGCCTCTGGACGAGGAATACGACGAGGGCCTCAAGAGCCACTTCGCCGACATTCCGAACATCGGCGCGCGCGCTGGTGGCGCGATCACGGCGGCGAAGTTCCTGCAGCGTTTCACTGGTGCCTACCGCTGGGCACATCTGGATGTCGCCGGTGTGGCGTTCCGGTCTGGTGCCGCCAAGGGGGGCACGGGTCGCCCTGTGCCGCTGCTGACGCACTACCTCCTGGGTCAGGCGGGCTGATCGGTCGGCATGACGGCGGTCGCCTTTCACTTCAACGTGCCGGACCGGCGGGCCTACACCTGCCGGCTTCTGCGCAAGGCCTACCGGGCCGGTGCCCGCGTGGTGGTCACTGGCGAGTCGGCGCAACTGGCCGAACTCGATCGGTTGCTCTGGACCTTCGAGGCACTGGAGTTCATTCCCCACTGGCGAGGACCTGCCGCGGATGACCTGCCCGCGCGCCTGCAAGCCACGCCGGTGCTGCTGACGATCGGCCACAGTGCCCGGTTCGGGCACGACGTGCTGGTCAACCTCGGGCGAGAGGTGCCACAGTCCTACACGCAGTACGCACGTGTCATCGAAGTGGTCGGACGTGATGACTTCGACCGGGATGGCGCCCGCGGCCGCTGGCGCCAGTACAGCGCCGAAGGCTGCGCGATCGAACGCCACGAGGTGGGTGGATGAACGCATCGTTGCGGTCTCCACCGGGCGATGTACCGACCTTGACCGAGGTGGTTCGACCTTCCGAACTGGCTGTCACCCTGGAGGTGCCGGTGGTTCCTGTGGAGCCCACTGTCGATGAGGAGCGCTTGGCGCTGCAGATCCTGGACGACATGCAGGCCAGAGCGGACGTGCTGCTCGAAGCCAGGCTGCGCGAGCGCATGGCCCCCCTGCTGGCGCAGCTTGCGGACGGTCTGGTCCGGGAGGTGCGGGCCGAGTTCTTGTCTGGACTGGCCGACTTCGTGCGTCAGGCCGTGGCCCAGGAACTGGCGCGGTCTCGCGTCCGCTGAACGCTTGACCGCTGGCCCGATCGGTCGGCGCTGTCCACCCAGTGCGCGCATCAAGCGTTATCTGAGGGCTTTCCCGATTCGAAGCGTGGCCCGCTGGAGGTGCCCGCTGTTTTGGGGTAAGTTCCACGGCTGTGTTGTTCAAGCCTGTCGTCGGCGGGTCATTCACCTTGTTCCAGAAACTGGAGTTCCATTCCATGAATCACAAGCTCAACGTCGTCATCGCAGCAATTGCCTTTGCAGCAGCCAGCCAGGCCAGCGCGCAGGAAGTGGTCAAGATCGGGCACGTGGGCCCGACGAGCGGGGGCATCGCGCACCTGG
>NZ_JBFPGY010000341.1:0-18639 GCF_041083715.1 Sphaerotilus sp.
CTCCAATAGCTCGGGGACATGCTCGCGCTGAGCCGATTGGTCAGAGTGCAGACGCATGTGAAGGATCTCCAGCGCCACATCGAATCCGTCCGGTTGATCAGCAAGGATCAGCACCAGATCCTTGAGATCCCTTCCTGCCAAATGATCGGTTGCTCGCCCGAACGCAAGGGAGAGGAACATGCGAACTGGTACCAGCCCCATGTTCAGTGCTCGCTTCAGCCGCGCGATACCTCGTTCATCGAACTCCACGGCGGAATGCAGACTGGGAAGAAATGTCTGCAAGGTCGGTTCATCGAGTGCTGAATCGAGGAGATCTTGCGCAAATTGTCGGTCCCGCTCCCATAGCTCGGCCAGAAATCCCCGGAATATTTGGGCATCACGATGCGCAACATCGACCTGTTCAAACCCTTGAACGAGTCGGCCCCAAGTCTCACGAGGGACGGTGGACACGCGAGCCATGCCACGACCAAATGCCCAAACTCGAATGCCACCTCTGAGGAGATCCGGAAGAAGTTTGGCCAGTGCCGTATCGCTGGCAAGGACCTGTCCTGCAAGATGACACGCAAGCGCATCCAATCGAGAGGATGAACTTTCTGCGGTGTCGTCGTCCTCCAAATCGTCAAGGTAGAACGAGCCTGTCCGGTCTCCCAGCACCACGGCGCGCACCTGTCCCAACAGGTCAGACGGCTTCAGATCAGAGTCCAACGCAGCCAGAAGCGATACGACCTCGGGCGTCATCTGTTCCTTGTCAAATTTCATCGTCTGGCGACAGGCAAACCAACCAGCACACCAGAACCCATCCGCGGCGAACTGGCGCATGACGCGACCCAGTTCGTCCCGCAGTCCCTCGATCGACCACAACCCTCGAAATCTGTTCGCAAGCAGATCGCGCAACTCACCGGCCAGCACGCCCTCTTTCAAAACCAGCCTCTCGATGAACGCAAGCACAGCGATGTACCAGCCAACGACTTCAGCTCCGTCTCGTGGCTGGTACCCATAGTCCCGTGACCGCGCGCCAAACTGGAATTGCTGGAATGCGTGACAGTACGTTTCAAGCACCTTGTCCAGTGCAGAGATCCCAAGAGACTGGCGCGATTTTTCAGACTCCTTCAACAGGGACTCGATGACGCGCAGGCGTTGTTCAAGAGGAGCATGAGTCCCTGACAGGCTCGGCGCGAACAAGGAAACGAAGGCACCCCGTGGATCATTGGAATGGTTGTGCTCTTTGATTGATACCGCGGCCTGTACAAGCAACCGAGCACACCGTTCGAAAAACTCCGGCTCATAGGCGAGCGAGCACAGCAAGCCCCGATGCTTCAGCCATGTCTTTGCAGCATCGTCAGGTGACCGTTCACGTTCAACACGCTCCAACGCTGCCAGCGTGGCCTCCATGCAAACCGGGGCGATGTTCGTGAACATCGCCCGCTTGACCCCGAACTCATCCAGATCCTCAATTTTTCCGAGCAAGCCGTCCGGCGCCAGCCACCTTTTCGCAAGTTCCACCGCCTTGGGGTGGCGATGCAGGAACGACAGTCGCCGGGAAAACGATCGCGCCAGCCGCTCTGTTCCGTCCGTGACCAACAGGCGCTCAATCATGGAAAGGGGAATTTCTTCCAGCGCACGCCCAGCCAGATGATTTGCGAGTGCATGTGGCAGGACGGCGCGCCAGACACTGCGCTTCTGGACGAGGTCACGACGCACCAGCCCACCGACATGGCGATGAATGGTCAACACACTCATTTCCGCCAATTCAGCTAGCCGTGCCAGTTCGCCTCCCGGCTCGGTACCTTCGCCATCGAACGAGTAGACCAGCGCGCAAACCTGCGCAGCACGACGCAGCCCTTCATCTGGTGCAGCGCGCTGCCAGAACAGTCGATCAAACAACTCCCCGCCCGACAAGCCGGCGACTGTTCCGGTCCGTTCCACGGTATCGGCGAGCGTAACGGCGATGCGCGCATTGCCTCCGGATGCATCGGCAATCGTTCGAGAGTCCACCGACGACAGGTGGGGAAACCGCCGACTCAGCAGCTTTTCGATCAGGTCGGGAGATGCTGTCGTGAGTGTCACGACTTGCGTGTTCTCAGGCAGTTCGTCCCGCACGTCGTACTCGACGGTGAGGACGCTCACGGTGCTGCCGGATTTTGTGCATTGTTCCGAAAGCCGGCGGTGCAAGTCGGGAGGACAGTTATCCACAACCAACACGACTGGCATCTGATGCGCAAGCAGATCGGAGGCCATGCCAACCGGCTGGGGATCCGGGTCGTCCGCCAGATTGGTATAGACGGCCAGCGATCTCGGCAAAGCTCGACTGCCCACCCGGTCATCGAACAGTGCCTGCACGAATCGTGTCTTGCCCACGCCCGACAGACCGACCAGCCGCACGACCCTGCCGGGCTGACGCAGTTCGTCTCGCAGTTCATCGATCGCATCGGCGACCGACCGCGCTGGCTCCTCCATTCGACGCCCCAGATGCAGCCGGAGCGCACCGTCGAGCAGATACTCTGCATCGACACCTTCAACCCCACCGCACCAGGCACCAAAGGGCTGCCAACCCGGCAGCGACCGGCCGACCTTCTGCCGGACCCAGGCGATGATTCCCGGATGTTGGCGGACTGCGGTGGCTAGCCGAGTCTGGTCATAAAAGTCGAGGTGGAGTCGATCAGCGCCATCTACATCAGACAAGGCAGAGCGCATGGCTTCGCATCGACGATCGAGCGAACTTGCGGAGACCGATGCCGCCGAACTGACAATCACGTAGGCCCCTGCCTCGTCCACCAAACCCTGGATCACCGCGCGGATCGATCCGGAAGGACGCATCTCCAGAGCAATCTTGGCAGCCCCCATGTCCGGTTTCTTGACCTGAAAACCGGTCGAGAACCGTGGCACAAAACCATCGATGAGCGTGCCTTGTGGCAAGGCAACACGAACATCGATTCCGCCATCCTTGGCTGTCTGACTACCGCCCCGGGTCACAGCGAGTGGGGACAACCGTCGGCTACCCAGTTCGGCTTCACAGAGGCGACCGACCAGCTCACGCAGGTCGGTGTCATTTAGCCGATGGATGTCTTCAGGCGTGATATCGAACACAGTGCTTGAGGCAGTCGGAGGTCACATCGTACTGGCCAGTCACCATCAACATGAAAAACAAACGGCGCCCCGCAGGGCGCCGTCCTCACGACTTCAAGCCGTCAGAGCCGGATCAGGCCGCCGCCTTCACCTTCAACCGCCACGCGTGCAGCAGCGGCTCCGTGTACCCGCTCGGCTGCGTCTGCCCCTGGAACACCAGATCCAGCGCCGCCTGATACGCCGCGCCATCGTGGTTCGCCGCCAGCGACTTGTAGAGCGGATCGCCCGCGTTCTGCCCGTCCACCACCACCGCCATGCGCGCAAACGCCTCGCGCACCTGCTGCTCGGTCACCACGCCGTGCAGCAGCCAGTTGCAGATGTGCTGGCTCGAAATCCGCAGCGTCGCGCGGTCTTCCATCAGCCCCACGCCGTTGATGTCCGGCACCTTCGAACAGCCCACGCCCTGGTCCACCCAGCGCACGACGTAGCCCAGGATGCCCTGCACGTTGTTGTCGATCTCCTGCTGGCGCTCGGCGTCGGACCACCTGGCTTCGGCGACGACCGGCACCGTCAGCAGGTCGGTCATCAGCTGGTCGGTCAGCGCCGGGTTGGCGGCGTCGCCGCTGGCCTCGATCTGCTGCTGGACGGCAGCGACGCTGATCTGGTGGTAGTGCAGCGCGTGCAGCGTCGCGGCGGTCGGGCTCGGCACCCAGGCGGTGTTGGCGCCGGCCTTCGGATGGGCGACCTTCTGCTCCATCATGGCGGCCATCAGGTCCGGCATGGCCCACATGCCCTTGCCGATCTGCGCACGGCCACGCAGGCCGCAGGACAGGCCGATCAGCACGTTGCGGCGCTCGTAGGCGGCGATCCAGGCGCTGGACTTGATGTCGCCCTTGCGCATCATCGGGCCGGCGTGCATGGCGGTGTGCATCTCGTCACCGGTGCGGTCGAGGAAGCCGGTGTTGATGAAGGCCACGCGCGACGAGGCAGCGGCGATGCAGGCCTTGAGGTTGACCGACGTGCGGCGCTCCTCGTCCATGATGCCGAGCTTGACGGTGCTGTCGGGCAGGCCGAGCAGTTGCTCGACGCGGCCGAACAGCTCGCCCGCGAACGCGACTTCCGCCGGGCCGTGCATCTTCGGCTTGACGATGTAGACGCTGCCGGTGCGGCTGTTCTTCAGGCCGTTGGCACCGTGGCGCTGCAGATCGTGCAAGGCGATGGTGGTCGTCACCACGGCGTCGAGGATGCCTTCCGGGATCTCCTTGCCCTCGGCGCCCCAGAGGATCGCCGGGTTGGTCATCAGGTGGCCGACATTGCGCACGAACATCAGCGAGCGGCCGTGCAGCACGACCTCGCCGCCGTTCGGGCCGGTGTAGACACGGTCGGTGTTCAGGCGGCGGGTGAAGGTCTTGCCACCCTTGGCGACTTCTTCGGTCAGCGTGCCGAGCTGGATGCCGAGCCAGTTGCGGTAGGCCAGCACCTTGTCCTCGGCGTCCACGGCGGCGACCGAGTCTTCCAGGTCGAGGATGGTGGACAGCGCCGACTCGATCACCACGTCGGACACACCCGCCGCGTCGGTCTTGCCGGTGGCCGTCGCGCGGTTGATGAGGATGTCGATGTGCAGGCCGTTGTTGACCAGCAGGATCGAGGTCGGCGCCGCGGCGTCGCCCTGGTAGCCGACGAACTGCGCCGGGTTGTCCAGACCGGCCGTGGCGCCACTCTTCAGCGCGACGACCAGTTGACCGCCTTCGACGCGGTAGCCGGTGGCGTCCTTGTGCGTGGCACCGGCCAGCGGGGTGGCCTGGTCGAGGAAGTTGCGGGCGAACTCGATCACGCGGTTGCCGCGCACCGGGTTGTAGCCGCCGGCCTTCTCGGCGCCGTTCGCTTCGGAGATGGCGTCGGTGCCGTACAGCGCGTCGTACAGCGAACCCCAGCGGGCGTTGGCGGCGTTGAGCGCGTAGCGGGCGTTCAGGATCGGCACCACCAGCTGCGGGCCGGCCTGCAGCGCGAGTTCGGCGTCCACGTTGGCGGTCGTGGTCTGCACGGTCGCCGGCACCTGGACGAGGTAGCCGATCTGGTTCAGGAAAGCCTGGTAGGCGGCCATGTCGGCGATCGGGCCAGGGTTCGCCTGGTGCCAGGCGTCCATCTCCAGCTGGATGCGGTCGCGTTCGGCCAGCAGCGCGGCGTTCTTCGGTGCGAGGTCACCGACGATGGCATCGAAGCCGGCCCAGAACGCGGCCGAGGCAACGCCGGTGTTCGGCAGCACTTCATCCTCGATGAAGCGGAACAGGTCGGTGGCCACTTGCAGGCCGTGGATGGTGGTGCGTGCGGTCATGGTGGGAACCTCGGGATCAGGAAGGAAAGAAATTCAGGACATCGCGCAGGCTTTCGCCGACGCGGGTCGGCTCGGTGCCGAGTGTTTCGAGCGGCGCACCGGTCCGGTTGACCCACAGCGTCGTGTAGCCGAACCAGGTGGCGCCGAGCGCGTCCCAGCCGTTGCTGGAGACGAAGAGGATCTGCTTCGCGGCCAGGCCCAGCGTCTTGGGCCCGAGGGCATAGGCACGCGGATCGGTCTTGAAGGCGCGCGCCGGCTCGACGCTGATGACGTGATCAAGCAACGGGCCGAGTCCGGCGCTGCGCACCGCGATGCCGAGCATGTCGGGGTCGCCGTTGCTGAGGATGCCGGTCGGCACGCCGCGGTCCTTCAGGCCCGCCAGCACCTCGCGCACCTCGGGGAAGGCGCTCAGGTGGCGGTACTGGTTCATCAGCCGGTCTTCGGACTCGGGCGTCAGCACCAGATGCAGCCGCGCGCTGGCGTGGCGCAGCGCGGCACGGGTGAGATCCCAGAACGGGCGGTAGCGGCTGCCGTCGGGCGCGCTCATGGTGATGAGGCGCGTGTAGTCAATCTGCTTGTCGCGCCACAGCAGCGACAGCGCCTCGCCCCGGCCGGGGAAGAGCTGCTCGGCCGTCAGTGCGACGCTGTAGACATCGAACAGCGTGCCGTAGGCGTCGAACAGGACGGCCTGGGGAACGGCGGGAGACGCAGACGGCTTGTGCATGGTGCCGCCACTGTATTACAACCTTTCATGATCATTGATAGCCAAAATATCGAATGATTTGTGACTTGAATGAATGTAATTCACAATCCAGCATGGACCGCCTCAAGCAACTCGAAACCTTCACCGCGGTGGTCACCCGCGGCAGCCTGACGGCCGCCGCGTTGGCAGAAGGGGTGGCCCCCGCGGTGATCGGGCGGCGGCTGGACGCGCTGGAAGAGCGCCTGGGCGTCAAGCTGCTCGTGCGCACCACGCGCAAGCTCACCCTCACCCACGAGGGCAGCGCCTTTCTCGAAGACTGCACCCGCGTGCTCGCCGATCTCGCCAGCGCGGAAGCCAGCGTCAGCGCCGGCGGCGTGAAGGCCAGCGGCCATGTGCGCATCACCGCGCCGGGTGGCTTCGGTCGTCGGCATGTGGCCCCGCTGCTGCCGCGCTTCCTTGCGCTGCATCCGGAGGTGTCGCTGTCGCTCAACCTGTCGGACCGCATCATCGACATGGTCAACGAGGGCTACGACTGCGCGGTGCGCGTCGGCGACCTGCCCGACTCCAGCCTGATCTCGGTCCGGCTGGCCGACAACCGCCGCCGCTGCGTGGCCGCGCCGTCCTACCTCGCGCGCGCCGGCACGCCGCAGCAACCGCAGGAGCTGATGCGCCACGAGTGCCTGACGCTCAGCTCCGAGGCCAGCCAGTCGCGCGGATGGGCGTTCCTGATGGACGGCGCAGTGCAGTACCTGCGCCCGCCGGGCCGGCTCGACTGCTCGGACGGACAGGTGCTGCACGCCTGGTGCCTGCAGGGCCTGGGCATCGCGTGGCGCAGCACCTGGGAGGTCGAGGCCGACCTGCGCGCCGGCCGGCTCGCCAGCGTGCTGGACGACCACGCCGCGCCGCCCAACGGCATCTACGCCGTGCTGCCGCATGTGCGGCATCTGCCGCTGCGGGTGCGGCTGTGGGTGGACTTCCTCAAGCACAGCTACAGCGCGCCGGGCTACTGGAGTGCCGACTGAAGGGCCCGTCGCACCACGGGTTGTCGCGGCTGGCATGATCGCGGATCCTGCGGCAACAATGCACACAGGACACAAGGAGCACTCCCATGAGGATGGACGACCAGCGCGAAAGCGACGAGGTGGAAGACCGCCGTGGTGGCGGCTTCGGCGGAGGCGGTGGCTCGCCGATCGGCGGTCGCAGTGTCGGGCTGGGCACGGTGGCGCTGGCCGTCGTGGCCGGCTGGGTCTTCGGCATCAACCCGATGACCATCATCAACGTGATCGGCGGCGTGAGCGGCGGGCCGGCCGTGGTTCAGCAGGCACCGGCCACGCACACCGCACCCCAGCAGGACGAGAGCACCCGCTTCGTCTCCAAGGTGCTGGCGTCCACCGAAGACGTGTGGGATGGCGTGTTCCGCCAGGCCCACGCGCAGTACCAGAAACCGAAGCTGGTGCTCTACCGCGGCGCGACCCGCACGGCCTGCGGCACCGGCGAGGCGGCGATGGGGCCGTTCTACTGCCCCGGCGACTCGAAGGTCTACCTCGACCTCGACTTCTTCGACACGATGCGCCGCCAGCTCGGTGCGCCGGGCGACTTCGCGCAGGCCTATGTGGTGGCCCACGAGGTCGGCCACCATGTGCAGCACCTGATGGGCATCACAGACAAGATCGACAGCCTGCGCGAGCGCGCCAGCGAGGCACAGGCCAACGCCCTGTCGGTGCGGCTGGAGCTGCAGGCCGACTGCTTCGCCGGCGTCTGGGCCCACGACGCCGAGCAGGCGAAGAGCTTCCTCGAAACGGGTGATCTGGAAGAGGCGCTGAACGCCGCCTCGCAGATCGGCGACGACACGCTGCAGCGCAACGCCGGTGCCCGGGTGCGGCCCGAGAGCTTCACCCACGGCACCAGCCAGCAGCGCGTGACATGGTTCAAGCGCGGGCTGCAGAACGGCCAGATCGCGCAGTGCGACACCTTCCAGGCGCGCAGCCTCTGAGGCTGAACCACGCTCAGCCCGGTGCGGCGCCGAAGCGCCACGCCACCACCGCGAAGCTGCCGAACGCCAGCACGGTCGACGCCAGGATGATCCGGGCGATGCGGCCGTTGTCGGCGCCGTAGCGTTCGGCCAGCAGCGAGACGTTGCTGGCGCTCGGCAGCGCGGCGGCCAGCATCAGCACCATCAGCTGAAAGTCGCTCAGCGCCAGTCCCGCGGCCTGCGCCGCCGAACCGACCGCCCACACGAGCAGCGGGTGGACCACCAGCTTGATCAGCGCCACCGGCAGGTAGCGCACCATGGGCATCGGCGCGCCAGGGCGGCCCTGTGCATCCAGCCCCGAACGCCACAGCACCGCGCCGATCGTGAACAGCGCGACCGGGCTGGCCGCGTCGGCGAGCATCGCCACGACCTTGGCGAGCGGCCCCGGCAGCGCGAGCCCGGTGACCGACGCCAGGGCACCCAGTCCGATCGACCATGGCAGCGGGTTGCCCAAGGCCGCACGCATCGAGCGCACGACCGCCGCACGCGCTGCCGCCGCGTCGCCTCGGTGACTGGCGGCCGGGTCGTCGTGGTGCAGCTGCGCAATGGCGATGCACAGCGAGCTGGTGACGAACAGGTCGGCCAGCACGGTCGTGATCGTCGGCCCCGCCGCCGCCGGCCCGACCAGCGCCACCAGCAGCGGCACGCCCATGAAACCGGTGTTCGGGAAGGCCGCCACCAGCGCGCCGAACGCGGCGTCGCGCAGGTTGCCCGCCGTGCGGCGGGTCGTCGCCACGGTGAGCGCCAACACCACCAGCGCACACAGCAGGTACACGCCCAGCACCACCGGATCGAACAGTTCGCGCACCGGCAGGTTCGCGCCGAAGCGGAACAGCAGACACGGCAGCGCGAAGTACAGGACAAACGCGTTCATGCCCGGCACCGCCGCCAGCGGCAGCAGCCCGCGTCGCGCCGCCAGGTAGCCGATCAGGATCAGGGCGAAGAAGGGAATGGTGACGGAGAAGATGGCCTGCATGGGGCGAAGTATCCCAGCCGTCGGCCGGTACCCGCACCAGCCGCGGCAGTGAGGCGGCCTGCAATGCGAAGAATTGAAACAGCCTCGGCAAACCGGCCACAGCGGCCCGGACACGGGGGCGACAATGCGCGCCATCTGTTCCGGAGTCCTGCACCTTGAGTTCCTCGCCATCCACCCCTTCCGCACTCCAGTGGCTCGCCCGCCTCGCCGTCGCGGCGTCCCTGGTGTGCGCAGTCGGCCTGGCCGGGCTGTACCAGTTCGGCCCGGCACGCAGTGGCTGGGCCGAGCTGCTGCGCTACGTGCCATTCCTGCTCTACACCGCGCCGGCAGCCCTCGCGCTGCTGCTGTCGCTGGCGCTGGGCTGGTGGTGGCGGCTGGGTGCGCTGCTGGCCCTCGGTCTGATGGGCACGGCGGTGATGGACCTCAGCCTGGGCCGGGGCCGCACCGACCTGCCACCCGATGCGCCGGGCACGCGCACCGTGCGCTTCATGACCTACAACATCAAGTCCTACCGCGCGGTGTTCCGCGAGGGCGGGTTCGTGCCGCTGAACAACGAGATCGCGCAGCAGCAACCCGACATCCTGGTGATGCAGGACGCCCGCGAGGTCTCGCGCCAGGGTGACCTGCCCTACGGCATGCGCGCGGTGCTGCCGAAACACAGGCTCTACACCTACGGGCAGTACGCTGTCGCCAGCCGGTTCCCGATCAGCGGCTGCGCGCCGGCGGACCTGTCGCTGAAGGACGAGAAGTTCGACTACGTGCGCTGCACGGTGGACATCGACGGCACCCGCATCGACCTCGTCACCGCCCACCTGCTCACCCCGCGCGAAGGCCTGAACGCCACCCGCGAAGACCGTCTGCAGAGCCTGGCGGAATGGCGCAGCAACTTCGCCGACCGCCTGAGCCAGGCCGAGCGCATCGCCGCGGTGCTGACACCCCTCAAGCACCCCACCATCGTCGCCGGCGATCTGAATGCGCCCGAACACTCGGTCGTCGTGCGCACCCTGCTCGATCTGGGGCTGCGCGACGCCTTCTCGGCAGCCGGCCGCGGCTGGGGCTTCACGCATGGCCACTCGCTCAAGCCGGGCGTGAGCTTCCTGCGGATCGACCACATCCTCGTCAGCCCGGAGATCGGCGTGCGCGAGGCCCATGTCGGCTGGCGCGGCGGCTCGGAGCACCGGCCGGTGGTGGCCGATCTGGTGATCCCCACGAAGTCGGCCGCGCCATGACGGCCCGTGCCCTGCCCGAAGTGATCCACAGCGCGTTCTACCGCTTCACCCGGCTCGACGATCCCGCCGCCACCGCCGAGGCACTGCGCGCGCGCAGCCGCGACACCGGCGTGCTCGGCAGCCTCGTCGTCGCGACCGAGGGGCTCAGCGGCGTGGTCGCCGGCCCGGTCGCGGCGGTGACGGCCTTCGAGGCGGCACTGACTGGTGATCCCGTCTTCGGCGGCGCCTTCGCCGATCTGCACTTCAAGCGCAGCCCCTGCACGACCGCGCCGTTCGCGCGGATGAAGGTCCACGTCAAGCCGGAGATCGTCGCCCTCGGCCTGGAGGGTGTCAGCGGCCTGGACGAAACCCCTGCCCAGCGCACCGCAACGCACCTGGGCCCGGCCGCCTGGCAGGCGCTGCTCGCCGATGACACCGTGGTGGTGCTCGACAACCGCAACCGCTTCGAGTGGCGCCTCGGGCGGTTCCGCGGCGCGGTGGATCCGGGTGTGGACAACTTCCGTGACTTCGCCGAGCTGGTGCGCACCCAGGCGCCGCACTGGAAGGCCCGTGGACAACGGGTGGCGATGTACTGCACCGGCGGCATCCGCTGCGAGAAGACGGGGGTGTGGATGCGCGAGGCACTCGGGCTGGAGGTGTTCCAGCTCGACGGCGGCATCCTGAACTACCTGGAACAGACCGCCGGCCAGTCGGACGACACCTGGCGCGGCGAATGTTTCGTGTTCGACAACCGCATCGCGCTGGACGCGCAACTGCGCGAGACGGCCACCACCGCCGAGCAGGTCTACGACCCGGCGCAGCCCGGCGAGGCCTGGCGACTCGAACGCGCCCGCCGGCTCGACACCGCCACCGGCAGATGAGCCGCGCCCGCCCTGCCTGGACACCACCGATGCGCGATGGCGTGGGCGCCAGCCGCGTGGCCATCACGCCGGGACCGTGGCCCACCGTGGCGGACTATCTTGCCCACAGGTTATCCACAGTTTCGCTGGAAGACTGGCGCCTGCGACTGGACCGCGGCGAGGTGCTCGATGCACAGGGCCGGCCGGTCGCACCCGGTGCGCCCTGCGTTGTCCACAGCACGCTCTGGTACTGGCGCACGCTGGACACGCCCGAGCCGCGCATCCCGTTCGAGGCCGAGGTCCTGTTCCGGGACGACTGGCTGCTCGCTGTGGACAAGCCGCATTTCCTGCCGATGACGCCCAAGGGCCGCTATGTACAGGAGACGCTGCTGGTGCGCCTGAAGCGGCTGACCGGCATCGAGACGCTGGTGCCGATGCACCGGCTGGACCGGGAGACGGCGGGGGTCGTGCTGTTCTCCATCCGGCCGGAGACGCGGCATGCGTACCAGTCCATGTTCCGGGACCGGGCGATCCACAAGGTCTACGAAGCAGTGGCGCCCTGGTCGGATGCCCTGGCGGCCACGCTGCCGCTGGAGCGCAGCAGCCGGCTGGCCGAGCGCGAGGACGCCTTCATGCAGATGCACGAAGTGCCTGGCGAACCGAACGCGGTGACGCGGGTCGCGCTGATCGAGCGCCACGGCGCACTGGCCCGCTACCGCCTGACGCCGCAGACCGGGCAGAAGCACCAGTTGCGGGCCCACCTGAACGCGCTGGGGATCCCGATCGTCGGTGACCGGATCTACCCGGTGCTGCAACCCGATCTGGCACCGGGCGCCGAGCCGGACTACCGCGAGCCGCTGCGGCTGCTGGCACGGGAAATCGCGTTCACCGACCCGGTGACAGGGGATGCACGGCGCTTCGCGAGCCAGCGCACATTGAGCCCGAACCACCCGGCACTCACGCCATCGACGGCTTGAGGAAGATGTCCTTGTCGGGGAAGAACTGCGTGTGCAGCGGCAGCAGCGCGCCGCCGAGTGCACGGGCGTGGGCGCCGACACGGCCGGCCAGCAGCGCCGGCTGGTGCATGCCGTCGAACTTGTAGGCGGCCAGCCGCTCGCGGGTGCGCTGCAGCAGCGCGTCGATGAGGGGACGGGCCAGCGAGCCGTCGATGATGACGGCGTCGAGGTCGAGCATGGCTGCGCCGCTGGCCACGGTCATCGCCAGCGCCAGGCCGGCCTGCTCCAGCCAGGGCTCGGTGTAACAGGCGTAGGCCATGTCCATGATGGTGTCCTGCTGCACCAGCAGCGGATCGAAGCCGGCCTTCAGCAGCGCCTGCTCCAGCTGCCAGCCGGAGGCCACCTCCAGCAGCTGCGGCGGTGCCGTGCCGTCCACGGCCGCCAACCCGACCGGCAGCGAGCCGATGGCGCCCGCGTTGCCGCGGTGGCCGATGTCGATGTGCCCCGACAGCACGAGGCCGCCACCGACGAAGGTGCCCACGAAGACATAGAGGAAGCTGCGCACGCTCTGGCCATGGCCCTGCAGCAGCTCGGCCACGCAGGCGGCCGTCGTGTCCTTGGCGAAGCTCACCGGCAGGTGGGTCAGCGCCTCGACTTCCTGCTTGAGATCCATGTGCTGCCAGCCGGCCAGCGCGTTGTGCGCCTGCGAGCCGAGCAGGCTGGCCCACTTGTCCATCGACAGCGGCGAGGTCAGCCCGAGACCGACCACGCGGCTCCAGAGGGGGCCGAGCTGGGTCTGCAGCGCGTCCAGCCCCTGCTGGATGCAGGGCAGCACCTGCGCCGGATCAGGGTAGGCATAGTGGAATTCGTGGCGAAAGCGCACCTTGCCGACGAAGTCGCAGGCCAGCACTTCGAGGCTGCGCCGGCCGACCTGCACGCCCAGGCTGATCGCGCCGTCCGGGTCGAGAGAGAGCGGCACCGAGGGCTGGCCGATCTTGCCGCGGATGCGCTCCTGCTTGATGAGCAGCCCGTCGTCGAGCAGCCGGCTGACGATGACCGAGACCGTCTGCGACGAGAGCTGCGTCAGTCGGGCGAGGTCGGCCTTCGGGATCGCACCGTGCAGGCGGATGGCCTGCAGCACGATGCGCTCGTTGAACTGGCGCATGCCGGTGTGGTTGGAGCCGCGTACGGCCCGCTCGTCGGCTTCGAAGGGCGTGGTCATCAGGTGCATCGGGATCAGGTTCAGGGAGTGGCGACGGACTCCCGCACCAGCCGGGCCGGATCGATCGCCCCGGTGATGAGGCCGACGATCTGCTCGGGGTGGGTGTTGCGCGTCTCCAGGTTCGCAATGATGCGCCCTTGGCGGAAAACCCAGATGCGGTCCACGAGATCGAAGACCTGCCGCAGGTTGTGGCTGATGATGATCAGCGGAACGCCGCGTGCCTTCAGGCCCTTGATGATCTGCTCGACACGCGCCGTTTCCTGCACGCCCAGCGCGGCGGTCGGCTCGTCGAGGATGATGAGCTTCTTGGCAAACCCGGCCGCCCGCGCGATCGCCACGCACTGGCGCTGGCCACCGGACATGCCGCGCAGGCTTTCGCTCAGATCCTGGATCTTGACGCCCGTGGTGGACAGCATCTCGACCGACTGGGCGCGCATCGCCTTGTGGTTCAGGATGGACAGCGGCCCCAGCGACAGCCGCGTGATCTCGCGTCCGAGAAAGATGTTGGCCGGCACGTCCAGATCCTCGGCCAGCGCGAGCGTCTGGTAGACCGTTTCGATGCCCTGCTCGCGGGCATCGAGCGGAGAGTCGAAACTGACCGCCTGGCCGTCGAGCGCAATCGTGCCGCTGTTGGGCTGCTCCACGCCGGTGATCAGGCGCACGAAGGTGCTCTTGCCCGCGCCGTTGTCGCCCACGATCGCAGCGTGTTCGCCGGGGGCGAGCGAGAACTGCGCCTCCGTCAGCGCCTTCACGCCACCGTAGTGCTTGGTCAGACCGCGGATCTCCAGCACGGGCCGCGGGGTGTTCGTGGAAAGGGCCATGGCAGAGGCGTCCTTGACAGTCAGGGAAGGTGGAACGGAGGATGCACCAGCCTCCCCGGTTCTGCATTAGTAAATCACCTAGGTTTACTTACATGGCCGAGGCGCATCCAATGCGATGCACCACAGGTTGACCCTGACACGGACGCTGATCCGGGCCTGCTGGACACCCCACCATCGATTCCTGGATTCCTGGAGACAAGCCATGTCATTCAATCGCACCCTGGGCCGTCTGGCGGCAGTCATGTGCACCGCCGGCCTGCTGATGTCGGCGGCGCAGGCGCAGACCATTGCCTACATCACCAATGGCAACACCAACGAAGGCTGGACGCTGATCAACGGCGGCGCCAAGGATGCAGCGAAGAAGGCCGGTGTCAAGTTCATCGAGCTGGCCGCTGAAAAGGGCGAGCTGTCCAAGCAGCTGGCGATCGTGGAAGACATGATCACCCGCAAGGTCAACGCCATCGCCATCGCCCCGGTCGACAGCGCCGGCATCGCCCCGGCGGTGAACAAGGCCCTGGCCGCCGGCATCCCGGTCATCGCGGTCGACACCGGCATCACCGGCGCCAAGATCACCAGCTACGTCGCCACCGACAACATCAAGGCCGCGAATGTCCAGGGTTCGTGGGCCGCGGACCAGGTCGCCGATGGCGACACCGTCATCTACGTGACCGGCGACCAGGGCCAGTCCACCGGCCGCGAGCGCCGCGAAGGCTTCCTGCAGGGCCTGAACGCCAAGCGCAAGAACGTCAAGGTCGTCGATGTGCCGACGACGTGGGACCAGACGATGGCCCAGAACGGCGTCGAAGCCGCGCTGCGCACCAACCCGAACGCCAAGGTCATCGCCTGCGCCTGGGACGGCGGCGCGCTCGGCGCCAAGGCCGCGATGCTGTCGGCCGGCCTGAAGCCCGGTGCGATCAAGATCGCCGGCTTCGACGGCTCGCCCGGCGGCCTGGACATGATGAAGGACGGCTGGCAGCAGGCCAACGCCGCCCAGATGCTGGCCAAGATCGGCGCCGTCGGCGTGGAAACCGCCATCGCTGCCGCCAACGGCAAGAAGGTCGATGCCCGCATCGACACCGGCAGCTTCCTGGTCCTGCCGTCCAACGTGGACCAGTTCGCCAAGGACTCCGGCGTCGGCCAGTTCATGAAGAAGAAGTAACGAAGGCGGCCCCCATGCGCTACATCACACGACAAGAGTGGTACGGGGCCTTGGTCGCCGTGCTGGTGCTGGGGGTGTTCCTCTCGGTGGCCTCGCCGTTTTTCCTGAGCGGCCGTAACCTGAGCAACATCCTGGTGCAGGCGTCGGTGATCGCGCTGCTGGCCGGGGGGCAGACCTTCGTGATCCTGACCGGCGGGGTCGATCTGGCGGTCGGTGCGCTGACAGCGCTGGCCGGTGCAGTGGCCGGCTACATGATGGTCAAGCTGGGCATCAACCCGTACCTGGCGATCCTGGCGGCTGTCGGCATCGGCGCGGCGGTGGGCCTGTTCAACGGCTATCTGGTCGCCTTCGTCGGCATTCCGGCGTTCATCGTGACGCTGGGCGGGCTGACGCTGTGGCGCGGCCTGGCGTTCGAGTCCACGGGCGGTTTCGACATGGCCGGCCTGCCCGAGCCGTTTCCCTTCATCGGCAATGGCGAACTGCTCGGCATCCCGATGCCCATCGTCGTGATGGCGGTCTTCTACGGCACGATGGGCTTCATCCTGTCGAGCACCAAGCTCGGCCGCTACGTCTACGCCATCGGTTCCAACGAGATGGGCGCGCGCCAGGTCGGCATCAACATCCGCTGGTACAAGCTGGGCGTCTACCTCGTGTCGGGGCTGTCGTGCGCGCTGGCGGCGATCGTGCTGATGGGCCGCATGGATTCGTCGAGCGGCAAGATGGCGCAGATGTTCGAGCTGGACGCGATCGCCGCCGTGATCCTGGGCGGCACCTCGCTGTTCGGCGGGCGCGGCAGCCTGTGGGGCAGCCTGCTGGGCGCGATCCTGATCGGCATGATCCGCAACGGCATGAACCTGCTGGAAGTCTCGCAGTTCAAGCAGATGATGGCGATTGGCGCGGTGGTGATCATCGCGGTGTGGATCGACGTGATCCGGCGCAAGCGGCTGCTGCGCAAGTAGGCCCCCCGCCCGCCGCTACCATGGCGGGATGACTGCACCCTTCCACCTCTACCTCGACAGCGCCGACCTGACGGCGCTGCGCACCTGCCTGCCGCACCCGGTGGTGCATGGCGTGACGACCAACCCGACGCTGCTCAAGCGGGCCGGGGTCACCTGGGACGCGCTGCCGGGGCTGCTGGACACGCTGCTGCAGCTGGGCGCGCAGCAGGTGCAGGCGCAGGTGCGCTCGCCGGACGTGGATGGGATGCTGGCCGACGCCGACACGCTGCTGCGGCATTTCGACGCAGGCCAGCTCGTCGTGAAGATCCCGGCCACCCGCGCCGGGCTGATGGCAGGTGCGGCGCTCACCGCCCGCGGCGTGCCGGTGACCTACACAGCGGTCTATGCGCTGGAGCAGGCGCATTTCGCCGCACAGCTCGGCGCCGCCTACGCCGCACCCTACCTCGGCCGGCTGAACGATTCCGGCGTCGATGGCCTGGCGCTGATCGGCCGGATGCAAGCCTTGGCGGCCGCCAGCGGCGCACCGATGCGGCTGCTGGTGGCGAGCATCCGCAGCCGGCAGGCGTACCTGGATCTGCTGGCGCTCGGTGTCGGCGCCATCACGATTCCGCCCGCGCTGTTCGCCGAGCTGATGGACCACGAGGCGACGATCGCGGCAGAGCGCGGTTTCCTGGCCGACGCCACCGAGTGAGCCTGCACCGGACGCCGCGACCGCTCAGGCATTGACGTCCACCACCACGCGCCCGCGGATCTTCCCCGCCAAGATATCCACAGCCCCCTGCGGGGCCTCGGCCAGCCTGATCGTGCGGGTCATCGACGCGAGCTTGGCCCGGTCCAGGTCCGTCGCCAGCCGCGCCCAGGCCTGCTGGCGGCGCCCGGTCGGGCACATCACCGAGTCCACGCCCAGCAGCCGCACGCCGCGCAGGATGAAGGGCGCGACGCTGGTGGACAAGTCCATGCCCTGCGCCAATCCACAGGCCGCGACCGCGCCGCCGTAGCGCGTCTGCGCCAGGGCGTTGGCGAGGGTGTGCGAGCCGACCGAATCGACTACACCGGCCCAGCGCTCCTTCTGCAGCGGCTTGCCGGCTGTGGATAACCCGGCGCGGTCGATCACCTCGGCGGCACCGAGGGCGCGCAGGTAGTCGGCCTCGTCGAGCTTGCCGGTGGACGCCACGACCCGGTAGCCGAGGCTGCCGAGCAGCGCGACGGCCACGCTGCCCACCCCGCCGCTCGCGCCCGTGACGAGGATCTCGCCGCTGTCCGGCCGCACGCCCGCGTCTTCCAGCGCCATCACGCACAGCATTGCGGTGTAGCCCGCCGTGCCGATGGCCATCGCCTGGGCTGTGGACAACCCGGCGGGCCGCGCGATCAGCCAGTCGCCTTTCAGGCGCGCCTTCTGCGACAGGCAACCCCAGTGCGTTTCGCCAACGCCCCAGCCGTTGTGGATCACCTGGTCGCCGACCTGCCAGCGCGGGTCTGTGGACAACTCGACCGTGCCCGCGCCGTCGATGCCTGGCACCATCGGCCATTGGCGCACGACCGGGCTGCGGTTGGTCAGCGCGAGGCCGTCCTTGTAGTTGATCGTCGAGTGGGCCAGGCGCACGACGACACTGGCGTCACCGGTGTGGACGACCAGTTCCTCATCGGTCAGGTCGTCGCGCAAGCGGGCCGCAAAGGCGCCGTCGGTCTTCGTGAGGTACAGGGCGGTGAAGGACATGGTGGGTCTCCGGAGGGCTGCAGCCGAAGATTGAACCATGTCGCTCCCTGCCCCGCTGTCACGCGGGTTCAGCCGCGCACGGGCAGGTCACTGGCAGGTGAAGCTGTCGGCCAGCTCCAGGCTGCCGCTGCCCTTGTACTTCGCGACCTTCGGGTAGGCGCACAGCGGCCGAGTGCGCGTGGCGGCCCAGCTCGCGGGCACTTCCGCGTTGACGCCGCCGGCATTGCCCGTGCCGCGGGCGCTGGCGACCACTGCGTCGGGCGCCTTGCCCTGCTCGACCCACTGGACCAGCGGCGTGAGCATGTCGAACTGGTCGGTGGCGGGACCGCCCGAGCAGTGGTTCATGCCCGGCACGCCGTAGAGGCGCGCGAAGTTGCTGGCGTCGCCGCCGTTGGCGCTGGCCAGGTTCTTGATCCAGGTGACCGAGTCGTCGTAGGAGAACACCGGATCGCTGACCCCGTGGTAGACCATCACCTTGGCGCCACGGTTCTTCAGCACCGCCAGGTTCGACGGAGTCGGCGGCGTCATGAAGTCCATGCCGGAGACGGTGTAGGTGGCGCTGGTGGCGGTGATGCCGGCCGCCAGCGCGTCGATGGACGCGGTGAGCGGGTTGGCGATGAAGGCC
>NZ_JBFPGY010000342.1:0-18605 GCF_041083715.1 Sphaerotilus sp.
CGCAGTGTTCGTCGATCTGGTGGATCGTGGCGTTCACCGGACCGAATTCGACCACCTGCGGGCAGATCTGCGCGATGAAGCGGCCGTCGGACGTGCCGCCGGTCGTGGAGAGTTCGGTCTCCAGCCCGGTCACCGCGCGGATGGCCCCCGCCAGTGCATCGACCAGCGGGCCGGGGCGTGTCAGGAAGGGGCGTCCGCTCAGGCTCCAGTCGATCTGGTAGTCCAGGTGGTGGCGGTCCAGCACGGCGCGGACCCGCTGCTGCAGGTCTTCCGGCGTCGACTCGGTCGAGAAGCGGAAGTTGAAGTCCACGACCATCGTGCCGGGAATGACATTGGTGGCTCCCGTGCCGGCATGGAGGTTGGACATCTGCCAGCTCGTCGGCGGGAAGTGGTCGTTGCCACGGTCCCACGCGATGGCGCAGAGTTCGGCCAGTGCCGGTGCGGCGAGGTGGATCGGGTTCTTCGCGAGCTGCGGATAGGCGATGTGGCCCTGCACGCCGCGCACGGTCAGCCGGCCCGACATCGAGCCGCGCCGCCCGTTCTTGACCATGTCGCCGATGCTGTGCACGGAGGTCGGCTCGCCGACGATGCAGGCGTCCAGCCGTTCGCCGCGCTCGACCAGCCACTCGCAGACCTTGACGGTGCCGCTGTGCGCCGGGCCTTCCTCGTCGCTGGTGAGCAGGAAGGCGATGGCGCCGCGGTGGTCCGGGTGCGCGACGACGAACTCCTCCACCGCCACGACCATCGCCGCCAGCGAGGTCTTCATGTCGGCGCTGCCACGGCCGTAGAGGCGGCCATCGCGGTGCGTGGGCACGAAGGGGTCGGAGGTCCACTGGTCGAGCGGGCCGGTCGGCACCACGTCCGTGTGGCCGGCGAGCACCAGCGTCGGGCCGTCTGCGGTGCCGCGGCGGATCGCCCACAGGTTGCTGACCCGGAAATCGTCCGGGCCGAAGGGCAGGTCGACGCACTCGAAGCCGAGCGGGCGCAGGCGGTCGGCGATCAGCGCCTGACAACCCACGTCGTTCGGGGTGAGGGAGGGCCGGGCCAGGAGTTGCTCGACCAGGGCGAGGGTGGGCAGGTGCATGTCAGGGACGGCCGCGGGAGGCGGCTGTTCAGCGTTCGAGCGCGTGTCAGCGCTTCTTGGACAGGAAGGGCAGCGGTTTGACCGCAGCCGAACTGGGCGGCGCTGCCGTGCTGGTGGGCATGGGCGCCGGTGACGGCGAGAAACTGCCGCGCGCATTCGGGTTCTGGCCGGGCACCACGTCCAGCGTGATTTCGGTGAAGGATGGCCCGGGCTCGGCCTCCTTCTCCTCCTCCTGCTGGCGCTTGCCGCTGGCCATGTCGTTCTGCAGGCGCCAGAGCAGGTTGGTCGGCGAGTCGGCGTGGCTGATGCCCTCGTCGCGGGTGACGAGGTGTTCGGTGACGAGACGGGCGATGTCCTGCTCGAAGGTCTGCGAGCCCTCGGCCATCAGGCGGTCCATGGCCTCCTTGATGCCCGAAAAATTGCCCTGCTCGATCAGTTCGGAGACGAACTGCGTGTTCAGCAGCACCTCCACCGCCGGCACCCGCCCGCCCTGGGTCGAGCGCAGCAGCCGCTGCGAGACGATCGCCTTCAGACCGGCGGCGAGATCGGACAGCAGCGTCGGCCGCGATTCGGGCGTGTAGAACGACAGGATGCGGCTCAGCGCGTGGTGGCTGTTGTTGGCATGCATCGTCGAGAGCACGAGGTGGCCGGACAGCGCATACGACAGCGCCGCGCTCATCGTCTCGCGGTCGCGGATCTCGCCGATGAAGATGCAGTCCGGCGCCTGGCGCATGGCGTTCTTCAGGCCGATCTGCAGCGACTGCACATCGCGGCCGACCTCGCGCTGGTTCACCACCGACTTGTAGTTGGTGAAGAGGAACTCGATCGGATCCTCGATCGTCAGGATGTGGCCGGCGACCTGCTTGTTGCGGTTCTGCAGCATCGAGGCCAGCGTCGTGCTCTTGCCAGTGCCGGTGGCGCCGACCATCAGCACCAGCCCGCGCTTGGCCAGGCACAGCGTGTTCAGCATCTCCGGCAGGTTGAGCGAGTCCAGCGCCGGGATCTCGGTCGGCATGAAGCGGAAGACCGCGGCGATGGAGTCGCGCTGCTTGAAGCCCGAGAGCCGGAAGGTGCCCACACCGCTGATGTGGACGCCCATGTTCAGCTCGCCGGTCTCCAGCAGTTCTTCCATCTGCGCCGCCGTGATCACCTCGCCCAGCAGCATGCGCGGCTGGTTGGGCGCCAGCGGCTCCTGCGTGAGCTGCAGGATCTGGCCGTGGATCTTGATGAGCACCGGCATGTTGGCCGAGAGGAAGACGTCGGACGCCCGCTTCTCGGCCATCAGCCGCAGGATGCGTTCCATGTTCTTGGTGCTCATCGTTCCCCCGCGTGGTCGTGTGATGGCGTTCAGCCGCGCAGCAGGTCGTTGATGCTGGTCTTGGCGCGGGTCTGCGCGTCGACGCGCTTGACGATCACGGCGCAGTACAGGCTGTACTTGCCGTCGGCGCTCGGCAGGTTGCCGCTGACGACGACCGAGCCCGACGGGATGCGGCCGTAGGTGACTTCGCCGGTGGCGCGGTCATAGATCTTGGTGCTCTGGCCGATGTACACGCCCATCGACAGCACCGAGTTTTCTTCCACGATCACGCCTTCGACCACTTCGGAGCGCGCGCCGATGAAGCAGTTGTCCTCGATGATGGTCGGATTGGCCTGCATCGGCTCCAGCACGCCGCCGATGCCGACGCCGCCCGAGAGGTGCACGTTCTTGCCGATCTGCGCGCAGGAACCGACGGCGGCCCAGGTGTCGACCATCGTGCCTTCATCGACGTAGGCGCCGATGTTGACGTAGGACGGCATCAGGATCGCGCCCTTGGCGACGAAGCTGCCGCGGCGCGCGACGGCCGGCGGCACCACGCGCACGCCGGTGGCGCGCAGCTGCTCCTCGCTCATGCCGGCGAACTTGGTCGGCACCTTGTCGAAGAAGTTCAGGTCGCCCGCGGCCATCGGCGCGTTGTCGTTCAGGCGGAAGCTCAGCAGCACGGCCTTCTTGGCCCACTGGTTGACGTGCCACTGGCCCACGCCCTGGCGCTCGGCCACGCGCAGCTTGCCGGTGTCGAGCGCGTCGATGACGTGGTTGACGGCGTCACGCACTTCGGCCGGGGCCGAGGCGATGGACAGGTTGGCGCGGTCTTCCCAGGCGGTTTCGATGACGTGCTGGAGTTGGCTGAGATCGGACATGGCGTGTTCTCGGATTCGGTTGGGCGGGATGGGGTTCAGGCGGCGCGGCGGGTGTTGGCGCGCACGAAGTCGGCAATGCGGCGGGCAGCTTCGAGGCATTCCTCGACCCCGGCCACCAGCGCCATGCGCACGCGGCCGGCGCCGGGATTCATGCCGTGCGCCTCGCGCGCCAGGTAGCTGCCGGGCAGCACCGCGACATTGTATTGAGCCAGCAGTTCCCGGGTGAATGCGGTGTCGCTGCCACCGAAGACGGTCTCGGGCACCTTGGCCCACAGGTAGAAGCTGGCGTCTGGCAGCGCCACGTCCAGCACCTCGGCCAGCACGGGCGTGACCTGGGCGAACTTCTGGCGGTAGAGCGCGCGGTTCTCGACCACGTGCGCCTCGTCGTCCCAGGCGGTGATGCTGGCCTGCTGCACGGTCGTGCTCATCGCGCTGCCGTGGTAGGTGCGGTAGAGCAGGAAGGACTTGAGGATCTGCGCATCCCCGGCGACGAAGCCCGAGCGCAGGCCCGGCACGTTCGAGCGCTTGGACAGGCTGGTCAGCACGATCAGGCGCTGGAAGTCATCACGGCCGAGCTGCTTGGCCGCTTCGAGCGCGCCGAGCGGGGCCTCGTCGCGGAAGTAGATCTCGGAGTAGCACTCGTCCGAGGCGATCACGAAGCCGTGCCGGTCGGACAGGGCGAACAGCTCGGCCCATTCTTCCAGCGGCACCACGGCACCCGTCGGGTTGCCTGGCGAGCAGACGTAGAGCAGCTGCGTGCGCGCCCAGGTGGCGTGGTCGATCTGCGACCAGTCGGCGGCGAAGTTGCGCGCCGGGTCGCTGTTGGCGAAGACGGGCGTGGCGCCGGAGAGGTAGGCCGCGCCTTCATAGATTTGATAGAAGGGGTTCGGGCAGACGACGACTGGGCCGCCGGTCGCCGCGTCGCGTGTCGGGTCGATGACGGTCTGCGCCAGCGAGAACAGCGCCTCGCGTGAACCATTGACCGGCAGGATCTGCGTGTCGGCGTCCAGCGCCACGCCATAGCGGCGCTGGACCCAGCCGGCGCACGACTTGCGCAGCGCTGGCAGGCCTGCGGTGGCCGGGTAGGCGGCCAGCCCGTCGAGCGACGAGGTCAGTGCCAGTTTCAGGAACTCGGGCGTCGGGTGCTTGGGTTCACCGATGCCGAGGCTGATCGGGGCGAAGTCCGCATTCGGGCGGACGTCCTTGACGAGGGCGCGCAGCCGCTCGAAGGGGTAGGGCTGGAGGCGCGAGAGCAGCGGGTTCATGGGGCGGGATTATCGGGCATGGGACCGATTGCGCAGACCAAACCACGGCCGCAAGAACGCCTGCCGCCGCACCAGCTGGTATACGCCGAAGCTGATCCCGCCCGTGGCACTCAGCAGGACCAGCGCTTCCACCCCCACCGGCAGCGACCAGCCAAGCAGCACCTGACTGAACACGATCATCACCGTCTGATGCACGAGGTACACCGGAAAGACCGCTTCGGCGAGCATCGGCCGAATGGGGGCGTCGCGGTCGAAGTGGGCGACCGCCAAGCCTAGCAGGGCCGTGATGGCCGACCACTGGAACAGGGCGACGAACCAGGCCGAGGACGATGGGTGTCTCGGCATGAACACGAGCCCAGTCCACGCCAGCGCCGCCACGACCAGTGCAACGCGACGCGCCGCCGCCAACCGGGACCAGCCGTCTTCCATCCGCATCAGCAGCGCCCCCATCCCGAACGCGAACCCGTACATCGCGTGGGCGTACAGGTCTCCCCAGAGTGCGTGGGTCTGCGGAAACTGCGGCTGCAGCACGCCCCGGCACAGCGCCAGCCACAGCGTGGGCAGCACGAACAAGCCGGCGCCTCGCAGCTCGCGTGTCAGCGTGGTGACGAGCGCGCGGGTCGCGGCCGGGAAGCAGCGGACCATCCCGCACAGCCCCACCGTGTAGCACCACAGGTAGGGCAGGAACCACAGGTGGTTCCACGTCGGCATCACCAGACAACGGGCCTCGGCTCCCACCCCTGCGCAGAAATCCCGGCTGTTCGACAGCACAGAGAAGTACCGCCCGAGAAAGGCCAGGAAGCCGTCGTGATAGCCGAACTTCTGCATCACTTCGAAGTAAGTCTGCGGCGGCACGACCAGCACCACACCCGTCAGCAGCGGCAGCAACAGGAACCGCGTCCGCCGGCGCAACCACCGCGCGGGAGACCCGCCACGCAGCAGGTTCGCCGTCGCGGCACCCGAGACGAGGAAGATCAGGCTCATCCTCCACGGCTCGGTCAGCCGCATCCAGGGCTCCAGCCCGGCCACCGGGTGCGGGCTTTTGACGTGGAATGGCCAAGGGACGTAGTACATCCCGACGTGGTAGAGCACCAGCAGTCCGAAGGCACCGATGCGCAGCCAGTCTAGGAAATACAGACGCTGCCCCGGAACTTCGCGACGTTTCTCGCGATTCGCGTCGTTTGACTCGGGCGCGCGGGGTCGTTGCGTGGGTGCTGCATACACTGGATCGCCCTCCATGGGGTCGCTATCAACACCACGAATCATGCCCATTTCCTTGTATTCCACGAGCGTGCGCGCCGCGCTGCCCCTGTTGACCACCGCCTTGCTCGCCGGCTGCGGCGGGGGTGGCAGTGACGCCCCCGCTGTGCCCGCCACGATGCGGGTGACCTCGGCCACTGCGGACACGCCGGTGTACGGCCAGTCGCTGCACATCACCGTCCAGGGCGAGCTGCTCGACCAGGGCCTCACCCCCGTCTCGACCGCCTGCAAGACCATCCTGCCGGCCGCCGCCACCCAGTACGCCAGCAGCGCGACGACCCTGCACTACCTCTGCGATGTGCAGTCGGTCGGCAATCAGACAATGGAACTGCGCCGCACCGACACCGGCGCTGTGCTGCACACGCTGAACTTCACCGTGCCGCTGCCGCAGGTGACGATGGCGGTCAGCAACGGCGCGGGGGTCAACGGCGATGTCGTCTTCACGCTGCGCTCCGATCTGGCGCCGATCACGACCGCCAATTTCCTGGCCTATGTGCGCAGTGGTTTCTACGACAACACGGTGTTCCACCGGGTGCAGACCAACTTTGTCGTGCAGGGCGGCGGCTACCCGTCGCCGGTCGTGGCGGGCACCGTGCCGACGCACAAGACGACCAATCCGGCCATCACGCTGGAAGCCGGCAACGGGCTGAGCAATGTGCAGTGGAGCGTGGCGATGGCGCGCACCACTGCGGCCAACTCGGCGACGTCCGAGTTCTTCATCAACCTGAAGGACAACGCCAGCGCCCTCGACAAGACCGCGACCAACGCGGGCTACGCCGTGTTCGCCAGCATCACGGCCGGCACCGACGTGGTGTCGGCGATGACCAGCGCGCCGTGCCAGACGATCGCGGGGTTTGTTTCCAGTGCGCTGGGCTGCGTGCCGATCCCGAATGTGGTGGTCTCGACGGCACGGCAGACGCGCTGAACCGTCCGGCTGCGTCAGGTGGCGGCAGCGCGGTTGCCCGCCACCACCCGCAGCCGCCCCACCAGCCATACCATCGCCACCGTGCAGCCCAGTGCCAGCCACCCCGTGCGCTCGTAGCCGTGTACCAGCCCCTGTGCATCGCGCGAGATCATCAGCCCGCCGAGCAGCGACGCCACGCCCATTGCCGCCGACTGCAGCGCGTTGTTCAGGCTCATGAACGCGCCGCGCCGGCGCGGCTCGACCGCCGAGGTGATCAGTGCCATGCCCGGCACCATGCGGCCCGACACCAGCACGAAGAACAGCGTCGTCACCACCAGCACGCCGACCAGCGACACCCCTGCCAACTGTGGCAGCGTCAGGATCGGCACCAGCGCCAGCAGCGCGATCAGCCGGAAGGTCGGCACCTTGCCCCACTGGTCGGCCAGCCTCCCCCACAGCCGCGCGGTGAACAGCGTCGCCACGCCGCCGATGAGGTAGATCAGCGGCACCTGCTGCGCGGTCAGGCCGAGGTTGGTGGTGGTGAAGATGGTGATGTAGGGAATCATCGCGAAGCTGCTCGCCATCATCAGCATCGACAGTCCGAACGCGCGCCAGTGGTTGCGCTCGGCCAGCACGGCGCGCAGGTGGTGCAGCGTGCCCTCTGCGGTCTGTTTCGGACCGAGGTGGCCGGTCAGCGTCGGCACCTGGCGCAGCGCGAGGGTCCAGACCAGCACCGAGACGCTCGCGATCGCCACGAACGGCATGTGCCAGCCGTACAGGCTCGCCAGCCACAGCGATGCCGGCACGCCCGCGACGGTCGCCATCGAGAACGCCGACATCACGATGCCCATCGCGGCGCCGCGTCGCTCGAACGGGATGGTGTCGGCCACGATGGTCTGCACCAGCGCCCCGAGCACCCCGCCGAACAGCCCGGCGGCCACACGCGCTGCCATCAGCGTCGTGAACGTCGGCGCCAGTCCGCACGCCAGCGTCGCCACCGCCAGCCCGGCAAACAGCATCAGCAGCAGCCGGCGGCGCTCGAAGCGGTCGATGTAGGTGGTGGCCGCCAGTCCGGAAGCGCCACCCGCCAGCGTGTAGGCCGAGATCAGCAGGCCGAACTGCGCGTCGCTGATGCCGAAGATGCGTGTCAGTTGCGGGCCGAGCGGCATCATGACCATGAAATCGACGATGTGAACGAATTGGACCGCTGCCAGTGTCAGCAGCATGGCGCGTTCACGGCGCGGGGTCAGGGCAGGGGCGTCGGGCATCAAGGCGTCGGGTGAAGAGGGTCTGTCAGTGTGCCCAAGTTGGCAGACCGGTGTGGGGGCGGTGCTATCATCGCCGCCGTCCATTGCCCCTGTATTTACAGAAAATTCCTTTGAAATCAAAGGCTTAGATCGCCGCCATGCCTGAACAATGCGTCTGAATTCGATCAAGCTCTCGGGCTTCAAGTCCTTCGCCGATCCGACGCATTTCCAGCTGCCGGGGCAGCTCGTCGGCGTCGTCGGTCCCAACGGCTGCGGCAAGTCCAACATCATGGATGCGGTGCGCTGGGTGCTGGGAGAGTCGAAGGCCAGCGAGCTGCGCGGCGAGTCGATGCAGGACGTGATCTTCAACGGCTCCGGCAACCGCAAGCCGGCCAGCCGCTCCAGCGTCGAACTCGCGTTCAGCAACGACGCCGGCCGCGCGGGTGGGTCATGGAACCAGTACGCCGAGATCGCGGTCAAGCGCGTGCTCACCCGCGACGGCACCAGTACCTACTACATCAACAACCAGCCGGTGCGCCGCCGCGACGTGCAGGACGTGTTCCTCGGCACCGGTCTGGGCCCGCGTGCCTACGCCATCATCGGCCAGGGCACGATCAGCAAGATCATCGAGTCGCGGCCGGAGGAGCTGCGGCTGTTCCTGGAAGAAGCGGCCGGCGTGTCCAAGTACAAGGAACGCCGCCGCGAGACCGAGCACCGCCTGAAGGACACGCGCGAGAACCTGACCCGCGTGGACGACATCCTGCGCGAGCTGACCACCAACCTGGACAAGCTCGAAGCGCAGGCCGAGGTCGCGCTGCGCTACCGCACGCTGCAGGACAACGGCACGCTCAAGCTGCACCAGCTCTGGTTCCTGAAGCACCGCGACGCCACCAGCGAGCGTGAGCGGGTCCGTCTGGCTGAGCTGGCCGCGACCAATGCGCTGGAGTCGCGCCTCGCCGAGCTGCGCCAGACCGAGGCCGAGCAGGAGTCGCTGCGCCAGACACACTACGAGGCCAGCGATGGGTTGCACGCTGCCCAGTCCGCGCTGGCTGAAGCCTCGATGCAGGTCAGCCGGCTGGAGGAGCGCATCCGCCATGTCGTCGATGCGCGCCAGCGCGGCCAGCAGCGGCAAGCCGAGATCAGTGCGCAGACGCAGCAGTGGACGCTGCGCCGCGAACACGCCGAGGCCGAGCTGGAGACGCTGGCCGGTCAGCTCGCCGCAGCGCAGGAGCAGGGCGAGATCCTCGTGGCGCAGGTGGAAGAGCGTTCGATGGCGCTGCCTGCCGTCGAGGACACGCTGCGCCAGGCCAGCCAGCGCGCTGCCACGCAGCGCATCCGTGCCAGCGAGGTGCAGCAGCAGATCCAGCTGCTCGCCGCGCAGTCGCGCCACCTGGACGAACGCGGCCGGGAGCTGCAGGGGCGCCGGGAGCGCCTGTCCGCCGAACGCCGCCAGCTCGGCACGCCCGACGACCATCGGCTGGACGACCTGCGTGCCCAGCTCGCACGGGCGCAGGAGGTGCAGGAACTCGCCGATGCGCGCCTGCACGAACTCTCCGAACTGGTGCCGACGCTCGACGAGCAGCGGCGTGGCCAGCAGCACGCGGCCAACGGCGAGTCCGCTCGCCAGTCGGCACTGACGGCGCGGCTCGATGCCCTGCGCGCCCTGCAGGAGAAAGTGCAGACCGAAGGCAAGCTGCGGCCCTGGCTGGCGCGGCACGGACTGGACGGGCTGCAGGGCCTCTGGCGTCGCATCCACATCGAGCCGGGTTGGGAAACCGCGCTCGAATCGGCCTTGCGCGAGCGGCTTCAGGCGCTGGAAGTCGGGCGCATCGAAACGGTGCGTGGCTTCGACCTGGACCCGCCCCCGGCCAAGCTCGCCTTCTATTCACCCCCGACCGCTGCCATCGCCAACACGCACCGCACGCTGCCGCGGCTGACCGATCTGCTGCGCGTCGGCGATCCGGGGCTGATGGCGCTGCTCAATGACTGGTTGGAGGGTGTCTACACCGCGGCCAACGTCGAGGAGGCGCTGGCGCTGCGCAGCCGGCTGAGCCACGGCGAGCTGATCCTGACGCCGGCCGGTCATGCGGTGAGCGCCTATGCGGTGAGTTTCCATGCGCCGGATTCGGAGCAGGCGGGCCTGCTGGCACGTGCGCAGGAGATCGAGAACCTGGAAACCCAGGTCCGCGCCCAGGCGCTGATGGCGGACGAGACCCGCAGCGCGCTGGTCCGCGCCGAAGCGGCTTACACGGACGCAGCGCAGCGCCTGGCCGGCGCACGCCGCGACGCCGCCGACAGCCAGACGCGGGCGCACCAGCTGCAGGTCGAAGTCCTGCGCCTGACGCAGCAGGCCGAGCAGGTGACACGCCGCCGTGACCAGCTCGACACCGAACTCGCCGAGGTCGATGTGCAGATCGAAGAACTCGAAGAGCGCCGCATGACCGGTGAGGCGCGTTTCGAGGAGCTCGACCTGCAGCTCGCCACCGAGCAGGAGCGCCACGCCGAGCTGGAAGACGCCGTGATCGGCGCCGAGCGGCGGTTGGCGGATGCGCGCGAGCAGCTGCGCGGCCTGGAGCGCACGGCGCAGGAGTCGCAGTTCGCCGCCCGCGCGCTGCTGGCCCGGCGCGGCGAACTGCAGCGTGGGCTGGAAACCGCCGCGCAGCAGCGCACCATCCATGAACGTGCGCTGGAGCAGCTCGCCGCCGAACTCGCCGAGCTCGACGACGCCGCAGCCGAAGGCGGGCTGCAGGAGGCGCTGGCGCTGCGCGTCGAGCGCGAGCAGGCGCTGTCGTCCGCCCGCCAGGCGTGGGACGAACTCTCGCAGCAGATGCGCCGCGCCGACGAGCAGCGCGCCACGCACGAGCGCAGCCTGCAGCCACTGCGCGACGAGATCACGAGGCTGCAGCTCGAAGCACAGGCCGCGCAGCTGGGGGGTGCGCAGTTCCTGGAGCAGTTGCAGGCAGCGGCGGTCGATCTGGAGGCGCTGGCCGCCGGCATCGTGCAGGATGGCGTGCGCCTGCACGGGCTGCAGGGCGAGATCGACCGCATCCAGCGCGAGATCAACACGCTGGGCGCCGTGAATCTGGCCGCGCTGGATGAACTCGGTGCCGCCAGGGAGCGCCGGCAGTTCCTGGATGCGCAGGTGGCCGACCTGACCGACGCCATGCAGACGCTGGAAGCTGCGATCCACAAGATCGACCTGGAGACCCGGGACCTGCTCAAGGCCACCTTCGACCAGGTCAACGATGGCTTCGGGCGGATGTTCCCGAGCCTGTTCGGCGGCGGGCAGGCCCGGCTGGTGATGACGGGTGACGAGATTCTCGATGCCGGCGTGCAGGTCATGGCCCAGCCGCCCGGCAAGAAGAATTCGACCATCCATCTGCTGTCCGGCGGCGAGAAGGCGCTCACCGCGATCGCCCTGGTGTTCGCGATCTTTTTGCTCAACCCGGCGCCGTTCTGCCTGCTGGATGAGGTGGATGCACCACTCGACGACGCCAATACCGAGCGATATGCCCGTCTGGTCCGTCAAATGTCGTCCGGTACGCAGTTTCTTTTCATTTCGCACAACAAAATTGCAATGGAGATGGCCGAACAATTGATCGGCGTGACAATGCAGGAACAGGGTGTGTCGCGGATCGTCGCGGTGGACATGGAGGCGGCAGTCTCACTGGCTGAGCTACCGTGAGGTGGGCGACACACTGTTCAGGCCATGACCAGGAACCCGGGGATCGATGAATTCATTGCAAGTTTGGTTGGCCATCGTCGGTGGGCTGGTGCTCGCCGCTGTCGTCGGGCATGGCGCTTGGCAGACCCGCCGGGTCGGAGGCAAGCCGCGTCTGCCCAAGCCTTCCGCGGCGGATGCTGCGACGCCGGGTGTGCCGGACGTGGCCACGGTGCCTGTCGCGATGCAGCCTGTCCACCAAGAACCGAGTTTCGATTCGGACCATGTGCCGACCGAGCCGATTCCACTGGAAGACGTGCCGGGGGCTGTGCCCGCCGAGGCCATCGAGCAGCGGCTGGTGGCCGTGCCTGCGGCACTGAATGTGCTGGCGCGCCGGCCTGTGGTGGTCCCGCGCATCGACGCCCTGATCGACGCTGTCGCCCGGTTGGTCCCTGAGCAGTCGTTGTCTGGCGAGACCGTGCTGGCGCACTGGCCGCCGTCCCGCCGGGCCGGTGGCAAGCCCTTCCTGATCGAGGGCTGCAACCGCCAGACCCAGGAATGGGAAACGCCCGCCGCCGGACAGTCCTACAGCGAACTGCGTGCGGGGCTGCAACTCGCCAACCGGCTCGGTGCTGTCAACGAGATCGAGTATTCGGAGTTTGTCCAGATCATCCAGCGCTTTGCCGAGCCGCTGTCGGCAGAGGCCGAGTTCCCGGACATGCTGGACGTGGTGGCCCGGGCGCGTGCGCTGGACCGGGTGGCCGTGCACCATGACGCACAGCTGGCCATGCGACTGACTGCGCGCCAAGGCGAGTGGCCGGTGAGCTGGATCCAGCAGCATGCGGCACGGCATGGATTCGTCAGCGGGCCGGTGCCCGGCCGGCTCATCCTGCCCGGTCGCGGCGACGATGCGCCGCCGGTGCTGGCGCTGGTGTTCGATGCCCAGGCGGCGCTGGCCGAGGATCCGGACCGGTCCTGGGTCTCCGAGATGTCGCTGGTGTTCGACGTGCCGCAGACGCCGCAGGCCGAGCAGCCGTTCAACGCCTGGTGTGCCTCCGGGCAGGCGCTTGCCATCGCGCTCGATGCGGATGTCAACGACGACGAAGGTCGCCCGCTCAACGCAGGCGCATTCGCGCTGATCCGCGAGGATCTGGACGGCCTGTACGCCAAGCTGGCGGAGTTCGAACTGGCGGCAGGATCGCCCGCAGCGCGGCGCCTGTTCAGCTAGGCTCCCCCTGCGGCAGGCGCGCGCCTACACTGGCGCGCATGTCGCAATCCGATCTCTTCCCGTCGCTGCCGGACCTCCTGTCCAGCCCCGATATACAAGCCTCCCCGGCCGAGCAGGCTGCCGAACTGCGCCGGCAACTGCACCACCACGCCCACCGCTACTACGTGCTCGACACGCCGGAGATTCCCGACGCCGAGTACGACCGCCTGTTCCAGGCGCTGCAGGCCATCGAAGCCGTGCATCCGGAACTGCGCACCCCGGATTCACCGACCCAGCGTGTGCTCGGTCAGGTGCTCGATGGGTTCGATTCGGTGCGCCATGCGGTGCCGATGCTCAGCATCCGCACCGAGACGGACACGGAGCCAGCAGGTGCCGTGGCGTTCGATGCCCGAGTTCGCCGCGAGCTGGGGCTGACCGACGAGGCACCACCGCTGCGCTATGCCTGCGAGCTGAAGTTCGATGGGCTGGCGATCAACCTGCGCTACGTGGCTGGCGTGCTGGTGCAGGCCGCCACCCGCGGGGACGGTGAAAGCGGCGAGGACGTCACCCAGAACATCCGCACCATCGGCCAGATCCCGCTGCGGCTGCGCGACGTGCCGAGCGGGATACCGGCGGTGCTGGAGGTGCGCGGCGAGGTCTACATGCGCCGCGACGACTTCGACCGACTCAACGAACGCCAGCGCGAGCGCATCGCCCGCGGAGACAAGGGCGAGCGCACCTACGTGAATCCGCGCAATGCCGCGGCCGGCGCAGTGCGCCAGCACGACCCGGCGCTGGCAGCCGAGCGTCCGCTGAGCTTCTTCGCCTATGGGTTGGGCGAGGTGCAGGGCTGGGCGATGCCGGCCACGCACAGCGGTGTGCTGGACGCGCTGGACGCCTTCAGCCTCCCGGTATGCGCCGAACGGGCGGTGGTGGAGGGGGCCGACGGGCTGGCCGCGTTCCACCTGCGCGTCGGTGTGCAGCGCGACCAGCTGCCCTTCGACATCGACGGCGTCGTCTACAAGGTCGATGACCTGGCCTTGCAGCAGCAACTCGGCTTCGTCAGCCGTGAGCCGCGCTGGGCGGTGGCGCACAAGTACCCGGCGCAGGAGCAGATGACGGTGGTGCGCGAGATCGACATCCAGGTCGGCCGCACCGGCAAGCTCACGCCGGTGGCCAAGCTGGAGCCGGTCTTCGTCGGTGGCACGACGGTGAGCAACGCCACGCTGCACAACGAGGACGAGACGCGGCGCAAGGACGTGCGCGCGGGTGACACCGTCATCGTGCGGCGGGCAGGTGACGTGATCCCCGAGGTGGTCGGCGTCGTGCTGGAGCGCCGGCCGGTCGATGCAGGCGTGCCGTTCGACCTGTACAAGCGCCTCGGTGGCCATTGCCCCGTCTGCGGCAGCGACATCGTGCGCGAAGAGGGCGAGGCCGACTGGCGCTGCACCGGCGGCCTGTTCTGCCCCGCGCAACGCAAGCAGGCGATCCTGCATTTCGCCGGCCGGCGGGCGATGGACATCGAGGGGCTGGGCGACAAGGTGGTCGAACAGCTCGTCGATGCAGGCATCGTGCGCACGCTGCCGGAGCTGTATCGGCTGGGCGTGGTGAAGCTGGCGGCGCTGGACCGCATGGGCGAGCGCAGTGCGCAGAACCTGGTCGATGCGCTGGAGAAGAGCCGCCACACGACGCTGGGGCGCTTTCTCTACGCCCTTGGCATCCGGCATGTGGGCGAGTCCACCGCGAAGGCGCTGGCCCGTCATTTCGGCAGCGTTGACCGGCTGATGGATGCCGCCGTCGAGCAGCTGGTCGAGGTGGCCGATGTGGGGCCTGTGGTCGCGCAGAGCCTGCGCACCTTTTTCGACCAGCCGCACAACCGCGAGGTGGTCGAGCAGCTGCGTGCCTGCGGTCTGACCTGGGACGAGCACGATGGCGTGCCCGACGTCGGTCCGCAGCCGCTGGCTGGTCTGACACTGGTACTGACCGGCACACTGCCCACCCTCGGGCGCGACGAGGCCAAGGAGCTGATCGAGGCGGCAGGGGGCAAGGTCAGCGGCTCGGTGTCGAAGAAGACGCACTACGTGGTCGCGGGGGCCGAGGCCGGGTCCAAGCTGGAAAAGGCTCAGGCGCTGGGCCTGTCCATCCTCGATGAAGCGGGGTTGCTGGCACTGATCGGCCACAGCGGTGAAACCGGTACACATGCAAATGCCGCTTAATTGGCAATAGTGGAAATGTTCAATTCGTGACCACCTGAATAGAGGGTGTGTTTGGCTCTTCGCCGGTTCGAGAATGTGTTTTGTCGGGCAGCAGGATCCGCTGGACAGTTGCCCATGCATGTCATGGCTGGCTCATCTGGTGAGACTGTTCGACGCGACAAAACCTAAACTTATATTGCGTGGAATCGATGCTGAACAAGACAACTCGACTCCTGGGGCTGGTGGCCCTGGGTGTGCTGACAGGGTGTGGTGGTGGCGGTGGAGGGGCGGCACCGGCGCCGACGGAGTCGGCTGCATCCGTGATGACCCAACTGCAGACCAGCGGCGCTGTGCTGTCGCTGGACCGTTCCACTTCGGTGGCCGGAACCGATGCCAATGGCGATGGTGTGCGCGATGACGTCACAGCCTGGATCGGTACACAAGGCTATTCTGGCGATCTGCCAAAAGCGGCAGCCCAGTTGGCCAAGGCCTACCAGACGGTCTTGACACTGACGCTGACCGATGACGCCGCTGTGCGTGCTGCGCGACTGGCGTCCAGCGACGCCGTGGAATGTGTCATGCAGAAATCGGCTTCGATCGAGGCCGGCTACAAGGCCGTGGCGGACCTGCGCCGTGTGACGGTCAACACCGATGCCCGCGTCAAGGCCTATCTCGCGTATGTCGAGCTGGTCAATGACACCGTGGCCCGCGCACCCCAAGGAGACGGCTGTGTCTGATCGCCGCAATACCCACACCTTCATCCGCCCGCTGACGGGCGCTGCCTTGGGCCTGCTGGCTGCCGGCACACTGGGCATTGCCCAGGCTGCATCGACGATCTGTGAGCCTGACGGGGGTTATGTCGTTGCGTATTACAACGGCACTTTCGCCATGCCCGAGGATGCCGATGCCCAGCGCGCCGCACTGCGCATTGCGCGTCACGGCAAGTACACGGGTGCCGCTGAAACCGCGACGACCGCTGCCGGCAAAGCCGAGCCAGTTCGCTACGAAACCTTCTACAGCACGGCCGGAACGACCAGCGGTGCCACCGAGTCGCGCTTCCAGGCCCTGGCAGGGGAATACCGCAAGCTGCTCGACGGAGCGCTCACCCAGAACTGGGAGTACTTCTGGGACATGGCCGGTGGCAGCACCCAGAACTGGTCGGTGCTGGCAGCCAAGTCGGCGGACTCTCGCTTCCTGGCCGTCACCTCGGCATTTCCCGCAACGATTGCCAGCTTGGCGACTGCGGCGAAGACCGCCCTCCAGACCGAACTGGACAGCAGCAGCACCACGCTGGCGGCTCGCCAGCTGGCCCGTGCCCAGGCGCTCTACACCGAGCGCCAGAAGCTGCTGATGGTGTCGTATTCGCAGGGTACGCTGTTCGCGAACAAGGCCTTCGCAAAGCTGGGTGTGACGGATACGTCCGTGTCCCGCCAAGAGCTTTCGGCGCTGCCTGCGGATGCAGTCAAGACTGCACTCACGGCCAGCATGGCGGTCTTGACCATTCCGACGCCCGCGAGCAACCAGGGCTTCTTCACGGCAACGCTCTCGTGGTCGGCACCGGCTGCTGCGATCGGCACCAATGCCGATGGCACGCCCAAGCAGAACGACTTCGATCTGCACGTCATCGAACCGACGCCTCCGGTCACCAGCTCGTCCTATGTGCAATGGGTGCACTTCTCGACCACTGGCGACCCGGGCAAGGGCGGCGGCGGCGATATCTCGAAGCAGGGCTATGCTGGCTATCTGGACAAGGACAGTCTGGGCTTGACCGCCACTGACATGGGGCCGGAGCACTACTACGCTTCGTGTGACGAGACGAAGTTGCTGCCGGGCACTTACTGGGTGGCTGTCACAACGGTTCGTGCGCAGTTGCCCGCACAAACCTTCGCGACCTTGCAGATCGCGACGGCCAAGTCTGGCGAGGTGTATTCGAAGACCTTCAACTACAGCGACATCCCGGGCTTCATCCAGCAGACCAAGCTGACCTTCCCGGTCAAGGTGGTCCTGTCGAAGAACGCCGATAACACCTGGGCCAAGCCGGAGGTCACGCCGTACAGTCCCTCGGCAACCTACGACTTCACCGGTCTGCCGACTTACAAGCTCTGATCGTTCGACGGTCCCATGAAAAAGCCGCAGCGGTTGCTGCGGCTTTTTTGTTTCATGGCCGGATCGAATCAGGTCATGGGTGGATTCAGAGTTCCTGGTCGAGGGCCCGCGCCACACCCAGCAAGGCCGGTGACACGCTGGCATCGATCACGAACACCGGCATCTGCGCCAGATAGCCGCTGAAGCGGCCCTTGGCCTCGAAACGCTGGCGGAAGTCGGAGCGGTCGAAGGCCTCGCCGAGCCGTGGCACGATGCCTCCGCCGATGTAGACCCCACCGAGTGCGCCCAGTGTCAGCGCCAGATTGCCCGCCACGCTGCCCAGCAGCGCGCAGAAATGCGCCACGGCTTCCCCGCTGCGCGCGCAGGTGCCCGCCAGCGCCCGTGACGTGACATCGGCCGGGGTGAGCGCTTCCGGCGTGGCGCCGTCGAGCGTGCACACGGCGTCGTACAGCGCCACCAGCCCTGCGCCGCAGATGGCGCGCTCGGCCGAGGCATGGCCGTAACGCTGGCCCAGCAGCGCGATCAGCGCCGCCTCGCGTTCGGTGGTGGCCGGCAGCGTGACGTGACCGCCTTCGCCCGCCAGCGCCACCCACTGCGCGCCTGCAGGCACCAGCCCCGACACACCCAGCCCGGTCCCCGGCCCGATCAGTGCCATCGGGGCCTGCGCCCGCGCTGCGCCACCACCGATCTGCCGCAACTCGTGCGGCTGCAGCGAGGGCAGCGAGAGCGCGAGCGCCGTGAAATCGTTGATCACCACCAGCCGCTGCAGCCCGAGTTCAGCCTGCAGGCCCGAGATCGAGAACTGCCAGTGGTGGTTGGTCATGCGCACCTCGTCCCCCGTGATCGGGTTGGCGATGCCCATGGCCATGGAGCCCGGTTGGCCCCGGCCGAGTCCGGCCAGATAGGCGCGTACCGCATCGGCGAGTGTCGCGTGTTCTGCGCATGGCAGAGTGCGCACCGCGTCGATCGCGGCACCTTCGTCGGCGATCCAGCCGAAGCGGGCGTTGGTGCCGCCGACATCGGCCACGAGTCGGGGGAAGGGCGAACGTGAGGTCATGGCGGGCAGCGGACGCGAAAGAGGAAGTTCAGGAACGGTGCGGCGGTGCTTGCAGCACAAGCGCCGACGGCGCGCATCGTAGCGCGCCGCCGGTTTCTCGCCTACTTCAATCAGTCGGCGAGGCGCTTCTGGCTCTCGGCATCGAACAGGTGCACGTCGTGCGTGCCCCAGCCCAGATGCACCCGGTCGCCGACCTGGTGCAGCACCTTGCCCGGCGCGCGCACGACCAGCAGGCCTGCGGCGGTCTTGACGCTGACGTAGGTTTCCGGGCCGGTCGGCTCCAGCATCGTGATCTCGCCGGCCACGCCGCTGTCGGCGAAGCTCAGCGCCTCGGGGCGCAGGCCGTAGATGAGCTTCTGGCCAGGCTTGACGGCGGCCCGCTGCGCGGCGCTGGTCGGCAGCGTCACGCCGCTGGCGACCACGCCCTGCGCGTTGCCCTGG
>NZ_JBFPGY010000343.1:0-5659 GCF_041083715.1 Sphaerotilus sp.
CGTTCGGTGCCTGCATCCTCCGGTTTTGCATCGACCATGGACGGCGCCATGCGCTCGGCGTTCCAGCCGGTGCAGGACTTGCGCAACGGCGGCCTCTCGCGCCTGCAGATCTCGACCACGGGGCTCGCCCAATCCCAGGACGACTTCGCCCCCACCGAACTCGGCTCGACCGGCCAGACCAGCCGCAAGGACCTGACGGCCCACCTGATCGCCGCCACCGATGCCGCACTGCGCCATGCGCAACCCTGGCGACAGCAGGGACTGGTGCAGCGCCTGTCACTGCCGCTGCCAGGGCGGCTGCTGGACGAGCCGGGACTGGCACCTGCGCTGCTGGCCCTGCTGGATCGCCACCGCTGGCCGGCGCGCCATTTCATGGTCGAAGCCCATGCCGCCGCCATCGCGCAGCGCGGCGGCGACGTGATCGAGGCGCTTTCACGGGCCGGCGTCGCACTGGCGCTCAACGACGGTGGATCCGGGCTGAACCTGCACGTGGCGCTGGCCGGCCTGGACCCGGTGGCGGAATTCAAGTTCGATGTCGCAGCGCTGGGCCTGCTGCCCCGGCCGGAGCAGCGCAAGGCCGTCGTGCGCGCGATCCTCGCGCTGGCGCGGGGCTGGAACGCCCGGGTGGTCGCCGATGGCGTCGACGACCTGGACACGCTTGGCTGGCTGGGCGAGCTGGGCTGCGACGGCGCGCAGGGCACCGCCTGTGGCAAGGTGATGCCGGCCGAGCAGGTGCACGCCTGGTGCGCAGGTCATCCGGGGAGCACGCGCACGCCCTCCCCGTCGATCAAGCGCTGACGGCGTCCGACGGGTCCAGACTCGGCTGCGGCCAGTCCGGTGCCGGGAGGTGCGGTGCGGCACGGCCGGCCTTCCAGGCGGCCACGGCGGTGGCGAGACGCCGGGACACCGGCTCGGACTCGCCAAGACGCGAGGCCAGGGCACGCACGAGACAGGCACACGCCGCTCCGCTGCCCGCCACCGCCTCGACCTGCGCCATCTCCAGCAGCCCGCCAATGCCCACCACCGGCACGGGTGCCATCGCCGCCCACCAGCGCAGGTTGTGCAGCCCTTGCGGATGCCACGGCATGTCCTTGGTCGTCGTGGCCCAGACCGGGCCGCAGGCGATGTACGACGGCGCCAGCGCCGCCGCCCGGCACAGCTCCCACAGACTGTGCGAACTCAGGCCCAGCCGCAGCCCGCGGACCTGCACGGCGGCCAGCCGTGCCCGGCCATCGGCGCCAAGCGCCAGCACGTCCTCCTGCCCGAGGTGCAGCGCCACGGACGCCGGATCGATCGTGCCGGCATCGATCGCGTCGAGCACCAGCGCGTGGTGGTCATTGACGACCATCACCGGCCTTGCGGCGGCGGGCAACGCCGTCGCCTGCGCCAGCGCGCGGTCGATCTGGACACGCACTTCGGCTGCGAACGCCCGGTCGTCCAGCGCCGCGTGGGAGGTCCGCTTGATGCGCAGTTGCAGCGCGCACAGCGCCGGCTCGGCCGCGGCGAGCAGCGGCGCAGCCTGGTCTGCGGAATCCACGATCGCGTACAGGCCGGAGGACCACGGCAGCGCCGGCGCGGTGGTCCCGGACACGGGCACCCCGTCGCAGCTCAACCGCGGCAACCAGCGGGCCGCCGACACGAACCCGGCGTCGAAGCCGACCGGCCCGACACCCTGCCCCGCCGCGTGGCCGACCGCCAGCCCGGCAGTCGTCGCCATCTTGGCCAGCACCAGCGCATCTGCGCTGACGAAGCCCCGTGCCATCGCCGCTGCCGCGGTGGTGGCGAACGTGCAGCCCGTCCCGTGCGTGTGCCGCACGTCGAGCCGCGGCAGCGCCAGCCAGCCACGGGCGTGCGGCGTGTCGAGCCAGTCGAGCGCATCGGCGCCGTCCGGGCTGTCGCCGCCGGTGATGCAGACCGCGACAGCGCCGAGCGCACGCAACGCGGCGGCTTGCGTGGGCACGTCCACCAGCGTCATCGCCTCGGGCACGCCCAGCAGCCGCGCCGCCTCACGCCGGTTCGGCGTGATGAGGTCGGCGCGGGGCAGCAGGTGCGTGCGGTAGGCGTCGATCAGTGCCGCATCCGCAAAGGCCGCACCGCCCGCGCTCGCGCCGAGCACCGGGTCGACCACCAGCCGCACCCGCGGCCCGCCATCCGTGTCCAGCCGGTCCAGCCAGCGCGCCAGCACCACAACGCCGTCCACGCTGCCGATCAGGCCGGTCTTGATGACCGCCGGGCGCAGATCGGCGGCCAGCGCCGCGAGCTGCGCATCCAGCACCTCGGGCGTGACCGGCACGACGCGCTGCACGCCGAGCGAGTTCTGCGCCGTCACCGACGCGACCACCGGACAGAGGTGGACCGCACAACCTTCAGCCGCCCGCGCATCGGCGCTCAGGCCGGCACCACCACCGCTGTCGTTGCCGGCGATGCTCCAGACGATCGGGCGGGTCACGTCGCCGCTCACAGCAGGAAGGGCCGTCCGCCGACCGGCGTGGTCGCCACCGCCATGGCCTGCGGCGCCATGACGCCCGCCTCGAACCCGAGCCGTCCCGCCTGCACGGCCGCGCCAAACGCCGCCGCCATGCACACCGGCTCGCGCGCCTGCGACACTGCCGAGTTCAGCAGCACCGCGTCATAGCCCAGCTCCATCGCCTGCACGGCGTGCGCGGGCGAGCCGATGCCGGCGTCCACCACCATCGGCACGTCCGGCCAGCGTTCGCGCAGCGTGCGCAGGGCCCAGGGATTGATCAGCCCCTGGCCCGAGCCGATCGGCGCGCCCCAGGGCATCAGCACCTGGCAGCCCACATCCAGCAGGCGCTGGCAGGTCACCAGGTCATCGGTGCAGTACGGGAAGACCGCGAAGCCGTCGCGGATGAGCGCCTCTGCGGCGGTGACCAGCTCCCACGGGTCGGGCTGCAGCGTCTGCTCGTCGCCCACGACTTCGAGCTTGATCCACGGCGTGCCGTACAGCTCGCGGGCCAGGTGCGACAGCTCGATGGCCTCGCGGGCGGTGCGGCAGCCGGCGGTGTTGGGCAGCAGCCGGGCTCCGCGTTCGCGCAAGGCGGACTGGATCGCGGCGATGTGGCCGTTGTCGCCCGCGCCAGCCTGGACGCGGCGCAGGCCGACCGTCACCACCTCGGTGCCGGAAGCGACGATGGCCTCGTGCAGCGCCTGGGGCGACGGGTAGCCGGCGGTGCCGAGCAGCAGGCGGCTGTGGAGCGTGACGCCATAGGCGGTCCAGGAAGAGGGTTGCATTTCAGCCTCCGACGATCGGTTGGAACAGCGTGACTGCGTCGCCGTCGAGCAGCACACGCTCGGCGCGGGCGGCGCGCAGCACATGGCGGCCGTTGACGGCCGTGCCGACGGCCTCGGGCGACAGGCCGCGCTGCGCGATGAGGGCAGCCAGCGTCGTGCTGTCGGGCAGCACAGTCGGCTCGCCATTGATGGTCACGGCAACAGTCATGTCGATACCTGGGCCTGGGCCATCGCCTGCTCGATCAAGGCCGGCGCCAGCAGCCAGCCGTGGCGGAACAGCCCGTTGATCCACACCCGCCCCGGCTCGACTGCCAGCTTCGGCGCGTTGTCGGGCAAGGCCGGGCGCAGGTTGGTTTCCATGTGGACGATGCGCGCTTCGGCCAGTGCGGGCAGGACGCTGTGCGCCGCCGCCATCAGCTCGACCGCGCTGCGCAGGCTCACGGGCGAGCGGTCCTCGCTCTCGATCTCGCTGGCGCCGATGACGATGTGGTCGTCCGGGCGCGGCACGATGTAGACGCGGTGCCGGGCGTGCAGCAGCCGCAGCGGGCGCGTCAGCGGCACACCGGGGGCGTGCAGCCAGAGCACCTCGCCGCGCACGCCGCGCAGCGGGTGCTCGGCAGACCGGCCGCCAAGACCACGCACGTCGAACACGAGGTCGAATCCGGCCGACGTGCCGTCATCGAACGCGATCTGCCCCGGGGCGGTCTCCGTCACCGTGCGGCCCCAGTGCCACTGCACGCCCTGCGCGAGCGCGCACAGCGCCGGCAGCACCTGCTGCGGCATCACCTGCGCCTCGCCATCGAGCCACCATGCATGCAGGCCGGGCAACAGCGCCGGCTCCAGCTCCAGCAGCGCCGGCCGGGTCAGCCGTTTCGGCGCCGGCATGCCAGCTGGCGCGGCCGTCAGCCGCGACAGCACCCGCTGCGCTGCGCCCAGATCCGGCCCGTGCGCGAGCATCAGGCTGCCGTGCTGGCGGAAATACTGCCCCGCGTCGCCCTGCCCGTCCAGCGCCGCCAGCCGCTGCGCGACCTCGGCCCACAGCACGACCGAGCGCAGCCCGAGCGTCGCCACCTCCGGCCCCGCCGCGTCCAGCTCGGCCAGCGGGCTGAGCATCCCGGCGGCCGTGAAGCCGGCCGGGCCGAGCCCGTCGCTGCGTGGCGCAGGCCCCGGCGCCGGATCGAACACCTCGACCCGGTGCCCGGCGTGCGAGAGCTGCCACGCCAGCAGCCGCCCGAGCACCCCCGCGCCGGCGATGCCGATGCGGGCAGACCCCTTGCCGGACGTCATGCCTTGTGGATCGGGATGTACAGCTCGCCGCCCACCGCCTTGAACTCGGCCGATTTCTCCGCCATGCCCTGCGCCAGCGCCGCCTGTTCGTCCACGCCGAGCTTGTCGGCGTAGTCGCGCACGTCCTGCGTGATCTTCATCGAGCAGAACTTCGGGCCGCACATCGAGCAGAAGTGCGCCTCCTTCGACGAGTCCTTCGGCAGCGTCTCGTCGTGGTAGGACTCGGCCGTCTCCGGGTCGAGGCCGAGCGCGAACTGGTCGCGCCAGCGGAACTCGAAGCGCGCCTTGCTCATCGCGTCGTCGCGGGCGCGGGAGCCAGGGTGGCCCTTGGCGTTGTTGGCGGCGTGGGCAGCGATCTTGTAGGCGATGATCCCCTGCTTCACGTCGTCGCGGTCCGGCAGGCCCAGGTGCTCCTTGGGCGTCACGTAGCACAGCATCGCCGTGCCCATCCAGCCGATCATGGCCGCACCGATCGCCGAGGCGATGTGGTCGTAGCCGGGCGCGATGTCGATGGTCAGCGGGCCGAGGGTGTAGAACGGCGCCTCGTCGCAGTGCTTGATCTGCTCGTCCATGTTGGCCTGGATCAGGTGCATCGGCACGTGGCCCGGGCCTTCGATCATGGTCTGCACGTCGTGCTTCCACGCCACCTTGGTCAGCTCGCCCAGCGTCTTCAGCTCGGCGAACTGCGCCTCGTCGTTGGCGTCCGCCGACGAGCCGGGGCGCAGGCCGTCGCCCAGCGAGAACGTCACGTCGTACGCCTTCATGATCTCGCAGATCTCGTCGAAGTGCGTGTACAGGAAGTTTTCCTTGTGGTGCGTGATCATCCACTTGGCGAGGATCGAGCCGCCGCGCGAGACGATGCCGGTGCGGCGCTTGGTCGTCAGGTGGATGAACGGCAGGCGCACGCCGGCGTGGATGGTGAAGTAGTCCACCCCCTGCTCGGCCTGCTCGATCAGCGTGTCGCGGAAGATGCCCCAGTTGAGGTCTTCGGCCACGCCGCCGACCTTCTCCAGCGCCTGGTAGATCGGCACGGTCCCGATCGGCACGGGCGAGTTGCGGATGATCCAGTCGCGGGTGGTGTGGATGTTGCGGCCGGTGGACAGGTCCATCACGGTGTCGC
>NZ_JBFPGY010000344.1:0-5652 GCF_041083715.1 Sphaerotilus sp.
CCAGCATGAGCATGCTGGTGCGGCGCGAGATCTCGGCGCCCACACGGTCAGGCACCACCTCCAGCTCGGCGCCGAACACGCCGATCGCTTCGAGCCGCTGGACGTGCGCCCACACGGCCAACGCACTAGGTGCTGTCTTGCCAACGGCCTTGAAGCCACCGGTCCAGGTGCATTGCGAGGGAATCAGGCCCACGTGGGCGACCACCGGAACGGCCTCGTCGCACAGCCGCTTCTGGATGTCCAGTGACGCGGCGCAGTAGACGCAGTCACCGCCAAGTGCCATGGACTTGTAGGCGGCGCGCAGGTAATCCTCGGCCGTGACCAGATCGCCAAACGGCCCGTATGGCAGCCCCACCTGCACGAAGCAGCGCCCCGCCGCTGCGCGCATCTCCGCCGTGAAGAATCGCCCCTCGATGGAGAGCATGTCCACACCGGCCGCATCGGCGGCCGCCGCCTCCTCGGGCGTGGTCACGTACAGCATGGAAATCTGGCGCACACCCTTGAGGGCGCGCATGTCGGCCACGGTCGGGCGCTTGGATCGGGTCATGGTTGGATTCCTGTTCAGGCTTGGACGGTGACAGTGGCGGCGGCGCGCAACGGCCAGTTGCAGCCGCCAACCTCGAAGCCCATTTCGGCCAGGCGGCTCAGGCGCCAGGACATGGGGCGGTCGTTCCACAGCATTTCGGCGCAGGCGGCCAGTACAAAGGGGGCGTTCACGGTGAATTCTTCTTTCAGCTCGTCAGGTCGGATGGCAGTGTAGGAAAGGTTGCATCCGGGTGCAATGAGATCGGAAAAATATTTCTTTCCATCGCAATGGATGTCCGACCATCTCCGCCATTGCCAGGCGCTTCGTTGGCTGCAATGGGTCGAAACCTCCTTATCCTCTGGTGGTTGCGGGCAACTTCTGATCGGGTAAGCACTTAGAACATGTTTTCTAAGATCGGAATAAAGTGCGCTGCACTCGGGTGCATATTATTTGCACACCCACCGCACCTGCAACGCACTGCACGCATCAAAGGACTGTCAATGGCCCTGGACGACTCGCAATTCGGAGTCCGGAACAAACGCGGCGACTGGACCCCCAACGGTCAGCGCGAGATCGCGCCGTTCTGGGCCTGGCCACCCTCGCCTCTCAAGCTGCTGAAGTGGATTCCCGGCTACCTGTGGCCCTGGAACGCTTTCCACATGGCCACCGCCGTGCTGTGGTGGTACTTCATCGTCCCTGGCCTCGACACGATGAAGACGCTGGCCTGGGGCTGGGCGGGCTACCTGCTGGTCGTCAACTGGGTGGCCAACCTGGTGTGGTATGGGCTCTTCGAATGGCGGCTCTACATGCGCCGGGCGCAGGGCAACCGGTTCAAGTACCACCACAAGTTCCCCGCAGATCAGCCGTCGGACGTGTTCTGGTTCAAGAGCCAGAACCTGGACAACTTCCTGCGCAGCTTCCTGGTCTCGATCCCGCTGTGGACGCTGGTGCAGGTGCTTTTGCTGTGGAGCTTCGCCAATGGCTCGGCGCAATGGCTGCACTGGGCCGAGCACCCGGTCTATCTCGCCCTGCTGGTGCTCGTGTCACCGGCGATCCACGAGGTCCATTTCTACGTGATCCACCGGCTCATCCATTGGAACTGGCTCTACAAGTGGATCCACTCCATCCACCACAACTCGGTGAACCCCAGCCCCTGGTCGTCGCTGAGCATGCACCCGGTCGAGGCGTTTCTCTACCACGCGGTCGCGCTGTGGCACCTGGTGATCCCGTCCAACCCGATCGTGGCGCTGTTCCAGCTGCACATGGCCGGCTTCGGTGCGGTCAACGGCCACATCGGCTTCGAGAAGATGGAGCTGCCCGGCGGCCAGGCGATGGACAGCCACGCCTACGCCCACTATCTGCACCACAAGCATTTCGAGGTGAACTTCGGCGGTGACGGCCTGGTCCCGCTCGATCACTGGCTGGGCACCTGGCACGACGGCTCCAAGGACGGTGACCGCCGCATGCAGGCCCGCTACGAACGCAAGCTGGCCCGCATGAACAGCACCCCGAAGTAGCGCGGGCCAGGGCCTCCCCGATCCACGACCACGATTTCCACGCGCGATTTCCACCCATAGCGGCCGCGATGCGCGAGCGGCCCACCCGAGGAGACGACAATGCCATCACTGAACATCCCCCTGAAACTGCTGGTTGCCGCTGCAGCCATCGCGGCCGCCACCAGCACCTTCGCCGCTGGCCCCAAGATTTTCGTGATCGGCGGCAAGGCCGACGATCCGTTCTGGTCGAAGGTGAAAAAAGGCGCGGATGACGCGGCGCTGGTCGTCAAGGCGTCGGGCGGCTCCGTGACCTGGCTCGGCCCGCAGAACTACGACAACCTCGGCCCCGACGCCGCCAAGCTGATCCGCACCGCGTTGAGCCAGAAGCCGGACGCCATCGTCGGCCCGGACTGGGTGCCCGAAGCGATGGACGCGGCGTTCAAGGAAGTGGTCGCTGCGGGCGTGCCGCTGATCATCTACAACTCGGGGGGCATGGACGCCGTGAAGCGCCTGGGCGCCCAGAACTATGTGGGCAACGAGGAGTACACGGCAGGCCTCGGCGGCGGCGAATACTTCGGCGCGCACACCACCAAGAACGTGCTGTGCGTCAACACGCTGCCGGGTGCCACCAACACCGAAGCCCGCTGCAAGGGGGTGGCCGATGGCATCGCCAAGAGCGGTGGCAAGTCTGCCCAACTGCCGCTGCCTTCGTCGAGCTTCGGCAACCCGACGGCCGTGGCGCAGGCGATCAAGGCCGCCCTGCAGAAGGACAAGACCATCGACGGCGTGATCACGATCAGTGCCGGTGACGCCAACAGCGCGGCCACCGGCATCAGCCAGGCCGGTGTGGTCAAGCAGGTCAAGCTGGCAGCCTTCGACATGGACACGGCCAACCTGCAGCGCATCAAGGACGGCACCCAACTGTTCTGCATCGACCAGCAGCCTTACCTGCAGGGCTACCTGTCGGTGTCCATGCTCAACAGCTATGTGCAGTACGGTCTGAAGGTGGCGTCGGCGCCGATCCTGACCGGCCCTGGCATCGTGGACGCCTCCAACGTCGCGGCCACCCTGGCCGGTGCGGCGGCTGGCGCTCGCTGATCCACCTCGCGGGCGTGTCCGGCCCGGTCACCCCGGGTCGGACCGGTCGCCACGATGCTGGCGGACCCGTCCATCGTTCTCCTGCCGTGAAAGCACGTGTGACTCCATGACCTCGCATTCCACCACCGCCTCTGCCCCCGGGGCCGCCACCGAAGCCCGGAGCGGCACACCAGGGACCTCCCTCGGCAGCCTGCTGCGACGACCCGAGACCGGCTCGTTCATCGGGCTCGTGTCCGTCTTCGTGTTCTTCTCGATCTTCGGCGGCGCGACCTTCCTCACGGCCAGCGGCGCGGCCAGCTGGCTGAACGTGGCTGCAGAACTCGGCATCATCGCCTTGCCAGTCGGGCTGCTGATGATCGCCGGACACCTTGATCTGTCGGTCGGCAGCGTGATTCCGGCCAGCTCGATGATGGTGGCGATCGTCTCCGGGCACTTCGGCCTGCCCATGCCGGTGGGCATCGCGGCGGCGCTCGGCCTCGGACTGGCCATCGGTTTCCTCAATGGCTACCTGATCGTCCGTACGGATCTGCCTTCCTTCGTCGTGACCTTGGCCACCCTGTTCGCGGTCGCCGGCCTGACGCTCGGCCTGTCCGTGATCGTGGCGGGCAGCACCAGCGTGGCGCTGAAAAGCGATCCCGTCACGAAGATGATCTTCGGTGACTTCATCGACGGCAAGTTCGAGGTGATCCTGCTGTGGTGGATCGCGGCCATGCTGTTCGTGGGCTACATCCTGAGCCATTCGAAGTACGGCAACTGGATCCTCGCCCTCGGCGGCGACAAGGTCAGCGCCCGCAACGCCGGCATCCCGACCGACAAGCTCAACATCGCGCTCTACATGGGCAGCGGGCTGTGCGCGGCGTTTGTCGGCATGTGCCAGGCCATCCTCTACAACAGCGCCCAGGTTTCGGCCGGGCAATCGTTCATCTTCAACTCGATCATCGCGGTGGTGATCGGCGGGGTCATCCTGACGGGCGGCTACGGCTCGGTGCTGGGCATCGTGCTGGGCACGATGACCTTCTCGATCGTGAACCAGGGCATCTACTACACCGGCTTCGATGCCAACTGGGCCAGCCTGATCATCGGCGTCCTGCTGCTGGCCGCCGTGCTCCTGAACAACACGTTCCGCACCATGGCGTTGACCCACGCCACCCCCCGCGCCAAAGGGAAGGCCCGCCAATGACCACGCCACTGCTCAAGCTCACCGGGATCAACAAGTCGTTCGGCCCTGTCGATGTCCTGCACGACATTTCTCTGGAGGTGAAGGCCGGCGAGATTCTCTGCCTGCTCGGAGACAACGGTGCTGGCAAATCGACGCTGATCCGCATCCTGTCCGGTGTGCACAAACCGACGTCCGGCGCGATGCTGATGAACGGCAAGCCGGTGTCGTTCGAGACCCCACGCGACGCCAGCGACCATGGCATCGCCACCGTGCACCAGTTCGGTGGCACCTTCCCGCTGATGAGCATCGGTCGCTCCTTCTTCGTCGGGGCCGAGCCGACCAAACGCTGGGGGCCGTTCGAAGTCTTCGATCGCAAGCGCGCCAACGAGATCGCCGTGCGCGAGATGCGCCAACTGGGCATCACCCGCATCGACGACGGCAACCGCCTGGTGGGCGGCCTGTCCGGTGGCGAACGCCAGGCGCTGGCCATCGCGCGGGCGGTGCATTTCGGCGCCAGCGTGCTGATCCTGGACGAACCGACCGCTGCGCTCGGCGTCAAGGAGGCCGCTCACGTGCTGCGGATCATCCTGCAGGCGCGCAAGAAAGGCGTGGCGGTGATCTTCATCACCCACAACGTGGTGCATGCGCTGACCGTGGGCGATCACTTTGCCGTGCTGATCCGGGGCGCCAAGGCGGCCGATTTCCGCAAGGGCGAGAAGACCCGAGAGGAGATCACCGACCTCATGGCCGGTGGTGAGGCCATGGCCGAGCTGGAGGCGGAAATCGAGAGCTACATGGCCACCCACGACGGGCACCCACCACAAGCTGTGTGAGACCTGCGTGGATCCGACCAGCACCTGCACCACCATGCAAGCATCCTCTTCCGCGATGGTCATCGTCGGCGCCGGTCACGTGGGTGGCCGGGCCGCCCAGGCGTTGCGTGCATTCGGCTGGAGCGGACCGATCCTGCTGATCGGCGCCGAGCCGCACCTGCCCTATGAACGCCCGCCGCGGTCCAAGGGCCTGCTGACGGGCGAACAGACCGCCGCCGGGTGCGCCCTGCGCCCTGCGCGCAGCCCGGACCTATGACGACGACCAGATCACCCACCTCGTGGCCTGGGTGGAGTCCATCGACCCGGTGCGCCGCGAGATCGTGCTCACCGGCGGGCCGCAGCGGGCCGAGCGGCGCGTCGCCTACGAGGCGCTGCTGCTGGCCACCGGGGGGTATCTGCGGCGGCTGGAGGTGGCGGCGCCTACCCGCAAGCCCGGCACAACGTCTCGGTCGCACCGGAAGTGCTCGACCAGTTCACCCAGTTTCTCGACCAGCAGCCCTGAGTCCGTCCACCATGACGTCACCGTCCTACATCCTCACC
>NZ_JBFPGY010000345.1:0-5646 GCF_041083715.1 Sphaerotilus sp.
TCTTCCTCGTCTACAACGACCACGCGACCGCATTCAGTCTGGAGATGATCCCGACGTTTGCCATCGGCTGTGCCGCCGAGTTCACGCCGGCCGACGAGGGCTGGGGTCCGCGCCCGGTGCCCAAGGTCATCGGCCACCCGGAACTCGCCGCGCACATCGCGCAGTCGGTGATCCAGGACGACTTCGACCTGACCATCGTCAACAGGATGGACGTGGACCACGGCCTCACCGTGCCGCTGTCGCTGATGTGCGGCCAGCCCGAGGCCTGGCCTTGCCCCGTGATCCCGTTCGCGGTCAACGTGGTGCAGTACCCGGTGCCGTCGGGTCGGCGCTGCTACAACCTGGGCAAGGCGATCCGCAAGGCGGTGGAGAGCTACGACCGGCCGCTGAACGTGCAGATCTGGGGCACGGGCGGCATGACGCACCAGTTGCAGGGGCCGCGTGCCGGGCTGATCAACCGCGAGTGGGACAACGCCTGGCTCGACCAGCTGATCGCCGATCCGGAAGCCGCCGCCGCGACGCCGCACATCGACTACGTGCGCGAAGCCGGCTCGGAAGGGATCGAGCTGGTCATGTGGCTGATCGCCCGCGGCGCGATGGCCGACGTGAACGGCGGCCCGTCGCCCACCCTGAAGCACCGCTTCTACCATGTGCCCGCTTCGAACACGGCCGTGGGCCACGTCATTCTCGAGAACAACGTTTAAGGATTTTTCGACATGAGTACTCCGCATCAAGGCCCCATCCGCGTTGCGCTGGCTGGCGCCGGCGCCTTCGGCATCAAGCACCTCGACGGCATCAAGAACATCGACGGCGTGGAAGTCGTCTCGCTGATCAGCCGCGACCTGGAGAAGACCCGCGAAGTCGCCGCCCAGTACGGCATCGGCCACGTCACGACCGACCTCGCCGACGCGCTGGCGCTGCCCGAGGTGGACGCTGTCATCCTGTGCACGCCGACGCAGATGCACGCCTCGCAGACGCTGGCGTGCCTGAAGGCGGGCAAGCATGTGCAGGTGGAAATCCCGCTGTGCGACGTGCTCGCCGAGGGAGAGGACGTCGCTCGCGTGGCGAATGCATCCGGTCTGGTCGCGATGTGCGGCCACACCCGCCGCTTCAACCCCAGCCACCAGTACGTCCACAACCAGATCACCGCGGGTGCGTTCAACATCCAGCAGATGGACGTGCAGACGTATTTCTTCCGCCGCACCAACATGAACGCGCTGGGCCAGGCGCGTTCGTGGACCGACCACCTGCTGTGGCACCACGCCGCGCACACGGTCGACCTGTTCGCCTACCAGTGCGGCAGTCCGATCGTGAAGGCCAACGCCATCCAGGGTCCGATCCATCCGACACTGGGCATCGCGATGGACATGAGCATCCAGCTGAAGGCGGCCAACGGCGCGATCTGCACGCTGAGCCTGTCCTTCAACAACAACGGCCCGCTCGGCACCTTCTTCCGCTACATCGGTGACAGCGCGACCTACATCGCCCGCTACGATGACCTGTTCTCGGGCAAGGAAGAGAAGATCGACGTGTCGCAGGTGGCGGTGTCGATGAACGGCATCGAGCTGCAGGACCGCGAGTTCTTCGCCGCGATCCGCGAAGGCCGGCAGCCGAATGCGAGTGTCGAAGGCGTGCTGGCCTGCTACCGTGTGCTGCACGATCTGGAACAGCAGCTCAACGCGGGCTGATCCAGGAACCAGGAGCCCTTCATGTCGCCCACCCGTTTCCTTGGTCCTTTCCAGGTCAGCCCGATCGGCCTGGGCTGCATGAACCTCAGCCACGCCTACGGCGTGCCGCCTTCGCCCGATGACGCCGCCGGCTTGCTGCTGCGGGCGCTGGACCAGGGCGTCACGCACTTCGACACCGCGGCGCTCTACGGCTTCGGCGCCAACGAGGAACTCGTCGGCCGCGTGCTCGCGCCGCACCGCCATCGTTTCACGCTGGCCAGCAAGTGCGGCATGACCGGGGTGGATGGCAAGCGCGTCATCGACGGCCGGCCGAACACGCTCAAGGCCACGTGCGAGGCGGCGCTCCGGCGGCTGCGCACCGACGTGATCGACCTCTACTACCTGCACCGCTGGGACCAGTCGGTGCCGATCGAGGACTCGGTGGGCGCGCTCGGCGAGCTGGTGGGCGAGGGCAAGATCCGTGCGGTCGGGCTCTCCGAGGTGTCTGCGGCGACGCTGCGGCGGGCGCATGCGGTCTTCCCGATCACCGCGCTGCAGACCGAGTACTCGCTGTGGACGCGCAACCCGGAGATCGCCGTGCTGGACACCTGCCGCGAACTGGGCACGGCGTTCGTGGCGTTCAGTCCGGTGGCGCGTGGCTTCCTGCCCGGGACGCTGCGTGATGTGTCGACCTTCGACGCCAAGGACATCCGCCGCGCCATGCCGCGTTTCGCGCCGGCGAACTACGCGGAGAACCTGCGCCTGCTGGACGGCGTGGCCGAGGTCGCCCGCGCGGCTGGCTGCACGCTGGCGCAGCTTGCACTGGCGTGGCTGCTGCACAGGGGCGCGCACATCCTGCCGATCCCTGGCACGACCTCGGTCGCGCATCTCGAAGAGAATCTCGGTGCGGCCCGGGTCATGCTGACTCCGGCGCAGATGCAGCAGCTGGACACGCTGGTCAACCAGGACACCGTGCACGGCACCCGTTACAACGCGGCCACGCAGACCGAAATCGATACCGAGGAGTTCTTCTGACCATGCTGCTCCACCGCCGTCAGGTGCTCGCCACGCTTGCTGCCGCATCGGCTGTGCCGCTGCTGGCCCGTGCCGACACCTTTCCGAGCAAGCCGATCACGCTGCTGGTGCCGTTCGCGCCTGGGGGCATCGCCGACATCACCGCGCGCACGGTGGCGCAGGCCATGGGACCGCTGCTCGGCCAGACCATGGTGGTGGACAACAAGCCCAGCGCCGGCAGCATCGTGGCCTCGCAGACGGTGGCCAGGGCTGCACCGGACGGCCACACGCTGCTGCTGATGAGCAACGGCAACGCGGTCAGCGCCTCGCTGTTCCGGAAGCTGCCCTTCGATGTGACCAGGGATTTCTCGCTCATCACCACGCTCGGGTTTTTCGAGATGGTCGTGGCGGTGGGTGCCGGCTCGCGCTTCAGGACACTGCCGGACGTGCTCGCCTACGCCCGCGCCAATCCCGGCAAGCTCAACATCGGCACCATCGCGGCCGGATCGACGCAGCACCTCGCCGCCGAGTTGCTGAAGATGCGTACCGGGCTGGACATGGTGATCGTGCCTTACAAGGGCTCGCCCGATGTGCTGCGTGCGCTGAAGGTCGGGGACGTGGATGTCGCGGTCGAGATCCTCGGCCCGACGCTGGGACAGATCACGGGCGGTGCGGTGCGCGCGCTGGCGTTGACCGACGATCGGCGCAACCCGGTGCTGCCGGACGTGCCGACGGTGCAGGAAGCCGGTGTCCCGCACTACGATGTGACCTCGTGGAACGCGCTGGCCGCGCCGGCCGGCACACCCGCCGACGTGGTGGCGAAGATCAACAAGGCGGCCCGGGACGCGCTCGCCACACCGGCTGTGACGAAGCGGCTGCAGGAACTCGGCGTGCGTGCCCAGGCCGGCACACCCGCCCAGCTCGATACCCTGCTCAATGCGGAGATCCGCCGCTGGCGTGAGGTGATCCAGACCGCCAGGATCGAACTGCAGTGAGGAGCCTGATCCCTTCGGGCAAACCTGCGGCCATCGGCTGCACGCTGGCGGCGCTGGCGTTCTTCGTGTCGCTCGACACGACGACCAAGGTGCTGGCGGCTGCGGTGCCGGTGGTGATGGTGGTCTGGTTCCGCTACCTGTTCCAGGTGCTGCTCACGGTCGCCACGGTCACGACACCGCGCCGCCGCACGCTGCACCACAGCCGCCGCCCCGGCCTGCAGGTGCTGCGCGGGCTGATGTTGGTCATGGCCACCGTGATCGCCTTCTACAGCCTGAAGGTCATGCCGATCGCCGAGTTCACCGCCGTCGTGACGCTCACGCCGCTGTTCGTCACGCTGCTGGCGGTCTGGCGGCTGGACGAGCGGGTCACGCCGCTGGAGTGGCTGCTGGTGCTGGGTGGGCTGGTCGGCGCGCTGGTCGTCATCCGGCCGACACACGACCTGTTCCACTGGGCGACGCTGCTGCCGCTGCTGCTGGTGCTGTGCAACGCGCTGTTCCAGATGCTGACCCGGCGGCTGGCCGAGGTGGACGACGTGACCACGACGCAGTTCTACACCGGTTGCGTCGGGACGCTGGCCGCGACATTGCTGCTGCCGTGGACCTGGCAGACGCCACCGAGTCTGCACGTCTGGGGGTTGCTGCTGCTGCTGTGCGTCTTTGGCTCGATCGGACACCTGCTGCTGATCATGGCCTACGCCCGTGCGCCGGTCGCGACACTGACGCCGTTCCTGTATTTCCAGATCGTGTTCGCCGGCGTGTCCGGCTGGTTCGTCTTTGGCCATGTGCCGGACTTGACCGCCTTCGCCGGCATCACGCTCATCGGCCTGTGCGGCAGTCTGGGCACCTGGCTGGCCGCACGGATGCCGCATCCGTCCAAGGGCGCACCGCTGTGAATGCCGACCCGGTGGTCCGCGCGCTGATCTTCGACTGCGATGGCACGCTGGTGGACAGCGAGCCGATCTGGCTGGCGACGATGCGCGATGCCATCGCCGCGCTGCCGGACGGACCCGCGGTCACGCTGCAGTTCAGCGACATCGAAGGCCAGAGCATGGCGCGCAGCCTGGAGATCGTCGAGGAGCGCAGGGGGTGTCCGCTGCCGGTGGATTTCGAGCGCCAGGTTCGGGTGGAGATGGCGCGCCGCTTCGAGACCGACCTGCGCGAGATTCCTGGCGCGACCGACTTGCTGCGCGGGCTGCGTCTGCCGTGTTGCGTGGCGTCGAACGGGCCGCGGTCGAAGATCGAGCTGCTGCTGCGCCTGACCGGGCTGGATGCCTTCGTGCCGGCGTCGCGCGTGTTCAGTGCGGTGGAACTGGGCCGCTACAAACCCGATCCGGCGCTGTTCCTGCACGCCGCCGAAGCGATGGGCGTGGCGCCGGCCGAATGCGCCGTGGTCGAGGACAGCCGGGCCGGCATCGAGGCGGGACTGAATGCGGGCATGGTGGTCTACGCCTACCTGCCGCACGCGCCGCTGCGGCCGGAGCACGTCGGGCGGGTCCGCCGGCTGGCGCACCTGTCCGAGCTGCTGGTTCAGCCCTGGGACCTGCGGGCCTGAGACCCTGCCGGTGACGCGACCTCGACCAGGGTCTGTCGCAGCCAGCGGTGCATCGGGTCCTGCTGGTGGCGCAGGTGCCAGACCATGTACATCGCCAGCGGCGGCATCGGCACGGACACCGGCACCGGCGCATCGGCGAGTCCGCGCAGCACGCCGTCACGCAGTCGCCCGGGTGCGGTCACCAGCCAGGGGCCGCCTCGCACGAATCCGGCGACACCTGCAAAGGCCGGCACGCTGGCCACGACACGCCGCCGCAGGCCCTGCGCGAGCAGCCAGTCGTCCACGTCGAGTGTGCGCCGCGGTGCGTCGTGCACGACGGTGACGTGCTCGCTGGCGAGGTAGTCGGCCTCGGTTGACGGTGCGGTGCGGTGCTGCGGATCATGGAAGACGCGGTAGTGGTCATCGAACAGGCGCCGCT
>NZ_JBFPGY010000346.1:0-5634 GCF_041083715.1 Sphaerotilus sp.
CGCCGCACTGGTCCCGGTGCAACGCCGCCGGCCGCTGGGAGATCCTGGGCGATCCGGCGCACAAGCACGTCAACCCGGCGCTCTACCGCAAGGAGGAGGTGCTGGCCTGCTGGACACGCATCACGGCTCCCGTGCTCTGGGTCGAAGGCGACGAGACGGACGTCAGCAAGTGGTGGGGCAACCGCTACCCGCGGGCGGATTTCGAGGAACGCCTGGCGGTGGTGCCCCGGCTCACGCGCCACCTGCTGAGCCCGTGCGGCCACATGCTGCACCACGACCAGCCGGACGCGCTGGCCGCGCTCCTCGCCGGCCACCTCGCCAGCCAGCCTGGTTACACGGCCTGATCAGCGGCGTCCCCGGCCATGGGGATGGGTCCATGCCAAAATCGCGCCTTTCCGGACATCGAGCGACCATGGACATCGAACGCATCAACGCCATCGGCAACACCCTGGCAGACCTCAGCGAGCGCACGAACGCGCTAAGGGGGTATCTTTGACTACGAACGCAAAGGCCTGAGACTGGAAGAGGTCAACGCCGCGCTGGAGAACCCCGCGGTGTGGAGCGACCCGAAGCGCGCCCAGGAGCTGGGCAAGGAAAAGCGCACGCTGGAGACCGTCGTCGGCACGATCGACCACCTGACCAGCCAGATTTCCGACAATGCAGAACTCTTCGAGATGACGAAGGACGAGCAGGACTTCGACTCGCTCGCCACCATCGAGACCGAAGCCGCCGCGCTGCGCGACACCGTCGAGAAGCTCGAATTCCGCCGGATGTTCAACAACCCGGCCGACCCGCTCAACTGCTTCATCGACATCCAGGCCGGCGCCGGTGGCACCGAAGCCTGCGACTGGGCCTCGATGCTGCTGCGCCAGTACCTGAAGTACGCCGAGCGCAAGGGCTTCACCGCCACGGTCGAGGACATCACCGAAGGCGACACCGCCGGCATCAAGAGCGCGACCATCAAGGTCGAGGGCGACTACGCCTTCGGCCACCTGCGCACCGAAACCGGTGTGCACCGCCTGGTCCGCAAGAGCCCGTTCGATTCGTCGGGTGGCCGGCACACCAGCTTCGCCTCGCTGTTCGTCTACCCGGAAGTCGATGACTCGATCGAGATCGACATCAACCCGTCGGACGTGCGCACGGACACCTTCCGGGCCTCGGGCGCGGGCGGCCAGCACATCAACAAGACCGACTCGGCGGTGCGCCTGACGCACATCCCGACCGGCATCGTCGTGCAGTGCCAGGACGGCCGCAGCCAGCACAGCAACCGCGATGTGGCGTGGAAGCGCCTGCGTTCGCGCCTGTACGACCACGAGATGCGCAAGCGCATGGAAGAGCAGCAGAAGCTGGAAGACACCAAGACCGACGTCGGCTGGGGCCACCAGATCCGCTCGTACGTGCTGGACAACAGCCGCATCAAGGACCTGCGCACCAACGTGGAAATCTCGGCGACGCAGAAGGTGCTGGACGGCGATCTCGATGCGTTCATCGAGGCGAGTCTGAAACAGGGTCTGTGATCACCGCCCGGTGATCCGATCCATCCAGGGGAATCTTGATGACATTGGCCGCCTTGCTGTTCGACATGGACGGCACCTTGATCGACAGCATGCCCCTGCACGAGCGCTCCTGGGCGCTCTGGCACGCCGAGATGGACCTGCCCTATGACGAGGCGGGCTTCTTCGCCGCGACCGCGGGGCGGACCAACCTCGAAATCCTGCGGGACCTGTTCCCGGCGGAAGCCGAGGCCGCCCTGCAGCCGATGGCCGCCCGCAAGGAAGCGCTCTACCGCGAGATCGCCGAGCGCGAACTGACGCTGATCGACGGCGCCCGCGAGGTGATCGCCCAGGGCCGTGCGCGTGGATTGCGGATCGCGATCTGCACCGCCGCGCCGCCCGAGAACATCGCCATCGCCTTCACCCGCTTCGGGCTGGGCACGCTGGTGGACACGGTCACCAGCCCGGCCGACGGCCTGCGCGGCAAGCCGCATCCGGACATCTTCCTGGAGGCCGCGCGCCGCATGGGTGTCGAGCCGGCACAGTGCCTGGTGTTCGAGGATGCCCCGCTGGGCATCGAGGCCGCGCTCCGTGGTGGCATGGCAGCGGTCGTGCTGACGACCACGCTGCCGGCTGAAGCCTTCGCTGGTTACGCCAATGTGCTCCAGTCGATCGCCGACTTCACCGATTACACCCTTCCGCCCAGCCTGGGCTGATCACCAGACAACAAGAGACAAGCCATGCGTGAAGGTACCGTCACCCTGACCCGGCGCGAAGACTACATCGCGCCGAGCCACTGGATCCGCTCGGTCGATCTGACCTTCGAGCTGGAGCCGGCCAAGACGCTGGTCATCAGCCGGATGCAGGTCGAGCCCAACCCCGACCGCCCTGGCCAGCCGCTGCGGCTGGACGGCGAGGACATCACGCTGACCCGCGTGCTGGTCAACGGCGAGAGCGTGTCGTTCCACTTCGACAGCGGCCAGCTCGTGCTCGACAAGCTGCCGGCCGAGCCGTTCGCGCTGGAAATCCGCAACACCTGTGCGCCCGAGAAGAACACGCAGCTCTCGGGGCTCTACACCTCGGGCGGCGGTTTCTTCACGCAGTGCGAGGCGCAGGGCTTCCGCCGCATCACCTACTTCGCCGACCGGCCGGACGTGATGGCCGTCTTCAAGGTCACGCTGCGCGCGGACGCGAAGAAGTACCCGATGCTGCTGTCCAACGGCAACCTGGTCGAATCCGGCCCGTGCCCGAAGGGCCGCCACTACGCCGTCTGGAGCGACCCGCACCCGAAGCCGAGCTACCTGTTCGCGCTGGTGGCCGCCGATCTGGTCTGCCGCGAGCAGAAGATCCGCACCCGCTCGGGCCAGGACCACACGCTGCAGGTCTACGTGCGCGCCGGGGATCTGGACAAGACCGAGCACGCGATGAACTCGCTGATCGCGTCGATCGCCTGGGACGAGGCGCGCTTCGGCCTGAAGCTCGACCTGGAGCGCTTCATGGTCGTCGCGGTCAGCGACTTCAACATGGGTGCGATGGAGAACAAGGGCCTGAACATCTTCAACACGAAGTTCGTGCTCGCCAGCCCTGCGACCGCCACCGATGTCGACTTCGGCAACATCGAAAGCGTCGTCGGCCACGAATACTTCCACAACTGGACCGGCAACCGCATCACCTGCCGCGACTGGTTCCAGCTCAGCCTGAAGGAAGGCCTGACCGTCTACCGCGACCAGGAGTTCAGCCAGGACATGGCGGGCGAAGCCTCGGCACGCGCGGTCAAGCGCATCGAGGACGTGCGCCAGCTGCGCCAGAGCCAGTACCCCGAGGACGCCGGCCCGATGGCGCACCCGGTGCGCCCCGACCAGTACCAAGCCATCGACAACTTCTACACCGCCACCGTCTACGAGAAGGGCGCCGAGGTCGTGCGGATGATGGCCACCCTGGTCGGTCGCGCCGGTTTCCGCCGCGGCATGGACCTGTATTTCGCGCGCCACGACGGGCAGGCCGTGACCTGCGACGACTTCGCCCAGGCCATCGCCGATGCCAATCCCGGCAGCGCGCTGGCCGAGCGGCTGGATGGGTTCAAGCACTGGTACGCCCAGGCCGGCACGCCGCGCCTGCAGGCCGAAGGCCATTTCGACGCTGAAACCGGCCGCTACACGCTCACGCTGCGCCAGCACACCCCGGCCACGCCGGGACAGCCGCTCAAGCAGCCCTTCGTGATCCCGGTGGCCATGGGCCTGCTGGATGCGGCCGGCCAGCCGATCGCCGGCACCGACCGCGTGCTGGTGCTCGACGGCATGGCGCAGTCGTGGACCTTCGACGGTCTGAGCGCTGCACCGGTGCCGTCGCTGCTGCGCGGCTTCTCGGCCCCGGTGATCCTGGAATGGGCCGCCAGCGAGGCCGAGCTGTTCACGCTGCTGGGCCACGACACCGACGCCTTCAACCGCTGGGAGGCCGGTCAACGGCTGGCGGTGCAGCGGCTGCTGGCCGCAGTCCGCCAGGGCGGCGACTTGGTGATCGACGAGGCCTTCGTCTCGGCCCTGCGCACGGTGCTGAACGACGCGACGCTGGACGCTGCATTCAAGGAACTGGTGCTGACACTGCCCAGCGAAGGCTATCTGGCCGAACGCATGGCGGAAGCCGGCGAGCCGATCGATCCGCAGAAGATCCACACCGCACGCGAATCGATGCGCGCGCAGCTCGCCCGCAGCCTGCACGCCGACTGGGTCGCCGCCTGGGAGCAGCACAGCCAGACCGGCAGCTACCGCCCCGATCCCGTGTCTTGCGGCCGGCGCGCGCTGGCCAATCTGGCGCTGTCCCTGCTCGTGCTCGACGGTGTGGCACGCGGCGAGCCGCTCTGGCAAGGCAAGGCGCTGCAGCGCTTCAAGGACGCCGGCAACATGACCGACCGCCTCGGCGCACTGACGGCGCTGGTCCATGGCCGCTCGTCGCTGGCTGGCGCGGCGCTGGAGCGATTCCACGCCATGTTCTGCAGCGAGGCGCTCGTCATCGACAAGTGGTTCGCGTTGCAGGCCACGGCGCCGGAGCATGGCGGCGAGGTCTTCGAGCAGATCAAGGCCCTGGCACGCCACCCCGATTACTCGCTGCGCAACCCCAACCGCGCACGCAGCCTGCTGCTGACGATGACGCAGCTCAACCCGGGCGCCTTCCACCGTGCCGACGCGGCCGGCTACGCCTTCTGGGCGGACAAGGTGCAGGAAGTGGACGGATTCAACCCGCAGCTGGCCTCGCGCATGGCGCGGGCGCTCGACCGCTGGCGCGCGCTGGCCGAGCCCTACCGCAGCCAGGCGCGGGCGGCGATCGAGCGGATTGCCGGGAAGGCGGACTTGTCCGGCGATACGCGAGAAATCGTCATGCGGGCGTTGGCGGACTGAAATCTGGAGAAGTTAGGATCGGGCCATCCCCCTGAAACTCCTTTGTAACTCTCGATCCGGCCGCCACGCCGGTACAGCTCCATGACCAAACGCATCAGCCTCACCCAGTACCTCGTCGAGCAGCAGCGCGAGCACGGCCACATTCCCGGCCAGCTCCGCCTGCTGATCGAAGTGGTGGCCCGCGCCTGCAAGCGCATCGCGATCGCCGTCAACAAGGGCGCGCTCGGCGAAGTCCTCGGCTCGGCCGGCAGCGAGAACGTGCAGGGCGAAGTCCAGAAGAAGCTCGACATCATCTCCAACGAGGTGCTGATCGAGGCCAACGAGTGGGGTGGCCACCTCGCGGCCATGGCCTCCGAGGAAATGGACGACATCCACGTCGTGCCCAACCGCTATCCGCAGGGCGAGTACATGCTGCTGTTCGATCCGCTCGACGGCTCCAGCAACATCGATGTGAACGTCTCGATCGGCACCATCTTCTCGGTGCTGCGCAAGGTCGGCCACAACCGCGGCGTCAGCGAAGAGGATTTCCTGCAACCCGGCAAGTTCCAGGCGGCCGCCGGCTACTGCGTCTACGGCCCGCAGACCACGCTGGTGCTGACGGTGGGCGATGGCGTCGCGATGTTCACGCTCGACCGCGAGACCGGCTCGTGGGTGCTGACCAGCGAGAACGTGCAGATCCCGGCCGACACCAAGGAATTCGCGATCAACATGTCGAACATGCGCCACTGGGACACCCCGGTGAAGCG
>NZ_JBFPGY010000347.1:0-18534 GCF_041083715.1 Sphaerotilus sp.
CCAAGGCCATCCTGACGGCGCTGAAGACCTACGGCATGTTCATCGCCGACAACGGCAGCAACTACTACCTCAGCGGTGTCCCCGATGCCCGGTGGAACAACAGCCGCCTCATCACCGAGCTGAAGTCCGTCAAGGGCAGCCACTTCGACGTGCTCCAGATGGCCGGACTGGTCAAGGGCTGATCCGGCCCGGGCGCCGGGTCAGCGGCCCTTCTTCGGCGCTGCCTTGGACCCGGTGACCCGCGGCGGCAGCCCCGTGTGCTGCGTCAGGATGCGGCCAGCCCCCGGCACCACGATCCTGGCCTTGCCCGCCGGCTTGGCCACCGACGTCTTGATGCCGACCGGCGTCGAGTTCTTGCGCCGCGCGCTCTGGTAGCTGCCGTCGGTCGTGGGCTGGTAGGTCGGGATGAGGTGGTGCTTGCCGTTGCCGATCAGGTCGGCGCGGCCCATCTCGCTCAGCGCCTCGCGCAGCAGCGGCCAGTTGTTGGCATCGTGGTAGCGCAGGAAGGCCTTGTGCAGCCGCCGGCGGCGGTCACCGCGCACGATGTCGACCTTCTCGGCGCGCCCGACCTCGCGGCTCAGGCCCTTGAGCGGGTTGAAGCCGGAGTGGTACATCGCGGTCGCGGTGGCCATCGGGCTCGGGTAGAAGGTCTGCACCTGGTCGGCGCGGAAGCCGTTCTTCTTCAGCCAGACGGCGAGGTTCATCATGTCCTCGTCGCTGGTGCCGGGGTGGGCGGCGATGAAGTACGGGATCAGGAACTGCTTCTTGCCGGCTTCCTCGCTGAACTTCTCGAAGAGCTGCTTGAAGCGGTCGTAGGTGCCGATGCCGGGCTTCATCATCTTGGACAGCGGGCCGCCTTCGGTGTGCTCCGGCGCGATCTTCAGGTAGCCGCCGACGTGGTGCGTCACCAGCTCCTTGATGTACTCCGGCGAGCGGATCGCCAGGTCATAGCGCAGCCCCGAGCCGATCAGGATCTTCTTGACGCCACGCAGCGCCCGGGCACGGCGGTACATCTGGATCAGCGGATCGTGGTCGGTGTTCAAGTTCGAACAGATGCCGGGGTAGACGCAGCTCGGCTTGCGGCAGGCCGCCTCGATCTCGGGCGACTTGCAGCCGATGCGGTACATGTTCGCGGTCGGGCCACCCAGATCGGAGATGACGCCGGTGAAGCCCTTCACGCGGTCGCGGATGTCCTCGATCTCGCGGATCACCGAGTCCTCGGAGCGGCTCTGGATGATGCGGCCCTCGTGCTCGGTGATCGAGCAGAAGGTGCAGCCGCCGAAGCAGCCGCGCATGATGTTCACGCTGAAGCGGATCATTTCCCAGGCGGGAATCTTGGTGGCTCCGTCGTGACCGCCTTGCTCGTCGGCATAAGCCGGGTGCGGGCTGCGCGCGTAGGGCAGGTCGAACACCAGGTCCATCTCTTCGGTGGTCAGCGGGATCGGCGGCGGGTTGATCCAGGCGTCGCGCTCGCCGTGGCGCTGCACCAGCGCACGGGCGTTGCCGGGGTTGGTCTCCAGGTGCAGCACGCGGTTGGCGTGGGCGTAGAGCACCTGGTCGCTCTTGACCTGCTCGTAGGCAGGCAGGCGGATCACGGTGCGCTCGCGCGGCGGCATCTGCAGCCGGCCGGTGGCGCGCGCGGTCGGGATGAAGCGGATCGGCTGCACCCCGCCTTGTGCGGCAGCGGTGTCGCCGCCCTCCTCCTTGGCGCAGGTCGTGCCCTGCTCGGCGGCCTGCTCCGAGGTGGTCTGGTAGGGATTGATGTGGGAATCGATGCGCCCGGGCAGATCGACGTCGCTCGAATCCAGCTCGAACCAGCCCTCGGCGCTCGGGTCGCTGGTGCGGCGCATGAAGGCGGTGCCGCGGACGTCGGTGATCTGCTCGACCGGCTCGCGCGCGGCCAGGCGGTGGGCGATCTCGACGATGGCACGCTCGGCATTGCCATACAGCAGCAGATCGACCTTGGCATCGACCAGGATCGAGCGGCGCACCTTGTCCTGCCAGTAGTCGTAGTGCGCGATGCGGCGCAGCGAGGCTTCGATGCCGCCGAGCACGATCGGCACGTCGTTCCACGCTTCCTTGCAGCGCTGCGCGTAGACCAGCGAGCTGCGGTCCGGCCGCTTGCCGCCGAGGCCGCCGGGCGTGTAGGCGTCGTCGCTGCGGATCTTGCGGTCCGCGGTGTAGCGGTTGATCATCGAATCCATGTTGCCGGCGGTGACGCCGAAGAACAGGTTCGGCTTGCCGAGCACCTTGAACGGGTCGGCGCTTTGCCAGTCGGGCTGGGCGATGATGCCGACGCGGAACCCCTGCGCCTCCAGCATCCGCCCGATCACCGCCATGCCGAAGCTCGGATGGTCGACGTAGGCATCGCCGGTGACGAGCACGATGTCGCAGGAATCCCAGCCGAGGACCTCCATCTCGGCGCGGCTCATCGGCAGGAACTTGGCCGTCCCGAAGCGCTTGGCCCAGTACGGACGGTAGCCGTTCAGGGCTTTGGGCGCGCGGGGCATGGTGGGGGCAGTCAGGGTGGCGGCCAAGGCAGGGCTCTCGATGCGTGAAGAAATCAACCCTCGATTGTCTTCGGTCGAGGCCCCTACCGCCAGCGCGAAATGAATTCACCTTCCGAACCGGCGGGCACCCGCCACCGGGACCTGGCGCCGCACCACCTCAGACGCAAAGGTGACGGCGCATCCGCGCCAGGCGCTTGTCACCGACACCCTTGATGTCGAGCAGGTCGTCGATCGACGCGAACGGACGCGCAGCGACCACCGCCTTGGCCAGCGCACGGTTGAGGCCGTCGATGGCGACGAGCTGCTCCTCGGTCGCGAGATTGACATTCAGCAGATGCGCGGGACGGGCCTTGGGCCTTGCCGTGGCAACCGGGGCCGCAGCCCGTGCCTCCACCGGCGTCGCCAAGGGCGCCACCACCGATGCGGCAGGCGCTTGCGCCGCCAGCGTCACCCTGTGGTGGTCGCGCGTCAGCAGGCCGTCCTGCGTCCATTCACGCAGCATCAGCACCAGCACGGCCGCCGCATCGGCGGGTGCCGACCAGGTCTCGCCCAAGCACTCGCAGCCCGTCTGGCCACCAAGCTGTCCGACGTTGACGGTGCCGAGGCACTGCCCGGCAAACGCCCCACCGGCGTAGGGCTGCGCCAGCGCCCACAGCTCCAGGCACAGGCTGCCGCTGAGGTTGGTCGCGGGGCGCGGATTGGTGACGGCCACCGAGTCGATCTGCACGCCGACAACCACAGACCGGGCCACCAGCGGACGCTCCACCACCAGCTTCGGCTGCAGGAACGATTGCGTCATCGCAAAGACGCGGAGATCCCGCTCCACTGCCAGCCCGCCGGTATCAGGCACCGACAGTGTCAGCACCATCTGCCAGTCGGCCTGCCCGGATGGCAACGCTGCGGGAACCTCCTCCTCGATCAGCACGGCGCTGTCACCGTGCAGCGTGGAGCGGATCTGCGCAACGAGGATGCGAGACCCCGCGTCGGTGGCATCGGCGGGCTGCGCCCACAGCGCCAGCAGCACCTCGGCTGGGCCGCCCGCGATCTCCGCCCAGAGCGTGATCTGATCACCATCCAGGCGGTAGCCATGGACACCTGCGATGTGCGGCGCAGCCTCGGCGCTGTCCGTGGCAAGGTCTGAAGAACGTGGAGCGGTCAGGAAAGTCATGTGCTGTGTCAAGCCGGCGGGCTCTCGATGGACGTGTCAAAGCACTCAAGGGTAATCCCGAAGTGTGGTCATTTTCATGACTTGACGCGAACACATCACAAATAAATGCCCCCAAATAGCACCAAGACAGTGCCTATTGCCGGCAAAACAAGTGCAACGCCGCCAATCGCACAAAACAGGTGCACCGATCGGGGGAATCCCGCCCAAGCACCAGCGCCCATGCGATGTGCGCCACTGGAGTGCGGCGGCGGGGATGCCTTATGCTGCGAGCCACTTTTCGGCATCTCGCGCGAGGCCGGCCACCCGGTCGACACCGCGTTCCGACCACGGATCGCGACGCCGAGGCTGCGCCGGGTGATCCGCGGGGGATGCCTCGTCCACGCCACGCTCAGGAGCACGCCATGGCAACACCCAACTATTCCTACGAAAAACGTCAGCGCGAACTCGCCAAGAAGCGGAAGACGGAAGAGAAGCGCAACCGCAAGTCCAATCCCGGCCGTGACGATGGCAATGCCGATGCATCCGCACCGGCCGAGAATGGACAACCCCCACAGGCCGGAACGGGCGAGCCCGTCAACGCGGGCTGACCAGCGACCGGGGCGGTCCGGTCAGGCCTGTCGACCGGCCTTGCGCCGGCCGAACAGCACCACGCCCAGTCCGGCAGTCAGCATCAGTCCGGGCGCAGGCTCCGGCACCGGTGCGACAGCTTCACCGATGTGGAGCACCTGGGTCACATCCCAGCCCAGCTCCGCCAGACGGGCCTGCGCGCAGTAGCCGTCACTGAACTTCACCTGCACAGAAGCGTAGCGCAGCGATGCGCCACTGAAATCCAGGTTCTGGCTGTCGACCTCACCGGTCGATGCATGAACGATGCGGTCCAGATCCAGACCGCCGAAGGACCAGATCTCCTGGCTTGCCAGCTGCAGCCCGGACCACATCTGCGTCGAATAATGGGTGCTGCTGCCGGCCAGTCGGTCCGCATGGCGGCCGTCGCTGAGGTAGTCCTCCCACACGCCGGCACCGTCCACCTGTGCACCCATCGCATACGTGACACCGGTGACCAATATCCCGGCATCGGATTGGTTCACCACCGCTCCGGCCTGCAGATACCAGTTGCCGTCCAGCGTGACCGTCGCTGCATGCCGTGTCTGGGCTTGCACTGCCACCGAAATCGAAGCGGCGATGATTGCCGTCATCATTTTGCTGTTCATACCAGTTCCCGTGTTGACCCAAGGCTGCATGGCTCAGACCTTGAGCTATTTATGATTGAAAATCAGCGTTTGCCACTGGTTCCAACCGTAACGGGATCGCGCAGCATTCTTTCATCCGCTCACCCCTTGAATGCGGGGATTGCCGCGCCCTGGAAACCGACATTTACCGAGTAATTCACGGCCGTAACCCCCTGTTTCGTGGGGTTTCACACCTGTTGCATTGTGTATTTATTCATTTTCAGGGAGTGGAAACTTGCGGTGCTTCCAGCACCACTGGCTCACGCAGTCATCCACTCGCTGCGAAGACGGCTCAGGAATTCAGAGGCAGGAACCGGTTTTCCCAGCAGAAAGCCCTGCGCCACGTCGCACTGCTGCTGGGCGAGAAAGTCGAGCTGCTCCACGGTCTCGACCCCTTCGGCAACCAACCCAACTTCCAGACTCCTGGCCATGGAAATCATCGCGCTCACCAGCCGCGAACTGCCTGCATCGTGCGGCACATTGATCAGGAAAGACCGGTCGATCTTGAACCGCTGCACCGGAAGATCGCGCAGATAGGACAGGCTGGAGTAGCCAACCCCGAAATCATCGATCGACACACCGACGCCCAGATCGGCCAGCCGGTTCAGCAACCCGCGGGCCTGCACGGTATCGGTCACGGCGGAACTCTCGGTGATTTCCAGCTCCAGCAAGGACGCCGGCAGTGCATGTCGTGCCAGCGACTCCTGCACTGCGCTGACGATGTCGTCGTCCACCATCTGCCGACTCGCCAGGTTCACCGCCACGGACAGCGGCCGTCCGGCCACCTCCTGCCAGGTGAGCGCATGGCGACAGGCCTCGTCCAGCACCCAGCGGCCGATCGGCACGATCAACCCGGATTCTTCCGCCATGGGAATGAACTCGGCCGGCGACACCATGCCCTGGCTGTGGTGGTGCCAGCGCAGCAATGCCTCGGCACCCACCAGCACGCGGGTCCGGCAATCGAACTGGGGCTGGAAGTACAGCTCCAGCTCCTTGCGCTCCAGCGCCCGGTGCAGATCGACCTCCAGCTGGAGTTGCACGGGCGAGTTCTGGCGATCCTCGCGGTGGTGGACATGCAGCTGGCTGCGACCGGCGTTCTTGGCGACATACATCGCCGAATCGGCCTGGCTCATCAGGGCGACACCGTCGACACACGCCAAGTCCTCCCCGACGCCGACACCGGTGATGCCGATGCTGCCACTCACGCGCAGCCGGTGGCCATCCACCTCCAGCGGCTCAGACATCAACCGGAGGATGCGGCGGGCGTGTGCCTCGATGTGGGTCAGCGCATCCGGCTGGACCACCAGCACGGCGAATTCATCACCACCCAGGCGCGCCAGCACCGCCTCTTCGTCCAGCGCAGCACGCAGGCGCGCCGCAATCTCGAGCAGCACGCGGTCCCCGACCAGGTGCCCAAGCGTCTCGTTGATTTTCTTGAACCGGTCGAGGTCGATGATCATCATGGCCAGTGGCACCGAGTCGCCCGCAGACGCTCCTGCACGCAGTTCGGTCAGCGCTTGAGCCAGACGCTTCTGGAACGCCTCCCGGTTGATCAGGCCGGTGAGCGCATCATGCTGGGCCAACTTGCGCATCGCCGCCGCCGCACGCAGGCCGGCACTCTGGTCGCGCAGCATGCCCAGCCATTCGCCACGCGGCGCAGCCGACACGAGCGGTCGACAGGTCAGCGACAGCTGGAACACGGACACCTCCCCACGCAGCGCCCGCAACTCGATGCGGACATCTCCGGCGCCTGGGCCTGCGTGGGCCAGTCCACGCAGATACTCCCGCAACGCGGACCGATCAGCCGGATCGATCAGGTCGAACAGCGACTGTCCGCACAACGACTGGCGCTGGAACATGCCGTGCGCAGCGGGGTTGGCCGCCAGCACGCTGCAGTCGGCATCGAACGTGATGATGCCCTCGGTGCTCTGGTCGATCACCCCACGCAGGCGGGCATCGTCGAATTCAGCCTGCTGGTCCATGGCGCGCACAACTTCCGCGGAACGGTCCACCCGGCGCTGCATCTGGCGCAGCGTCATCGCCAGCACCAGCGTGCCCAGCGCACCGGACAACAGCACCAGCAGCGCCTCGGACCGCAGCAGATACAGGACGGGATCCTGGTGCAAGGACAGCATCCACAGCCGCTGCCCCACCTCGATCACATAGCGCCGATCCAGCGCTGGCCCGCGCAGCGGATCCATCCATGACAGCGGCTCCGCATGGTCATGGCCTCCGCCTTCATACAGAACGATGGGTGGCTGCTGTCCGTCGACGCCTTCGGTCGTCCCGATGTCGGTGAGCCTGACCCTGTAGGGCAAGGTCACCCCTTCGGGCATCACGTTGGCAATCAACCGGCTCAGATCGATGGACACATTGACTTGGCCCAGGAACATCTGGCGACGCCGTGCGACCGAACCAGGGTCGCCCTGCCCGCCCGTCTGCCGGTAGATCGGCACGCCGATGTCGACGCCGTCGAATCCCTCGGGCAGCCGATGCGGCGGCGTCAGCGTGCAGACATTGTTGTCTCGCGCCAGTTCGATCCACTGGGCACGGTCGGCATCGACCACCGGATCGGCCTGCGGACCGCCGTCATCCGGCTGGCGATAGTCCGTCGCGAGCCGGCGACTCGCGGCGTTCCAGCGGTCCAGGTGCACGGAGACCACTTCAGGCAGGTTCTCTCGCACCTGGAGGATGTCGTAGTGGGTCTTGAACTCGGCGCGCGACACGTCTTCGCTGGACAGGAACAGCCCCTGGAAACTGCGGGCGACGTCGATCAGGCGCTTCACATGGCGATCGAACAGCAATTCCCGCGCTTCCCCGAACGCCGTGAAGCGCGTCTGCGCATCGTGCGCCAGGCGGTCCGCCACCATGCCCCACGCCATCAGCGTGACCACGCATCCCAGAGCGATCAGCCCACGACCAAGCCACCGGCTCGTCCGGGCATCACCGGGTACGCCGTATCCGTCCTGTCTGGCTGCTCTGTTGGTCAAAAACTTCCTCGTCTACGCCCAGCGGCACCGGGACATCGGCAGTGTCGGTGAAAGCTGAAGTCTGACCGCCTGTCATGACCCCATTCCACAGGGGCCGAATTTGTCAAGCCATCCGCGAGAGGCACGCGCATGCATTCGTCGAGCAGGCGACGCCCGATTCGCTCGAACCAGATCTTAAGAGGGGCTGCAAATCACACAATAAGTCACACACTTCCGGTTATTCTTACAAATAGACACCTATAGAACAATCAGACACAACCGGTCGTCCTCCAGCGCCCCCCTGAACTGCACATGCTGCACACCCACTCTCGCCATTCACACCCCCTGCTTCGATGTGGCTCCGCCGGCACGGGCCTGTTGCTGTCGGCCGCTGCGGGGCAAGCCGCAGAGCGTGCACCGATGCTGAGCATGTCGCTGGAAAGCCCGCTGGGGCCCGCCTGGGCCTGGGTGCTGGTGGTCGTGATGATGGCCATCGTCGTGCTGCTGGCCGCCTACACCTTCCGCCACTACTGGTTCTCGCTGAACCGGCTGTTCGGTGACCAGCGCCACCCCTACGCCAGCATCGTCAGCGCCGACTGGCCGCGTGTGACGATCTTCGTGGCCGCCCACAACGAGGAGGCGGTGATCGAGGACTGTCTGGTCAACCTGATGAGCGTGGACTACCCGGCCGACCGCATGCTTGTGGTGCCGGTCAATGACCGCTCCAAGGACCGCACCCGGGAGATCATCGACGAGGTGGTCACCCGCTACCCTGGGCGCATCCGACCCTTCCACCGCATCGACGGCAAGCCCGGCAAGGCCGCGGCCCTGAAGGACGCGACGGAGACGGTGGACACCGACTTCATCATCGTCTTCGATGCCGACTACCTGCCCTCGCGCGGGCTGATCCGCCGGCTGATGGCGCCGTTCTTCGACCCGGAGGTGGGTGCGGTGATGGGCCGGGTCGTGCCGCAGAACTGCGGCGCGAACCTGCTGACCCGCCTGCTCGACCTGGAACGCTCCGGCGGCTACCAGGTCGACCAGCAGGCACGCATGAACCTGGGTCTGGTGCCCCAGTACGGCGGCACGGTGGGCGGCATCCGGTTGTCCGCGCTGCATGCCGTCGGCGGCTGGCACGACGACGTGCTGGCCGAGGACACCGACCTGACCTACCGCCTGCTGCTCGGCAGCTGGAAGACCATCTACCAGAACCGCGCCGAGTGCTACGAGGAGGTGCCGCAGAACTGGTCCGTGCGCACCCGCCAGATCAAGCGCTGGGCCAAGGGCCACAACCAGGCCATGTGGCGCCACACCACCGCGCTGCTGCGCCAGTCGGACCTGAGCTGGCGCGAGCGCATCGACGGCGCGCTGCTGCTGGGCGTCTACATCATGGCGCCGGTGCTGATCATCGGCTGGGTGGTGAGCCTGCTGCTGTACTTCACGGTGTCGGTGCAGTGGATCGCCCCGGCGCTGCTGCTGATGGCGTTCATGAGCCACGGTGCCCTGGGCAACTTCGCCGCATTCTTCGAGATCGCGGCGGCCACCCACATGGACCGCTCGCACAACCGCATCCGGCTGCTGGCGTTCAACTGGCTGGGCTTCATCGTCAGTGCGGTCGCCATCGCCCGTGGCGCGCTGGAGCAGATGGTGCTCGACCGCATCGGTGCGCCCAAATTCCAGTGGGACAAGACCATCCGGTACCGCACCGCGGCGCCGAAACCGGGAGCCCAGGCATGAGGGTCACCCTGCTGCTGATCGTGCTGATGCTGCTCACCGTGCTGCTGCCGCTGGTGCCGGCCTTCCGCGAATGGCGCAAGCCAACCGACGTGACGCCGCTGCCCATCGACGAAACCGACGCGCTGGAGCCCGAGTATCTGGCCCGGCGCTTTTCGGGCCTGATCGGGCCGGCGCTGGAGAAAGGCCAGATCGAACTGGGCGGCGTGCCGCTGGTCCACCTGCCGGCCAGTGCCATCCACGCGCCCTGGCCGCTGAACGACCAGGAAATCCGCTCTGGCCGCACCCGGCGCATCTGGCACACCGACGGCGACTGCATGCTGCCCGAGCGGCTGCACTGCCTGGCCGAGATGTCCGCGCGGGGTGCCATGCGGTCCGCCGCCGGTCACACCTATCGGGCACTGCTGAGCGAGGCACAGCTGTCCCTGTCGCCGCGCAGCCGGATCATCCGCTGGGCCCACGCCCGCAGCATGGCCATCGGCGACCACTGCCAGCTGCCCGCCCGCATCAGCGCCTCGCAGGTGCTGATGATCGGGCGCGAGGTGAGCTTCTCGCTGCTGCACGCACCCGCCATCCGGTTCACCGGTCAGGTGCCGGCGGACTGGATCATTCCGCCGGATGGCCGCTGGTCGATCGGCTCGTCGGAAGGCGTGCTGTGGGACGCGGTCACCGGCACCGGCAGGGTGCCGGGTCTGCTGCATGTGCCACCGTCGCGGCGCTGGCGTGGTGACCTGATCGCCGATAGCCACCTCTCGATCGGCGAAGGCTGCGAGGCAGAAGGCAGCCTCCGCGCCGGCTCGCTGAACGTGGGCGCCGGCTGCCGCATCCAGGGTGGGTTGATGGCGCCGGGAGAAATCTATCTGGCGGCAGGCACGGAGGTGCGCTCATCGATCGTGTCCGAAACGCTGGTCGTGCTCGGTGCGGGCTGCGTGATCGGCGTACCCGGTGCGCATGCGACCGTGCGCGCGCCGCGGGTCGAGATCGGCAAGGGGGTCGTGGTGCATGGCACGGTCTGGTCCGGCCAGCGCCTGCTCGCCATGGGTGGCCCGCAGGACGAGGACCTGGACCCGATGGACGAATCCGGCCTCGGCGCTGCGGTGCGCTGGAACAGCGTCTCCGGTCGCGGCCTGGCGAACGCGGATCTGAAGATCCCGCCGCTGCGGCAGTGGGGTGGGGATCTGGTCTGCCAGGGCGACCTGGAACTGGGCGCGCGCTGCCATGCGCGCGGCAGCCTGAAGGCCTATGGCGATCTGGGACTCGGCGCCGGTGTGCGGGTCGATGGCAGCGTGGTCGCGCAAGGCGATGTCCTGGTCGGTGCGGGCAGCACGGTGGGCGGCTCGGTGATGTCGGAAACCGCAGTCGTGCTCGGCCCGGGCTGCACCATCGGCACGCCGGAGCGGCATGCCACGGTCTGCGCACCCCGCATCGAGATCGCGCTCGGCGTGGTCGTGCACGGCACCGTCTGGGCTGGTGCCAGCGGCGACGCGACAGGTGCGTTGCAGATCGGCGCCGAAGTCGATCTGGACGAACACCTTGCCGAACTGCCACCACTGCCCGCGCTGCCGGGGAGGGCAGCCGCATGAATGCCAGCGTCTTCGCCCGCCTCGCGGCCTGGCCCTGGCGCCGACTGCTGATGGCGCTGGTGCTCATCGGCGCTGCAGCCGGCACCTGGTGGCAGGCCCGCGGCGACCGGCTGCCGGACAACGTGCAGCAGATCGTCCTGCTGCTGCCCGACGCCGATCTGCACGACCCCGTCCAGGTGCAGGCCTGGCAGGACGCCGCCGAAGAGCTCGGCATCCACCTCGACACCCGGACCGCCTCGCAGCTGATGCGCTCCGGTCGCCAGGCGCAGGGCACCGCCTTCATCCTGCCGGACACCCTGCACCGCCGCATGAGCGATGTGCTGATCGACCACCTGCGCGAGCGGGTGCGGGCTGGTGACACGCTGATGCTGGTGCATGACGCCGGCCTGTCGGACATCGACGGGCGTTACCGCGAGGAACACGCGCGGCTGTCGGATCTGGCGGGTGTGCAGTACGGGCTGTATGGCGAGCTGAAGACCGGGATGCTGCGCGACACACCGGCCTGGGTGCTGCCGGAGCAGGTGCAGGCACTGGGCATTCCACCCGGCAAGCTGGTGCGCGGTGCCGACGGTCGTCCGCAGACCAGCGCGCAGACCGCTCCAGGACCGGACGAGCCGCTGTCCATCGCCGGTTACGTCTACGGCGAGCTGAAGTACCCGACCTTCGTCACCCGCGGCCGCTACGACGGCACGCGGCTGATGACCACCGCCGACGGCAGCCTGCTGGCCGGACTCCACCGCTTCGGCGCCGGGCAGGTGCTGTTCGTCAACCTGCCGCTGACGCAGCTGAAGGTGCGCACGGACGGGCTGCTGCTGCACAGCTTCCTGCAGTACTTCGCCGAGCGGGTGGTGGGCGCACCGCAGCTCTCGCCGATGCCGCAGGGCCGCGGCGCCGTGGTGATGAACTGGCACATCGATGACCGCAAGGCGCTCCCGGCGCTGGAGCGGGCCGCCGAGATGGGCGCATTCAAGCAGGGTCCCTACTCCATCCATTTCACCGCCGGCCCCGATGTCAACGAGGAAGGCGACGGCAAGGGCATGGACCTGAGCAACAACCCGCAGGCGCAGGACTGGGTGCGCCGCCTGGGTGCCGCAGGCCACGAGATCGGCAGCCACGGCGGCTGGATCCACAACTGGTTCGGCTCGCGGGCCGACAAGCTCGACCGCGAGGTGGTCGCCTCGCTGATCGAGCGCAACTCGGCGCTGCTGCTGGAAATCGGCGGCCGGCCGGTACGCGAATACTCGGCGCCCGTGGGCAACCACCCGGCCTGGACCACCGCCTGGCTGCGCAAGCGCGACATCCGCTCCTACTACTTCACCGGCAACACCGGCATGCCGCCGACCCGCAGCTACCAGGACGGTGTGCGGCCGCTGCCGGACATCTGGTCCTACCCGGTGCTGAACTTCGGCGTCTACGCCTCGTTCGAGGAAGCCAAGGCCGACCAGCTGCCGGAGGCCGAAGTGGCCGCCTGGCTGACCGACGTGAACCGCTTCTGTGCCGACCACCGCACGCTGCGGCTGGTGTATTTCCACCCCATCGGGCTGGTGATGTACCCGCAGGCCTTCCAGCGCTGGCTCGAGAACGGCAAGGAACTCGCCGACCAGGGCCGCCTGCGCTGGATGACGATGGCCCGGTACAGCGACTTTGCCAACCAGCGCCTGCGCACCCGCTGGACGCTCGCCGACTCCAGCCAGAGCGCCAGCCTGCCCAGCCAGCAGCTCGAAGCCCACCACCCCCAGTCGCTCGACGGCATGACCTGGCTGCTGCCGCGCAGCCGCTACGCCCAGCCAACCGTCACCAGCGGCCAGGCGGCCATCGACGAGGTCGATGGCCAGTGGCGCGTGGTGGCCGGCTCCGGCACGGGACTGCGGCTGCACCTGCCCCTGGAACCACGCGGCGCCAGAGCGCCCTCCTGACCACCCACTTCACGACCGACACCCCAGTCCCCTGTCATGCAACGACCCATTCTCATCTCCGTCGGCACCCGTCCTGAGATCATCAAGATGGCGCCCGTCCACAGCGAACTGCGCCGCCGCGGTCTGCCCGTGGCCTGGGTCCACACCGGCCAGCACCGCGAGATGGCGCAGCCGCTCTACGAGTTCTTCGGCATCGAACCCGAGCACGAGGTCACGCTGGAGCGCCGCAATGGCCAGCTCTCCCATCTGAACGCCTTGCTGCTGGAAGGCCTGTCCACGGTGTTCGAGCAGGTGCAGCCACGGGCCGTGCTGGTCCACGGCGACACCACCAGCACGCTGGCCTCGGCGCAGGCCGCGTTCTACCAGGGCGTGCCGATCGGCCACGTCGAAGCCGGCCTGCGGACCTTCAACCACCGCGAACCCTTTCCCGAGGAAATGAACCGCGAGCTGACCGCCCGCATGGCGCACTGGCATTTCGCGCCGACGGCCAAGGCGGCGACCAACCTGCGCAACGAAGGCGTGCGCCCGCCCGGCATCCACACCGTCGGCAACACCGCCGTCGACGCTGCGCTGGCCGGCACGGCGCGGGTGGAAGCCCTGATCCACCAGGGCCGCACCGTCCTGCCCGCGGAACTGGATCTGCTGCGCGAAGGCGTGGCACACCGCCACTGGCGCCTGGTCACCGTCACCGCCCACCGCCGCGAGAACTGGGGCGAAGGCATCGGCAACATCGCCCGTGCGGTGGCAGACCTGCTCGATGCACATCCGGATCTGGCCGTGGTCTGGCCGGTGCATGGCAACCCGGCGGTGAGCGACGCGGTCCAGGCCGCACTGGGCGAGAAGGCGCGCCGGCTGGAAGGCCGCCTGACGCTGTGCGCGCCGCTGGAATACCCGGCACTGCTCTGGTGCCTGCACCACAGCGTGCTGGCACTGACCGACTCGGGCGGCATCCAGGAGGAAGGCGCGGCGCTGTCCTGCCCGGTGCTGGTCCTGCGCAACACGACGGAACGGCCCGAGCTGATCGATGCCGGCGCAGGCATCATCGTCGGCACCGACCGCCAGCGCATCGTGCAGACCGTGTCGCACCTGCTGCAGGACGCCGCGGCGCTGCAGCACATGCGCGATGCCGTCAACCCGTTCGGCGACGGCACCACGGCGCAGCAGATCGCCGATGTGCTGCAGCACGACCTGAAGGTCTGAGATGACCACACACAGGGTTCAACACCACACACCCATGCAGCTCGGGCTCCTGCTGCTGGTGGGACTGGCCGGGACGGCACGGGCACAGGTGCTCGCCGAGGAAGCCACCCCCGCACCGGCACCCGCGCCTGCGGCCAGACGCCACGGCCAGATCGAGCTGACGCAGCAGCAAAGCCGCTACAGCGCCAACCTGCCCGGCGGCCATGCGACCAACCTGCGCAGCAACTGGGCGCTCGGCCAGGACACGGTGCTCAACGCCGAGCTGCTGTCCGAGCGGAAGTTCGATGCCAATGGCGGCATTGCCGCCGTCGGGGCGACCCGGAACCTCGACGCGGACTGGTTCGCCAGCGGCACGCTGAGCCACGGCTGGGGTGGCCCGAACTGGGCGCGCAACCGCCTCGACGCCTCGGTCTCGCGCAAGTGGGGCGCGTCGCGGCAGTTCGTCACCACGCTGGGCGGCTACCGGGCCAACTTCGACGCAGGCCGCAGCGACCGCGGCCTGCGCGTCTCGGCCAACTACTACCTCCACCACTTCGTCGTCTTCGAGGGCGGCGCCGCCTTCAACACCAGCCACCCCGGCCAGGTCCGCTCGCAGATGCCCTACCTGGCGGTGACGCTGGGCACGCAAGGCCTGCAGTTCCTCAGCCTGCGCGCCAGCCGCGGCAGCGAGGCCTACCAGAGCATCGGTGCCGGCGCGCAGCTGGTCGATTTCGACAGCCAGGCGCTCAGCCTCGACTGGCGCTACTGGCTGGCCCCGGACTGGGGCATGACCGTCCACGCCGAGCGCTATCTGAACCCGAGCTACAGCCGCACCACCGTCGGCGGCGGCCTGTTCCTGCAGCTGTGATCCCACGGAGTGCCCTTGTCCATGTTCCGCAAATCCACCCGCTCCGCCCGGCCTGACTTCCAGCATTCGGTGCTGCATGCCGTGCTGGGAGAACTCACCCCGCGCGGCGCCCGCGGCGGGCGGGTGCAGATGCACCGCTCGATCTGGGGCCTGCACCTGCCGCCGAACCGGCTGGCCGGGTCCGTCCTGCTGGCCGTGGCGCTGACAGCGGTCATGGTGCTGCTGCGCGAGTCGATCGCCACGCTGTGGTCGACCGAACTGCTCTGGTGGCTGAACCACATGGAGCTGTCCGGACGCTTCACGGCGGTCATGGAGCAAGGCAAGCTGCCATTCCAGATTGCCACACCGGTGGTCACGCTGTTCGTCCGCGCCCCGCAGACCACGACGCTGATGTTCAACGCCATCGGAGTGGTGACGGTGTGGTGGCTGTCGGGAATGTTGCCCGACGTGGCACGCCCGGGCGGCTACCTCCTGCGCTTCGCCGCCATCATCCATGGGGCCGCGGTGCTGTTCTTCTGGATCTGGCCAGCGAGCTTTCCGCACTCGGTCAACGAGCACGTCGGCAACGGCCTGCAGCAGTGCTGGGCGCTGATGCTGCTGGCGCCATGGATCCACCTCTGCACCTACTACCTGTTCGCCGTGACGTGGGGACAGCGGATCGCGCTGACCGCGCTGACCTGGGCCTACCTTTTCCTGCTCGCGCCGCTGTTGCTGGCCGTGCATGCCCTGGTGCTGCACGCCTGGGGCCTGCTCGCCATGCCGCTGCTGCACCTCCTGTTCGGCGTGATGGTGGCCATCATCGGTTTCGTGGCGATCTATGGCTGGGCCATGAGCTGGGCCAACGCACGCCTGCAACCCACGCCCATCCCCTGAAAGCCCATGTCCATTCAACTCCCATCGACTCCATTGAACCGGCTGCGACGCCTGCCGTGGCGCCTGACGTCCGCAGCGGTCGTGGCGGCCTTCGCGCTGGCGCCAGCCGGTGCGCAGGTCAACGCCGGCACCCCGCCCATGGACAGCCTGTGCCCGCCGGGGGCGCTCGTGGACGCGGCATTCCGCGACGCGGCCGTGCTGACCATGCGGCAGCTCGTCGTGCGGGCGCCGAACCTGCCAAGCCATGGGGCCGTGCGCCGTGCACTGGCGCCCGCCCACATCGATGCCCAGAAGCGTGCCTGGCACCACATCGCTGTCTACGAGGGCAACCTCGGGCTGATCGGCGCGCTGCGGGTCGACCCCAGCCTGCGCACCGAAGCGGCCGACTGGCTGCGCTGGCAGGTGCGCCACCTGCCGCTGCGCGGGTTGGACCAGGGCGTGCTGTACGACCGCTGGGTGCTGGCCGACGGCTCGCAGGAGACGATGTGCCCGCCGGACATCGACGCCAGCCACTGCAACCAGATCGACGCCACCGACAGCACGATCGCCTCGTTCTTCCTGATGGCCAAGGCCTACCTGGACAACGGCGGTGACGCCGCCCTGCTGCGCGAACCGGCAGTGCGCCTCGCACTGGAGCGTGCCGCTGCCACGCTGGTCAAGCTGCAGCAGGCCAACGGATTGAGCTGGGCCAAGCGCAGCCACCCGGTCGCCTACCTGATGGACACCGTGGAAGTGGCCGCCGGCTGGCGGGCGCTGGCCGATCTGCAGGACCGGGTCTGGACACAGCCGCAGGCGGCACAGACCAGCCGCGACCGCGCCCGGCGCGCCAGCAGCGGCGTCGAGCAGCAGCTCTGGGATGCTGGCGCCGGCCTGTGGCGAGTCAGCCTGGATGCGGCTTCGCCGCAGACGACCCGCTGGTACCCCGACACGATGGCGCAGGCCTGGCCGCTGCTCTGGAGCACATCGAGCCAGCCCGCCAGCTACAGCGCCTCGCGCAGTGCCTGGCCCCGTGCCGCCGCCCAGTGGCGCACCAACGACAACGCCTGGCAGACCCGCAACGTCGATCCGGCCGGCTTCTGGTGGCCGGCCGCTGCGGTGGCGGCGCACTGCGTCGGCGACACCGCCGCTGCCATGGACTGGGTGGCGCGCGCCCGCGCCGCCTGGCTCAAGCCCCAGGCGCCCTTCGCCTGGCCCTTCCAGGTCAGTGACCTGCTCTGGCTGCTGTGGCTGGCCGAGCCCGGCCCGCCACAGGCGCCGCTGCCTGTGCCGGTGTCCACCTTGCCGGCCTCGCGCAGCGGCGGCTGACCGTTCATCCGAGCCCCATCGGCATTCCTCAAACGACCAGGAGAGACCCCATGCACTCGCATTCACCCGTACACACCCGCTCCCCGCGCCGCGCGCTCACCGCACTGACTGCCTCGCTGCTGCTGGGGCTCGGCCTGCTCTCGCCGGTCGCCCATGGTGCTGTCGTGCGCGACACGCTGGTGATGCTGGTGCCGGACAGCGCCAACCTCGCCGACTGGCCCGTCAAGGTCTGGACCGACTCCGCTGCGGAAGAAGGCATCCGCCTCCAGACGATGACCGACACCCAGTTCCTGGCGCTCGGCACCGGTGCCGCAGCGCAGATCGCCGGCCTGATCCTGCCCGACAGCGCCCACCAGCAGGCCAGCGACGCCGTGGTCGCCGCGGTGACGCAATACGCCAACCTCGGCGGCAAGCTGATGCTGGTGTACGACGCTGGCGCGCTGACCACCAGCGGGGTCTATGCCTCCGGCAAGTCGCGCTTCTCGGCGCTGGCTGGCGTCGACTACACGCTCTACGACACGCTGCTCGACCGCATGGTCGGCTTCGGCCCGGTGGTCGGCGATGCCACGACGCTCGACAGTCTGCGCCTGGCGCCTGGCAAGTACATGAGCTGGTCCACACCGATCACCATTGCCCGCACGACCAGCGCGAGCACCCAGTTCGTGCAGACCTCCACCGCCGACCCAGCCGGCACGAAGGCCATGCGCAGCTTCATCGAAGCCCGCGCGCTCAAGGGCGTCGACGAAAGCTCGCGCAACGTGCGCACGGCCCAGCGGCTGACCAACCAGGCCGTGCGCGACCTCCTCGGTCTGAACAGCCTGCCGGCCACCACCGGCGTCAAGCTCGCGCCCAAGGTCACCGGAACGACCACGACGGCGGTCACGACCAGCACCACCACGGCAGCGGCCGGCACCTTTTCCACCGCCGCCGTCACCCTCGCGCAGCCCAAGGCCATCAGCAGCTACGGCTACGGCTACCTCGACTACTTCAGCTTCGTCACGCAGGGTGCCTATGCCGGCACGCCTTACCTCGCCTCGCCCGACCACGGCCTGGTCGCCGGCAGCCGCCCGGTGGGCAGCGGCAACGTCCTGTTCGTGAACCTGCCGCTCGGCTACTTCAAGGCCATCGGCACCGACAGCGCGCCGCTGCACGGCTTCCTCAACCTGTTCGCGCACCAGCATGTGCAGATGCCGACCATGT
>NZ_JBFPGY010000348.1:0-5560 GCF_041083715.1 Sphaerotilus sp.
CCCGCTCCGGCGTTGGCGGTGGTCGCAGAGAAGCCCGCGCCAACCGGCATGCCCTGCAGCAACCCGGCTGCGATGTTGCAGGCGCCCAGCACCATCAGCTCGTGGTTCGCATCCAATGAGTCTCCATGGGCCAGCGCCGTGATGCGCATGCTGCCCCACGACTCGGCGAACACCAGCACCACCAGGCCGAACGCCAGCTCGCCCAGTTGCAGCCAGTCCTTGAGTGGCAGGTCCGGCAGCATCAGGTGCAGGAACGGCCGCTCCACCGTCCCGACCTCTTCCACGCCGAGCGCCTTCAGGCCGTACCTGGACGCTGCGATGATCGCCACCACGATCACCACCAGCGACGCAGGCACCCGGGGCCAATGACACAATCCCGCGATGACGACGGCCGCAGCCAGGGCAACCGCCAGGCTGGGCCGGTGCCATCCCGACACATGCGTCGCTGAAAAGAGCAGCACGTGCAGCGGATCAGCGCCAGCTCCGTGCGGCAACGGCAGGCCCAGCGCATCGGGCAACTGCTTGATCACGATGGTGATGGCCAGTGCAAACGCAAAACCTCGCAGCACGGGGCGCGACACGAATGCCGACAGTTGCCCTTGCCGTGCCAACCCCAGCACCATCAACAAGCCGCCGGACAAGAGCACCAGGGCAAGCAGGGCCTGGGTATAGGCCATCGGGTTGACCGCCGCCGCGGTGCCGGACATGGACAGCACTGCAGCCGCCGACAACGTGGCCGTCGAGGATGTGGGCGACACGATGGCGAAGCGACTCCCACCGAAGAGGGCATAGAAGCCCAAGCCCACCATCATCGCCGTGAGCGCGTGCACAACCGGCAGACGCGCCAGGCCAGCGTAGGCCACGGCTTCAGGCAGCAGCAGTCCCGCCACGCACAAACCTGCACCAAGGTCATGCCACCGCGAGGCAGGCCCAGTCGCATGGGCATGGGCGCCGCTCGCCAGCAAATCGGCAGGCAACTCACGCACGTTCAGGTTCACTCCGGACCAGGGACCGCTGGTCGCTCACCGTGTTTCGACCTCGAAGCCAACGATGTTGCGATCGGTCTTGCCGAACTCCACGCCGGTCAGGTGGATCGGCTCTCCCCGGCCGCCAGCACCACCATGTCGATGCGCTCGCACCGGGCGGATTTCACGCAGGTTCTGCAAGCCGATGGGCAGCTTGCGGCGGGGCAGTGCGGGGGCGGCGGGGCTCATCGAGCCAGTGTAGTGGCGGGCGGCCGAACAGCACGGCGCCCCTGCTCCAAGCAGGCCACACCGACCTGATGTTTCAAAGCCCGCGCTCGGCCAGCAGTTCCTGGCGGGTCGGGAGGCCATCGCAGTCTCCGGGAAACTGCACGACGCGCGCGCCAATGCGGTTGCCACGCAGGACGGCCTCCGCCAGGGGCAGGCCCTCCAGCAAGGCACTGACCACGCCGACCGCAAACCCGTCACCAGCGCCGACGGTGTCCACCACGCACGGCACCGGCACACCAGCCACCGTCCCGCGATGGCCCTCGCCGTCGGCGTAATAGGCGCCGACAGGCCCAAGCTTGACGACGACCACCTGCGCACCCCGTGCGAGGTAGAAGTCGGCGATGCCTTCCGGGCTGTCACAGCCGGTCAGCAGGCGCCCCTCGGTCAGTCCGGGCATCACCCAGTCGGACTCCGCGGCCAAGGCGTTCAGGGTGTCGCGCATCGTCGCCTCGCTCGGCCACAGGCGAGGGCGAAGATTCGGATCGAACGACACGGTGCGACCGTCCTGCCGCGCGGTCCGGGCCATCAGAAAGACCAGTTCCCGCAAGCTGTCGGAGACGCCGGGGCTGATGCCGGTCAGGTGGAGATGGCGTGCGCGGGAGCAGGCGGCGAACGGAGCGTGCTGCGGGCCCAGGTGGCTGGCAGCGGAACCACGGCGGTAGTACTCGATGGCTGGATCTTCCCCATCGGTGGCCAGCGACTTGAGCATGAACCCGGTGGGGTGGTGCGTGTCGTTCCCGACGTGCTCGGTGTCGATGCCCTCGCGTGCCATGAAGGCACGCAGGTGACGGCCAAAGCTGTCGTCCCCCAGCTGGCTGACGTAGGCCACCCGCAGGCCCAGGCGGGCCAGGCCGACCGCCACGTTCAGCTCGGCGCCAGCGGTGGCCCGGGCGAAGGACTGCACGGTGTCGAGCGCGCCATGCTGTTGCGCGATCAGCAAGGCCATCGCCTCACCGACCGTGACGACATCCAGTTCGGCGTGGTCAGTCATCGGCTGTCTCGTCGAAGCCGAAGTCGAGCAGCACCTTGCAGCTGTAGCGGGGGTTGCGCTCGGCCAGATCGAACGCTTCCTTGACGTTCCGGAAATCGATCTGGTGCGTGATGATGTGCTCCGGTTGCACCAGGCCGCGGCTGATCCAGTCGATCACGGTCGGGAACATCGCGCAGTTCAGGCGCGAGGCGTGCAGCGACAGCTCCTTCTTGGTCAGCTCCTGCTGCGGAATGGCCGATGGCGTGGCCGAGAAACCAAGGATGCCGATCCGGGCCGCCGGGGCAGCGATGCGCACGGCTTCCTCCAGGATGCTGGGGTGGCATACCGCGTCGTAGATCAACGTCGGGCCGCCGACGACGCCGCGCGCCTTGAGCGCATCGGCCAGCGTGATGTCGGTGGTGTTGATGATCTCGTCCTCATCGGCACCGCACGTGCGTGCCAGCGCGAGGCGTTCGTCAAGGCGATCGGTGATGTAGGTCTTGACGCCGTACACCTTCTTGAGCACCTGCAGCAGATTCAGGCCCACCGGACCGGCGCCGTAGATCAGGGCGATGTCCTCCTTCAGCACCCCCGTGCGTGCTGTGACGTTGGCGGCCACCGCGAAGGGCTCGATGATCGAGGCGCAAGTGGCGCTGACGTTGTCGGGAATGCGGTAGGCATTGCCGGCCGGCGCGCAGACGTACTGGCTGAAGCCACCCTGGCGGTGCACGCCCAGCACGTTCAGGTTGCTGCAGACATTGCGCCGGCCGATGCGGCAGGCATGACAGGTCCCGCAGCTGATGACCGGATCCACCGTGACACGCTCGCCGATGCGGGCTGCGTCCACACCCTCGCCCACGGCATCGATGCGGCCGAAAAACTCGTGGCCGATCACGCGGGGGTAGGAGACGAAGGGGTTCTGGCCATGGAAGATGTGCAGGTCCGAGCCGCAGATGCCTGCAAAACGCACGCGCACGCGCACTTCACCGACCGCGGGTTCGGGCAAGGGCATCTCGCGCACGGCGAGGCTATGGGGTTCGTCGACGACGATGCTCAGCATGGGATCAGTCTTTCAGCAAGAAGGCCAGGACGCCGGAATTCACCAGTTCCACATCGCGCCATCGCGCAGGCGGGCCACGGGCAGGTAGGCGCGTTCATACGGGTATTTGGCGGCCAGCACCTCGTCGATGTCGACGCCCAGGCCGGGCACTTCGTCCATCACCAGGTAGCCGTCCTCAAAGCGGTAGTTGTGCGGGAAGACCGCGTTGGTCAGCTCGCTGTGCGGCATCAGCTCCTGCACGCCGAAGTTGGGCACCCAGAGGCCGAAGTTGACCGCTGCGGCCATGCAGACCGGCGACAGGTCGGTCGCACCATGGAAGCCGGTGCGCACCTGGTACATCGCCGCAAAGTCGGCGATGCGGCGCAGGTGGGTGATGCCGCCAGCGTGCACGATGGTCGAGCGGATGTAGTCGATCAGCTGTTCCTTGATCAGGTCCTTGCAGTCCCAGATCGAGTTGAAGACCTCGCCCACCGCCAGCGGCGTGGTGCTGTGCTGGCGGATCAGGCGGAAGCTCTCCTGGTTGTCGGCCGGCGTGGCGTCCTCGACCCAGAACATGCGGTAAGGCTCCAGGTCCTTGCACAGCCGGGCGGCCTCGATGGGCGTGAGGCGGTGGTGCGCGTCATGCAGCAGGTGCGGGTCGAAGCCGACCGCCTCGCGCACCTTGCGGAACAGCTCGGGCGTGTGGCGCAGGTAGAGCGCGGTGTCCCAGGTCTCCTCGGGCGGCAGGCCTTTCTGCGCCGGCTCGTAGTGGCCCTTGGCCTTGCCGACGCCGTAGACCTTGTCCATGCCCGGCACGCCGGACTGCACGCGGATGGCCTTGTAGCCTTCCTCGATGTGCTGCTGCACCGCTTCGATCGCCTCGGCGTGGTCGCGGCCGTTGGCGTGGCCGTAGACCATCACGCCCTCGCGGCTCTTGCCGCCCAGCAGGCGGTAGACCGGCATGCCGGCGAGCTTGCCCAGGATGTCCCACAGCGCCATGTCGATGCCGGCGATGGCCGTCATCGTCACCGGCCCGCGCCGCCAGTAGGCGCCGCGGTACAGGTACTGCCAGATGTCCTCCAGATTGCGCGGATCCCGGCCGATCAGGCAAGGAAAGACGTGGTCTTCCAGGTAGCTGCGCACGGACAGCTCGCGGCCGTTCAGCGTGGCGTCGCCGAGACCGTAGATGCCCTCGTCGGTGGTGATCTTCACCGTGACGAAGTTGCGACCAGGGCAGGTGACGAGGGTTTCGAGGCGTTCGATCTTCAAGGGGCGGTCTCTTGGTTCAGTCGACGAAGTGGTCAGGCGCACGCTGACGCACCTGCGGGAGGTGGCGACCCACACGGTCGATGTGGCCGGCCACGGCGGCGCCCAGGCGGCCGACATCGCGGGCCGCCATCAGGGCAAGGATCTGCTCGTGCTCGGCCAGGGCCAGCTGGGCGTGGTCGGCGACGCCGTCCAGCAGCAGCCAGCGCACGCGGTCGAACTGGCGCTTCATCGGCTGCAGCATCTCCCACACGTGAGGACGGCCGGCGAACTCGAAGAGCCGGCGGTGCATCAGCTCGTCGAGCCGGAAGAACTCGCCCACTTCGCCCTGCGCGACCGCACTGCGCTGCTGGTCGACGATGCCGGCGAACTCGTCGAGCTGCCCGGGCGTGATGGTCTGCGCCAGCTGCACATGGCTGGCGCATTCCAGCGTGCTGCGGGCGAAGCGGCCTTCATCGAGCAACGTCATGGAGATCGGTGCGACCAGCGTGCCGACCTTGCGCTGGATCTGCACCAACTGCTCGTCGGCCAGCTGCACCAGCGCTTCGCGCACCGGGGTGCGGCTGACTTCCAGCGTGGCAGCGATGGTCGCCTCCGACAGGCTGAACCGAGGCGGCAGCGTGCCGCGCACGATGGCATCACGCAGGCGCTGGTAGACCTGCTGGGTGTAGGAATGCTCCGGATCCAGGCTCAGGCCGCGCAGAGCGGTCAGCAGCATGGCATCGGTGGCAGGAGGAGTTTTGGACATGGATTTCACTTTCTACCATGGTAGTTTGTTCAAAGAATGGCTGCAATACCCGGGTTTATACTGAGATATCTGGCGCAATGTCTTCCATAGACTGTGCAATCTGCCATGGCACCATGGTAGTTAGCGAGTCCACCTTGAATCTTCTGACCTCTTCCAACAACGCCCGCCTTTCGGCCGATGTGCAGCTCCCCCGCTACGATCGCAGCGCCCTGCGCAGCGGCATCGTGCACCTGGGCCTGGGCGCCTTCCACCGGGCCCACCAAGCGCTCTACACCGAAGCGGTG
>NZ_JBFPGY010000349.1:0-5550 GCF_041083715.1 Sphaerotilus sp.
TCGGTGTGGACGGTCATGGTTCGGGATGGTAGCCAAGCAGTTCGACCGGCGGCTGCAGGCCCAGGCGCTGCGCGTGGCGGGCCAGCAGCGGGTCGGCGGTGACGAAGCCGGTGGCGCCCGCCTCGGCACTGATCGCCAGGTGCAGGGCGTCGGCGAAGTCCATGCCGGCGGTGTGGGCCATCTGGGCGGTCCAGACGGCTTCGATGTCCGGGCAATGCAGATTGGGCAGCGCCAGGACCGCGGCGATGGCCCGGCTGAGGTCGTTGTTGCCGATGCGTTTGCTCTTGAGCAGCCAGACCAGTTCCAGCAGCACGGTGCCGGTGACGCCAAACCGCTTTGGCTGGCGCAGCAGTTCGCGTGCTGCGGTGTAGGCGGTGGGCTGGTCGCGCAGGATGAGCCGTGCCAGCACGGAGCTGTCGAGGAAGATCATGGCTGTCCCCGGCCAAGGCGCCGGTCCTCGGCGCCCAGCAGGGCGACGATGGCGGCTTCGTCCTCGGGGGCACTGGTCGGTGTCGCTTCAGGGCGGTAGAGGCAGCCCGCGAGCTGTTCGACCGCCGCGTGGATGGCGGCCAGGTCGAACTCCGGCTCGCGCAATGGTTCCAGCACGAGGCGGCCGGCATCGATGCTCAGTTCGAACCGGGTGCCGGGCAGCAGATTCAACTCGGTGCGCAGCGCCTTGGGGATGACAATCTGGCCCTTGCTGGAGAGGCTGGCGGTGTGCATCGGGGTGACTCGGACGTGGGGCGGTCGGGTGGTTGGCGGGATGTGGGTGAAGTTTAGCGAGTTCTGTGCCGATGACCGATCTGGCGCACGTGTTGGCCAATATCAGTATTCCTTCTGATTTCCTCCTGTTCTCGCCGGATGGATGCAGGGGTATCCGGGTGGTTGGGGGGCAGTGCACATGGCCCGTCCTATACTGCCCGATCGATTCATGGTGTGCAGGCTGGCGTGGCCTGCAACGCAAGAGGTGTCCGAAATGGGTAGCAAATTGAAGGTTGCGGGTTGGGTGGCTGTCGGGGCTGTCGCCGGTGCGCTGGCCACGATGCAGTTGCAGGCCACGGCGCGCAGTGCGCTGTCGCCGCTGCCGCTGGAGGACATGCAACAGCTGGCCGCGGTGTTCGACCTCGTCAAGCGTTCGTATGTCGAGCCGGTGGACGAGAAGAAGCTGATCCGTGACGCGATCGGTGGCATGGTGTCCGGGCTGGATCCGCACTCGGCCTACTTCGAAGGCCAGGCCTACAAGGAGTTCCACGAGGGCATCAGCGGCAAGTTCACGGGTGTCGGCATCCAGATCGAGATGGAAGAGGGCCTCGTCAAGGTGGTCTCGCCGATCGAGGGCTCTCCCGCTTTCCGTGCCGGCCTGCAGACGGGGGACCTGATCACCCGCATCGACGAGACGCCGGTCAAGGGCCTGAACATGGACCAGGCCATCAAGCGCATGCGCGGCCCGAGCGGCTCCAAGGTGCTGCTGACCATCTACCGCAAGTCCGAGAACCGCACCTTCCCCGTGCCGATCGTGCGCGAGGAGATCAAGACCAAGAGCGTGCGCTCGAAGGTGATGGAGCCGGGCTATGCGTGGATCCGCGTCAACCAGTTCCAGGAGCCGACGCTGCGCGACTTCGTCGACCAGCTCAAGGAGATCTTCCGCACCGAACCGAACCTGAAGGGCCTGGTGCTGGATCTGCGCAACGACCCGGGTGGCCTGCTCGACAGCGCGGTCGGCATCTCGGCGGCCTTCCTGCCCAAGGACGCGGTCGTGGTGTCGACCAACGGCCAGATCCCCGAGTCGCGCAGCGTGCTCAAGGCTTCGCCGATGTTCTATTCGCGGGATGGCAGCGATGTGCTCGCTGGCCTGCCGGCGCTGATCAAGTCGGTGCCCGTGGTGGTGCTGGTCAACGAGGGCTCGGCGTCCGCCAGCGAGATCGTGGCGGGGGCACTGAAGGACCACAAGCGGGCCGTCATCATGGGCTCGCAGACCTTCGGCAAGGGCTCGGTGCAGAGCGAGATGGCGCGTCTGCCGATGCCCAACACCTCGCTGAAGATCACGACGGCGCGCTACTACACGCCGTCCGGCCAGTCGATCCAGGCCAAGGGCATCCTGCCGGACGTGCCGGTGGACGAGACCGCGGAAGGCAGCCCGTACGCCGCGCTGCGCCTGCGCGAGGCCGATCTGGACAAGCACCTGGTCAACGGCCCGGAAGCCGACAAGAAGGATGCCGCCCGCGAGAAGGCCCGCGAGGAAGCGCTCAAGAAGCTGGAAGAGGCCAATGCCAAGGCCAAGGATCCGAAGGACAAGGACAAGGCGGTCGCCCGTCTGCCTGAGTACGGTGCGCCCGAGGACTTCCCGCTGCAGCAGGCGCTCAACCGCCTGAAGGGCAAGCCGGTGGTGGCCTCGAAGACGCAGGTCGAGCGCAAGCTCGACGAGCCGAAGCCGAACTGAGCCGGGTTGCGTTTGGACGCCATCGACGAGATGACCGACGACCAGCTGCTGCGCTACAGCCGCCACATCCTGCTCGACGAGATCGGTGTGGAGGGCCAGCAGCGGCTGCTGGCGGGGCATGCCCTGGTGATCGGGGCGGGCGGGCTGGGCTCGCCGGTGCTCCTGTACCTGGCCAGCGCGGGCGTCGGCACCGTGACCGTGGTCGACCACGACACCGTGGACCGTACCAACCTGCAGCGCCAGATCGCCCACACCGAGGAGCGTGTCGGCCAGCCCAAGGTGTTGTCGGCCGCGGCGTCGATGGCGGCGATCAATCCAGATGTGCATGTCCACACCATCGCCGAGCGCGCGGACGCCGCGATGCTCGACACGCTGGTGGCGCGGGCCGACGTGGTGCTGGACTGCAGCGACAACTTCCCGACGCGGCACGCCGTCAACGCCGCCTGCGTGCAGCATGGCAAGCCGCTGGTCTCTGGTGCCGCGATCGGGCTGGATGGCCAGATCTCGGTCTGGGATCCGCGCGGTGCGGCTGATCCGTGCTACGCCTGCGTGTTTCCGCCCTCGGCCGAGGTGCCGGAGGTGCGCTGCGCGACGATGGGCGTGTTCGCGCCGCTGGTCGGCATCATCGGCACGGTGCAGGCGGCCGAAGCGCTGAAGATCCTGGCCGGGTTCGGCACCTCGCTGGCCGGACGGCTGCAGATGCTCGACGTGCGCCGCATGGAATGGACCGAGATCCGCATGGGCCGCGACCCCGCGTGCCCCGTCTGTGCGGGTCGTCACACCGAACAACATGGACCAATCTCATCCTGACCTGAAAGCCCGCAACTTCCCCAGCGCGGAGGAAGAGGCGTTGGCCACCCTGCCGGCGTCCCGCTACAGCGGCCCGGAAAGTGCCTATCGGCTGGCGTTCACCGACAACGACTTCCTGCTGCGCGATGAACTGCGCCCGGTACGCATGCAGCTGGAACTGCTCAAGCCGGAGCTGGTGCAGCGCGAGCAGGGCATCGAATCGACCATCGTGATCTTCGGCAGTGCCCGCATCCTGCCGCTGGACGTGGCGGCAGCCCGCCTGGGCGAGGCCGAAGCGGGCGGTGATGTCGCCGTGGTCGCCCGTGCCCGCACGCAGGTGCAGATGAGCCGTTATTACGAAGAGGCACGGGCCTTCGCCGCCATCGTCACCCGAGAGTCGGCGCAGCTCGACACGCCGATCCACGTCGTCACCGGTGGCGGCCCCGGCATCATGGAGGCGGGCAACCGTGGCGCGCACGAGGTGGGCGGGCGCAGCATCGGCCTGAACATCGTGCTGCCGCACGAGCAGGAGCCGAATGCCTACATCACGCCCGAGCTGTGCTTCCAGTTCCACTACTTCGCGCTGCGCAAGATGCATTTCCTGATGCGCAGCATCGCGCTGGTCTGTTTCCCGGGCGGCTTCGGCACACTCGATGAACTGTTCGAGACGATGACCCTGGTCCAGACCGGCAAGTCCCGCCGACGTCCGATCCTGCTGTTCGGACGCGACTTCTGGACCCGGCTGATCAACTTCGACTGGCTGATCGAGACCGGCATGATCGGCCCGCGCGACACCGAACTGTTCCAGTTCGTCGAGACCGCCGAAGAGGCATGGGCCTACCTGTCGAGCCATTACGGCTTCGATCTCCCCGACACGCAGACCGGCAAGTTCGCCGAGGACATGTGAGCATGGTGCAGACCCGCAAGACGGAGGTATCCCTGATCGGCGTACCGACCGATGCCGGCGCTTCGGCACGCGGCGCCTCGATGGGGCCGGAAGCCTTGCGCGTTGCCGGACTGCGCGAGCGTCTGGAGGCCCACGGGCTGGCCGTGCACGACACCGGCAACCTCACCGGTCCCGCCAATCCGTGGCAACCGCCGGTCGATGGCTACCGCCACCTGGCCGAAGTCGCCGAATGGAACCGGTTGACGCACGATGCCGTGCACGCCGAGCTGGTGGCCGGGCGTCTGCCGATCATGCTGGGCGGTGACCATTGCCTGGGCATCGGCTCGATCAGTGCCGTCGCGCGCCACTGCCGCGAACAGGGACGCAAGCTGCGCGTGCTGTGGCTCGATGCCCACGCCGACTTCAACACCAGCACCATCACCCCGAGCGGCAACATCCACGGCATGCCCGTGGCATGTCTGTGCGGCTTTGGTCCGGACGAGCTGACGCGCATCGGCGGCCATGTGCCGGCGATCTCGCCCAAGGTGATCCGCCAGATCGGCATCCGCAGCGTGGACGAGGGCGAGAAGCGCTTCGTGCACCAGCAGGACCTCGAAGTCTTCGACATGCGCTACATCGACGAGATGGGCATGCGCCATGCAATGGAGCTGGCGCTGGCCACGCTCGATGACAACACCCACCTGCATGTGAGCTTCGATGTCGATTTCCTCGACCCTGACATCGCACCGGGTGTCGGCACCACCGTGCCGGGTGGTCCGACCTACCGCGAGGCGCAGCTCTGCATGGAGATGATTGCCGACACCGGGCGCCTGGCCTCGCTGGACGTGGTCGAACTGAACCCGGCCTTCGACCACCGCAACCGCACGGCCGAACTCGCGGTCGATCTGATCGAGAGCCTGTTCGGCAAGAGCACCCTGATGCGCAAGTAAGGGGCATTCAGCGAGTCCGAGGGGCTGGCCAAGCCTGCCGTCATCGGGCCGACGGATGGTGCGGCGACAATCTGCGGATTGCCTCTGCACTGCTGGCCCCTTCCTCACCCACGATTGCGCATGACTGTTCGGACCTCCACTCCTTCGCCCTCCGATTCCCGAACCGCGTACGCCCTGTCCCTGACGCCCTTGCCCGAGCGCTCCCGGCTGCAGGCCGACTGGCTGGCGCTCGAATCCCGCTCCCGGGCGAGCTTCTTCACGTCATGGGCCTGGGTCGGGGTGTGGCTGGACACGCTGCCACCGACGGTGCAGCCGCGCCTGCTGCAGGCCCGGCAAGGTGCGCAGGTGGTCGGGCTGGCACTGGTGGTCGACGGGCCAGTCCGCCAGCGGTTCGGGCTGCGCTTTTGCAGCACGGCGTTTCTGCATGCGACCGGACAGCCCGAATTCGACATTCTCACCGTCGAGCACAACGATTTCCTGCTCGA
>NZ_JBFPGY010000350.1:0-5541 GCF_041083715.1 Sphaerotilus sp.
AGGCCGACAAGCTGCGGGAGGCTGAGCAGGCTCGGGAAGCGGAAAAGGTCCGACAGGCCCGCGCAGCCAGGAAGGCCAAGGAAGCCAAGGCCGCCCGTGAAGCACAGGACGCCCGCGATGCTGCCGATGCACGGCGCGAAGCAGCCGCCCGCAAGGCCCGCGATGCCAAGGCCGCCAAGTCGGAGGGCGATGGTGAGAAGACCCGCCGTTACGTGATTCAGGCGGGCTCCTTTGCCGAGGCATCGGCGGCACGTGACCTGGGGCGCCGCATCGGCAAGCTGGGACTGGATTCGCACGAGCAGCATGTCGAGACTGCAGCTGGATCAGCCCGCACGCGGGTGCGGCTGGGACCGTTCAATTCCAAGGAAGAAGCCCTGCGTGCCGCCGCACGCCTCAAGGCGGCCGGGCTCAACGCCGCGGTGCTGCCGCTCTGAAAGTGACCATGCTCGGTGACCTCGGCTGGATCGATCTGACAATGCTGGTGGTGCTGGGCTTGTCGGTGGTCGCCGGGATGTTGCGCGGGCTGGTCAGCGAGGTGATGTCCCTGGCGGGCTGGGTGGTGGCGTGGCTGCTGTCCCAGGCCTGGGCGCTGGATGTGGCCGCAGCACTGCACATCGGCGAGCCGGGCGGGCAGATTGCGCGCCTGTCCGGGCTGGTGATCACCTTTGTGGCGACGCTGCTGGCGTGGCGGGTGATCACCTGGCTGCTGCAGCAGGTGATCCATGCGACGCCGCTGGCGCCGCTCGACCGGTTGCTGGGTGCGGCGTTCGGTGTCGCGCGAGGCGGGCTGATCCTGCTGGTGGCGGTGATGATGCTGGGCCTGACGCCGATGGCTAGCCAGCCGTCCTGGCAGGTGTCGGGCGGGGTGCGCTGGCTGACGGCCGCACAGGCGGTGCTGGCGCCGTGGCTGCCCGGAGACTGGCGACCGCTGCCGGGCAGCGTGCCGGAGCCGGCGGCCTCGGCACCGCGCTGAGCCGCGACGAATACACGAAGCACGAACGAGGATGACCGTGCCATCCGGCCCGGTGTCCGTTGGGAATTTCTTGAAAAGATGGAGTGAGCGATGTGTGGCATCGTCGGTGTGATTTCCAAGTCACCAGTGAACCAGTTGATCTATGACGCGCTGCTGCTGCTGCAGCACCGGGGGCAGGACGCCGCGGGCATCGTCACGGCCATGGGCACGAAGTTCTTCATGCACAAGGCCCGCGGCATGGTGCGCGACGTCTTCCGCACCCGCAACATGCGCGCGCTGCCCGGCACGCTCGGACTCGGTCAGGTCCGCTACCCGACCGCCGGCAACGCCTACAGCGAGGAAGAGGCCCAGCCCTTCTACGTCAACGCGCCGTTCGGCGTGGTGCTGGTCCACAACGGCAATATCACCAACGCCCATGCGTTGAAGAAGGAGCTGATCGACATCGACCGCCGCCACCTGAACACCGAGAGCGACACCGAGGTGCTGATCAACATCCTCGCCCATGAGCTGCAGGCTGCCGCGCACGACATGCCGCTCACGCACGTCGAGGTGTTCAAGGCCGTCAGCGCGGTGCACCGCCGTGTCAAGGGTTCCTACGCCGTGGTGGCGCTGATCGCCGGCTACGGGCTGGTGGCATTCCGCGATCCGAACGGCATTCGCCCGCTCTGCCTGGGTTCGGCCGAGGTGTCAGGCCATGGCACCGAGTGGATGGTGGCCAGCGAATCCGTGGCGCTCGAAGGCAATGGCTACCACCTCGTGCGCGATGTGGCGCCGGGCGAGGCGCTGTTCATCACGCTCGATGGTGCGCTGCACAGCCGGCAGTGCGCGGTCTCGCCGTCGCTGAATCCGTGCGTGTTCGAGTTCGTGTACCTGGCGCGTCCGGACTCGGTCATCGACGGCATCTCGGTCTACCACGCCCGCCTCAACATGGGCGAGACGCTGGCGCAGCGCGTCATCAGCACGATGCCGCCGTCCGACATCGACGTGGTGATCCCGATTCCCGAATCGAGCCGGCCTTCCGCAATGCAGCTCGCGCAGCGCCTGGGCAAGCCCTACCGAGAAGGCTTCGTCAAGAACCGCTACGTCGGCCGCACCTTCATCATGCCGGGCCAGGCCACGCGCAAGAAGAGCGTGCGCCAGAAGCTCAACGCCATCGGCATGGAGTTCAAGGGCCGCAACGTGCTGCTGGTCGATGATTCGATCGTGCGCGGCACCACCTCGCGCGAGATCGTGCAGATGGCCCGCGAGGCCGGTGCGAACAAGGTCTACATGGCCTCGGCCGCGCCGCCGGTGCGCTACCCGAACGTCTATGGCATCGACATGCCGACCTCGACCGAGCTGATCGCCCATGGCCGCACGATGGACGAGATCCGTGACTACATCGGCTGTGACGCGCTGATCTACCAGGATGTCGATGCGATGAAGCGCGCGGTGTCGTCGCTGAATCCGTCGCTGGCGGGGCTGGAGGCGTCCTGCTTCGACGGGCACTACATCACCGGTGACGTGACCGCGGCCGATTTCGAGGCAATGAAGACCCAGCGTGCCTCGCAGCCGCAGGACGAGGATGCCGGCGACCGTGGTCGTCTGGCGCTGCCGAATCCGACCGCCTGACCGCCTTGCCTGGAACCGTTCCCCGACTTCTGGAGATCTGCCATGCGCAGCCGTGACCACACCGACCCGAAGCGCCTGCCGCGGGTGGACCTGCCCGCCGATGCGCGGCTCGACACCCTGGCCGTGCGCGAAGGCCTGCCGACGACGCCCTGGGGCGAAAACTCCGAGGCGCTGTTCCTGACCAGCAGCTTCGTGCACCCGGATGCGGCCACTGCGGCAGCCCGCTTCGCGCAGGAAGAAGAAGCGTTTGTCTACAGCCGCTTCACCAACCCGACGACCATGATGATGGAGCGCCGCCTGGCTGCGCTCGAAGGCACCGAGGCCTGCATCGCGACGTCGAGCGGCATGTCGGCGATCCTGCTGATGGTCATGGGTTTGCTGAAGGCGGGTGACCATGTCATCTGCTCGCAGAGCGTGTTCGGCTCGACCATCAAGCTGCTGCAGGGCGAGTTCGGCAAGTTCGGCGTGCTGACCACCTTCGTGTCGCAGACCGACGTGGCGGAATGGCGCGCGGCCGTGCGGCCGGAGACGAAGCTGCTGTTCGCCGAGACGCCGAGCAACCCGCTGACCGAGGTCTGCGACATCCGCGCGCTGGCCGAGGTAGCGCACGCCGCGGGCGCGCTGCTGGCGGTGGACAACTGCTTCTGCTCGCCGGCGCTGCAGCGCCCGGCCGACCTGGGCGCCGACCTCATCATCCATTCGGGCACCAAGTACCTCGACGGGCAGGGCCGTGTCGTGGCTGGCGCCATCTGCGGGCCGGAAGCGATCATCGACGGCAAGTTCATGCCGGTGATGCGCTCGGCGGGCATGTGCCTGTCGCCGTTCAACGCCTGGGTGGTGCTGAAGGGGCTGGAGACACTGTCGATCCGCATGGAAGCCCAGGGCGCGCGGGCGCTGAAGCTGGCCGAGTGGCTGGAGGCCCAGCCGCAGGTGGCGCGGGTGTTCTATCCCGGTCTGCCGTCGCATCCGCAGCATGCGCTGGCGATGGCGCAGCAGAGCGGCAATGGCGGCGCGGTCGTCAGCTTCGTCGCGCGCGGCGACACGCCCGAGCTGGCCCGCACCAATGCCTTCGCGGTGATCGATGCGACGAAGATCTGCTCGATCACGTCCAACCTCGGCGACACCAAGACCACCATCACCCACCCGTCGAGCACCTCGCACGGACGCCTCACCGAAGCGCAGCGCCTGGCCGCCGGCATCACGCAGGGCATGGTCCGCGTCGCCGTTGGCCTGGAGCATGTCGACGACCTGAAGGCCGACCTCGCGCGTGGCCTCGCCCTGATATGACACAAGTCCGCACCCGTTTCGCGCCGTCCCCGACCGGCTTCATCCACCTGGGCAACATCCGCTCGGCCCTGTATCCATGGGCCTGGGCGCGTGCCACTGGCGGCATCTTCGTGCTGCGCATCGAGGACACCGATGTCGAGCGGTCCTCGCAGGCGGCGGTCGATGTGATCGTCGAGGGGATGAAATGGCTCGGCCTGGACCACGACGAAGGGCCGTTCTACCAGATGCAGCGCATGGACCGCTACAAGGCGGTGCTGGCGCAACTGGTGGCGCAGGGCTGGGTCTATCCCTGCTACATGGCCATGGCGGAACTCGACGCGCTGCGCGAGCGCCAGATGGCCAACAAGGAAAAGCCGCGCTACGACGGCACCTGGCGGCCGGAGCCGGGCAAGGTGCTGCCGCCGGTACCGGAGGGTGTGAAGCCGGTGCTGCGGTTCAAGACGCCACAGGGCGGTTCGGTGGTCTGGGACGACAAGGTCAAGGGCCGCATCGAGATCAGCAACGACGAGCTGGACGATCTGGTCATCGCCCGCCCGGACGGGACGCCGACCTACAACTTCTGCGTGGTGGTGGACGACATCGACATGCAGATCACCCACGTGATCCGCGGTGATGACCACGTCAACAACACGCCGCGCCAGATCCATGTCTTCCGTGCGCTCGGTGTCGAGCCGCCGGTCTACGCCCACCTGCCCACCGTGCTGAACGAGCAGGGTGACAAGATGAGCAAGCGCCACGGGGCCAAGCCGGTGACCCAGTACCGCGACGAGGGTTATCTGGCCGATGGTGTGGTGAACTACCTCGCGCGTCTGGGCTGGAGCCACGGCGATGACGAGATCTTCAGCCGCGAGCAGTTGATCGAATGGTTCAATCTGGACCATCTGGGCCGCAGTGCCGCGCAGTTCGACGAGGCCAAACTGCGCTGGGTGAATGCGCAGCACATGAAGATCTGCGACAACGCGGTGCTGGCGGATCTGGTAGCCATGCAGTTCGCCAGCCGGGGTCTGACCGTGGCGGCCGACGAACGGCTGGCGGCGATGTGCGCGTTGTTCAAGGACCGCTGCAGCACGACCGTCGAGCTGGCCGACTGGCTGTCGGTCTACTTCGTCGATGTGCAGCCGAGCGATGCGGATCTGACGCAGCATGTCAACGACGTGTCGCGCCCGGCGCTCACCGCGCTGCGCGATCGGCTTGCCGAGCTGCCGAGCTGGGACGCGCCGTCGATCAGCCAAGCCATCAAGCAGACCATTGGCGAGCTGAAGGTGAAGATGCCCCAACTGGCGATTCCGCTGCGGGTGCTGGTGTGCGCGCGGACCCAGACGCCACCGGTCGATGCCGTGCTGGCCTTGTTCGATAAAAATACCGTGCTCAAACGCTTGCAAGGTATCTGAATTCCTTTCATAATCGCGTTCTCGCTTGAACAACGAAGCGCCCGAGGGGGTATAGCTCAGCTGGGAGAGCGCTTGCATGGCATGCAAGAGGTCAGCGGTTCGATCCCGCTTACCTCCACCATCACAGCGCTTCGTAGTTCGTCGAAAAAGTTTGATGACTCCTTCGTCTAGAGGCCTAGGACACGACCCTTTCACGGTCGTTACAGGGGTTCGAATCCCCTAGGAGTCGCCACTGCGGAGTGGTAGTTCAGTTGGTTAGAATACCGGCTGTCTCTTATA
>NZ_JBFPGY010000351.1:0-5483 GCF_041083715.1 Sphaerotilus sp.
TGGAGGCACGCTTCGCGTTGCGCTTGACCGCCCGTCTCGAAGTTGGCGCCCAATCGCTGCCACACGACATTGGCGAGCGATTGCGTGTGGCACGCATGCAGGCGCTGGCGCAAGCTCGCCATCATCAAGCTGTCGCGAACAAACGCCCGCAGGCCGAGGCGGCACCAGGCATCTCGATCGTCGGCATTGATGCACGCACCGGCACGGCGACCCTCGGACGCATGGGCGGTCCGGGTGAATCGGTCTGGTGGAGCCGTCTGGGATGGCTGGTGCCGACACTGGTGCTGGCGCTTGGTCTGGCAGGTCTCGGTGAATGGGAGTCCCGGGAGCAGATCTCGCGTGCAGCACAGATCGACACGGAGCTTCTGGGCGATGACCTCCCTCCAGCAGCCTATCTGGATGAGGGGTTCAGCGAATTCCTGCGCCAACCGCCCGAAGCATCGGTGTCGACCATGGCACCGGCGGAAGCAACCTCCGGCCTGCTCGCATCTGCGGGGAGCTGATTCCATGGTGTTTCAAACGGTGCGGGCGCAGTCCGGAACGAGCTGGAGGCTGGCCGCCCTGGCACTGGCGTTCTCGATGCAGGTCACCGCACAGAGTCTGCCTGCAGGTCCGTCGGGGCCATCGTGGGTGGAACTCAGCGCCAGCGAACATCAGGCGCTTCAGCCACTGCAGAGCCAGTGGAACGGGATCGACAGCCTGCGCAAGCAGAAGTGGCGGGATGTCGCCAACCGCTACGCCAGTCTCCCGGTTGTGCAGCAGGAACGCCTGCACGAGCGCATGGTCGAATGGGCCACCATGAGTCCGGCACAACGCAATGCGGCGCGCATCAATTTCGAAGAACTCCGCAAGGTACCCGCCACCGAGCGCCAGACACGCTGGGAAGCGTACCAGAGCTTGCCTGCGGAGGAACGCCAGGCACTGGTCACCCAGGCTGGCAACCGACCACTCGCCGCGTCGGCGGCGCAGATCTCTGCGGCCGCACGCAAGACCTTGGCAGCAGGCAGCGTACAGCCCCAATCGAATACCGGGGTCACACCCCAGGCGGTGAAACCGCTGTCAGTCGCACCCGGTACCGTTCAAGCCGGTGTCGGTGCCAGCACCCGGCCCATCAGCAAGCTGCCCACCCCGCCACGCCACCAACAGAGCGGCATGCCCAAGATCTCCGGCACACCGGAGTTCATCCAAAGCGAAACCCTGCTGCCCCAGCGCGGTCCGCAAGGTGCAGGCGCAACGCCCGCCACACGACCCGACACTCCCTGACCCCGCAAGATGTCCTGATGGCTTCCCAGACTGCTCTGCCCTACACCCCCGAAAATGCCGATCCAGCCACGCTGCCCACGCCCGGGTTGCGCAGGCGACTCGCGGCAATGCTCTATGAAGGGGTGGTTCTGTTCGGTGTACTGATGGTTTGCGGCCTGCTGTTTTCGACCCTCACCAACCAACGCCATGCACTGCAGGGACGGGTGGAACTGCAGGGCTTCCTGTTCGGGATGCTCGGCCTGTATTTCGCATGGTTCTGGACCCACAGTGGTCAGACCGTCGCCATGAAAACCTGGCATGTCCGGATCGTGCGGAGAGACGGACATCCACTGAGCTGGCTGAATGCACTGGCCCGCTACGTCATGAGCTGGCTGTGGTTTCTGCCCGCACTGGGGGTAGCAGCCACCTTGAAGCTCCACAGCTCCGGCGCATACGCACTGTCCCTGCTGGCAGGTGTGATCGTCTACGCCGCCTTGACGCGGTGGCTGCCAGACCGCCAGTTTCTGCACGACCGCCTCTGCCAGACACGACTTGTCACTTGGCGCCCAGCGCCACGGCGCCGCTGAGCAGCGGCCAGACACAGGCGTTGGCGCTGGCACAATCCGCGCCACCATGTCCAATCCCCACAAGGGCCGCACCGGCCTAGACCGCATCCGCCACGCCGCAGGCTACTCGCTCGAAGGTCTTGGTAGCGCCTACCGTGGTGAAAGCGCTTTTCGCCAGGAAACCTGGCTTGCCGCGATCCTGCTCCCGCTGGCTTTCTGGCTGGGTCGAACCTGGATCGAGACCGCATTGCTCGCAGGCAGCGTGGTGATGGTGCTCATTGTCGAACTGCTCAATTCAGCCGTGGAAGCCACGGTCGACCGGATTTCGTTCGAGCTGCATGAACTCGCCAAGCGGGCCAAGGATTTCGGCAGCGCCGCAGTCTTCCTCGCACTGGCGATGACCGGCACCATCTGGGCAGCCGCCCTGTGGCACCGGTTCACGGCCTGAACGGGATCAGACCGCCGCTTCGTCAGTTTCGCCGGTGCGGATGCGGATGACCTGCTCCACTGGCGTCACGAAGATCTTGCCGTCGCCGATCTTGCCGGTCTTGGCCGCCTTGACGATGGCCTCCAGACAACGGTCGACGTCCACCGTTTTCACGACGACCTCGATCTTCACCTTCGGCAGGAAGTCGACCACATACTCGGCGCCGCGGTACAGCTCGGTATGGCCCTTCTGGCGGCCGAATCCCTTGACTTCAGTGACGGTCAGGCCAGTGACCCCCACTTCGGCAAGGGCCTCGCGGACCTCTTCGAGCTTGAAAGGCTTGATGATGGCGGTGATCTGTTTCATGCGCGTGCTCCGGGGGCGTTGCGGGTCAAGTTGCGAATCAATTTAACACCAGTTCGCGGTCGCCTCACTTGAGGGCCTTGTAGCGGAAGCGCTTCGGACGTGCACCCTCTTCGCCCAGGCGGCGCTTCTTGTCGGCCTCGTACTCCTGGTAGTTGCCGTCGAAGAAGACCCACTGCGAATCGCCTTCAGCCGCCAGGATGTGCGTGCAGATGCGGTCCAGGAACCAGCGATCGTGAGAGATCACCATGGCCGAGCCAGCGAACTCCAGCAGCGCCTCTTCCAGCGCGCGCAGGGTTTCGACGTCCAGATCGTTCGACGGTTCGTCCAGCATCAGCACGTTGCCGCCCTGTGCCAGCGTCTTGGCCAGGTGCAGACGGCCACGTTCACCGCCCGACAGGCTGCCGACCAGCTTCTGCTGGTCATTGCCCTTGAAGTTGAAGCGGCCGATGTAGGCGCGGCTGGGCATCACGAACTTGCCGACCACGATGTTGTCCAGACCGCCGGAGACGTCCTGCCACACCGTCTTGGTGTCGTCCAGGCTCTGGCGGCTCTGGTCCACGAAGGCCAGGCGCGCGGTCTTGCCGATCTTGACATCGCCGGTGTCCGGCTTCTCGACGCCCTGGATCAGGCGGAACAGCGTCGATTTGCCGGCGCCGTTCGGGCCGATGATGCCGACGATGGCCCCTGCCGGCACCTTGAAGCTCAGGTTGTCGATCAGCACGCGGTCGCCGAAGCTCTTGGTGACGCCCTCGAACTCGATCACTTCGTTGCCCAGACGCTCGGCCACCGGGATGAAGATCTCGTTGGTCTCGTTGCGCTTCTGGTAGTCGACGTCGCTCAGTTCCTCGAAGCGGGCCAGACGCGCCTTGCTCTTGGCCTGGCGGCCCTTGGCATTCTTGCGCACCCATTCCAGCTCGATCTTCATCGCGCGGGCACGGGCGTCTTCGGTCTTCTGCTCCTGCTCCAGGCGCTTGCCCTTGCCTTCCAGCCAATCGGAGTAGTTGCCCTTGTACGGGAAGCCCTGGCCCCGGTCGAGTTCCAGGATCCACTCGGCCGCGTTGTCGAGGAAGTAGCGATCGTGGGTGATGGCCACCACGGTGCCCGAGAAGCGCTGCAGGAAGTGCTCCAGCCACTCGACCGACTCGGCATCCAAGTGGTTGGTGGGCTCGTCGAGCAGCAGCATGTCCGGTTTGGACAGCAGCAGGCGGCACAGGGCCACACGGCGCTTTTCACCGCCCGACAGGTTGCCGATCACGGCATCCCACGGCGACAGTCGCAGCGCGTCGGCCGCGATTTCCAGCTGCAGATCGGTGTTCTCGCTGCCGGCGGCGGCGATGATCGCCTCCAGCTCGGCCTGCTCGGCAGCCAGCGCGTCGAAATCGGCGTTCTCGTCGGCGTAGGCGGTATAGACCTCGTCGAGGCGCTTCTTGGCCGCGATCACGCCGCCGATGCCTTCCTCGACCGCCTCGCGCACGGTCTGGTCCGGGTTGAGCTGCGGTTCCTGCGGCAGATACCCGATCTTCAGACCGGGCATCGGGGTGGCTTCACCTTCGATGTCCTTGTCGATGCCGGCCATGATCTTCAGCAGCGTCGACTTGCCCGAGCCGTTCAGACCGAGCACGCCGATCTTGGCTCCCGGGAAGAAGGACAGCGAGATGCCCTTGAGGATCTGCCGCTTGGGCGGCACGATCTTGCCGACGCGGTTCATCGTGAAAACGTACTGGGCCATGGAGTTCTTGGTGGGTTGTCTGTTGCCAATCTTCTATTGTCGCCGCAAGCGTGCAGATGCGGTACAGCGAAGCCGCTGCAAGCCAGCCGACGAACGGCCCGCTGCGGCCGACCAACGGCAGCCAGCCCGCGTGACGGGACCACACAGGGCGCCTAGCATCGGTCACTCTTTCATTTTTGCGCGATTCCCCGGTCGCCTGCCGACATGGCCCTGCCCGCATCCGCTTCTGCTTCTGCTTCTGCTGCCAGTTGGCACACCGCGCGTGCGCGTGGCTTCACGCTCCTGGAGGTGATGGTGGTCGTGGCCATCATCGGCATCCTGGCGGCCATCGCCCTGCCGGCGTACAGCGACTACCTCCGCCGTGGCGAGCTGCCGGAAGCCTTCAGCACCCTGTCGAGCCAGCGTGTGGCCATGGAGCAGTACTACCAGGACAACCGCCAATACGGCACCAACACCTGTGCCGAAGGCAAGATCAGTTTCTCGGACATGCCGACCAGCGGAGCCAAGTTCAGCTATGCCTGCAAGCTCAGCGGCACCAATGGCAACCAGGCCTACACGCTCACCGCCACCGGCACCAGCCCGCACACCCAAGGCCATGAGTACACACTCAACGAAGCGGGTGAGCAGGGCACCACCCGCTTCAAGGGCGACGTGGTCAGCAAGACCTGCTGGCTCAAGCGCGGCTCGGAGTGCTGAGCATGGAGGTGACGATGGCGCCCCCACGGAGCACGGGTGGCTTCACGCTGATCGAGCTGATGGTGACGCTGGCCGTGCTGGCCACGCTGCTGCTGGCGGTCACTCCAATGGTGCGCGACTGGATGCTGGACATCCAGATCCGCAATGCGGCCGAGTCGATCAGCAGCGGCCTGAGCCGCGCCCGGGCACTCGCGGTGCAGCGCAACGAACCGGTCATGTTCTCCCTCGTCTCCAATGCCGCGCAGCCGGGCACGCTGGACAATTCCTGCGCCCTGTCGGCCACCTCGGCGTCGTGGGTCGTGAGTCTGGACAACCCGGCAGGCCAGTGCGGCCAGCCACTGGGCACCACGACCGGCACGCGGTTGATGGAGCGCCATGCCCGCGGCGACGGCTCGGCCGGTGTCCAGGTGGAAGTGCGCGACGCCAGCTGCAGGAACACCACCAGTTTGACCCAGGT
>NZ_JBFPGY010000352.1:0-5474 GCF_041083715.1 Sphaerotilus sp.
CGGCCACGCTGAAGGACTGTGTGCACCAGATCGAAGGCAGCACGCTGCTGGTGATGCCCTCGGGCGATGTGCCGCCGAATCCGCTGGACCTGCTGGTGTCGCAGCGCTTCAAGGACGTGCTGCGCCACCTGCAGCCGCAGCTGGACTTCATCATCATCGACACCCCCCCGGTGGAGCTGGTGAGCGACGCGGTGGCGGTGGCGCAGATGGCGACCAGCACGATCTATGTGGTGCGCGCCACCGAAACGCCGGTCCCGGTGATCCGCAAGGGTCTGAGCCGGCTGCAGCGTTCGGGTGCCAACATCATGGGCGTGATCGTCAACGGCCTGAACTTCGACGACGCGCAGCGCTACTACGGCGAGTCGGTCAACGGTGGTTACGGCAACACCTACTACCACGGGTATTCTCAGCAGCCCACGACCTGACCGTCACTGAGCACCCATGCTAGACCTTCATGCGCATGTACTGCCGGGCATCGATGATGGCCCGCGCACCATGGACGATGCCGTGGCGCTGGCCCGCGCCATGGCCGATGACGGCATCGAACATGTCGTTCTCACGCCGCACATCTACCCGGGCGTGTTCGACAACACGCCGGCCCGCATCGCGCAAGCGTTCGACCTGCTGCAAGCAGCGGTGAGCGAGCAGGACATTCCCCTGACGATGTCCTGGGCGGCCGAAGTGCGCATCTGCCCCGAGATCCTCGAGTGGCTGGAGCAGCGACGCCTGCCACTGCTGAACGGCAGCCTGGTCGGCCCGGGGACGGTGCTGATCGAGCTGCCGGACGGGCAGATTCCGGTCGGCACGGACCGGCTGATGGGCCTGCTGCTGGAGCAGGGCATCACCCCCTTGATGGCCCATCCGGAGCGCAACAAGGCCGTGATGGAGCAACTGGCACGGCTGGAGCCGCTGCGCCGGCTGGGCTGCAAGTTCCAGCTCACGGCAGGCTCACTGCTCGGCGAGTTCGGCAACCGGGCACAGACCGTGGCCCGAGGGCTGCTGGATGCCGGCTGGGCGGATGTCGTGGCCACGGACGCGCACAACCGCTCCAGCCGCCGGCCGCGCCTGTCCGCCGCCCGCGACTGGCTGTCGGAGCACTACGACAGCGCGCTGGCCACGCAGTTGACACAGACCAATCCGACGGCGATCACCGGCATCACCTCGTTCACGGTGGAGCGCGGCCAGGACCGGCTGGTGTTCCGCGATCTGCCCGCCGCACCGGCACCGCTGGTCCAGGACCTGCACTGGGGCGACGATCTGTTCAACCAGAGCCAGACCTCGGGGGACGCCGCAGCACCGCCGACGAGCGGCGAGAACTGGTCACTGCTGGACTTCAAGATCGATGCCATCCACGCCGAGCTGACGCAAGCGGTGGCGCAGATGGATGGGCTGGCAGAGGAAGACAGCAGCAGCACCACCACGCCGGAAGACTGGATCCTGCCGGTCTTCGCTGGCACAGCAGTGCCAACACCGCCGCCCTCGCCCGCCAGCACTGCACCGATTGCCTTGGCCCCAGCACCCGCGCCTGTGCTCCAGCGGTCTCCGGTGGTCGATGCCGCCATGCCCACCCTGATGGCCACAGTGGCGCAGGAGGTCGTGGCGCAAGCACCTGCTGCGCAGACAGCACCGCCGGCACGGCCAGTGGACACCCCGGTAGTGGCAAATAGCCCCCCGGAAAGCACATCGCCAGCCCCGGCTTGGGTGCCCTCGACACCGGTGCAATCGACGCCAGCGGAAGCGCGACTGGAGCCGCTGCGGGGCTTGCGGTTGAGCGACATGCAGTCCGTGCCCGATACCGCATTGCCTCTGCCGCCCACGCAGGCACCACGGTCTTCAGCGGTGATGCTGGCCGGTGGCCGGGCACGCCCGACTCCGGCGCCCGTCCAGCCAGTGGCGACCGACACCAGCCGCTGGACGCCGCCAGGCCGTGACAGCGTGCTGACACCCGGCGGCACGCGGGGCTTTCGCCTCAGCGAGCTGCCACCGATTCCGCCGGCCAGGCGGCGCTGAGCATGGTGGGCACGGCAGCCAGACACCGGCTTCTCAACGGACTGCTGGCCGCGGTCCTGTGCACCACTGCGGCGGTGGTGACGCAGCAGGCGGGGATCCTGATGTCCGCCGACTGGTCGTCCGGAATGACACGGCACGCCATCTCGAAATGGGCCACGGGCCAGGCCCCGTTCACGGACGAGCAGTGGGAGCAGGCTCGCCAAGACCTGGCACGTGCAGTCGCATTGACGCCGAACGACGCCACCTTGCATGACGCGCTCGCCCAGCTCCAGGCGATCAGAGGCCGCAGCATCTGGACAACCGGGGCGCCAGGCTCTCCGGAAGTGGCGGCCTACCAGGAAGCCAGGGTGCACCAGGAAACCTCGATCAAGCTGCGGCCGACACATGCCATGGCCTGGGCCAATCTGGCGCTGATGTGCCTGGCCGTCAACACCAGCCCGGAAGAGCTTTACCGGGCGTGGCGCGAAGCGGCCCGTCTGGGGCCGAAGGAAATCGACGTGGAAAACACGCTGGTGACCGTGGCGAAGGCCACCTGGGAGGTGGCGCCCGCGGATGTCCGACAGTGGGTGGAAACCCGCCGGCCAGGATTTGCGGCAGAAATGGCCCATCCTGCGGCGCCGGCCACCGTGCAATAGCCGTCAAGAAAAATGGCGTCCGCAACGCGGACGCCATGCTGCAGATCAGGTGGGGCCTCCATGCCGCCCCAGCCAGTCCGTCAGATCAATCAGGCAGCCTTCTTCATGCGGCGGCGCGCCACGCCACCGATGACGCCCAGACCTGCCAGCATCATCAGGTTCATCTCGGGTTCCGGCACGGGAGAGACTGCAGCCGTGAAGTCCACACCCAGCTTCGGCGCATTGAAGCCGCCACAGGTCGGGTTGCTGTTGCAGGCATTCACATCGACCAGCGCGATGGAGATTCCGGTCGTGCCCACAGGAATCGCGAAGCTCTTCCAGCCGGAATCCAGATAAGCGCCATCGGATGCGTACAGCGTGTCGGTGACGTTCCCGTAAGCGCCGCTGTAGGTCACGCGCGCGAAATCATCGTTGAGACCGTACTTGCCACCCGCGGCAGCACTGAAATCGTACTCGGCGCTGAACATGCGCAGCCAGATCGTGTCACCGGCATTGGTGACATCCACACCCGCATTGAAGGCGAACGTGACCGGGCCGTTGTATTGACCATCCAGCAGACCGAAGAAACCGCCAGTCTGGGCAGCGATGTTGTACGGAGTCGTGATGTCACCAGGAGGGGTGGTTGCATAGTCGTTGTAGACGACCATCGGTGCAACTCCGTCGGCAATCTGCGTCACAGAGCCGCCAGCGGATGACGTCCAGCCGGTGGTGCCCGTTTCGAACCCCAGATTGGTCACAGCGAACGCTTGACCACTGGCAAGACCGGCCAACGCAAGGATAGATACAAATTTTTTCAACATACAGGACTCCTGAACTTTGTTCGACTTGCCATCGTCGATGGTGCTTGGCGATTTGTCACTTTCACTGTATGTCGTCTTCGGTTTGCACATAACCCCCCTCCCCCTGTTCCAGGGACAGCGAGAAACCAATGGTCACCATTGCGCCGCGCAATCAGTCTCCACTGGACAACAGCCTACCAGCTGACCTCGCGGTCCGGCGTCGAACCGATCTTGTGGATCGACAGGTCAGCGCCTTCGTACTCCTCTTCCTGGCTCAGCCGGATCCCGATCAGCGCCTTGATGCCGCCATAGACCGCGAATCCGCCCGCCAGCGCCCAGAGCACCGCCATCCCCGTGCCGATGGTCTGGCTGGCCAGGCTGACCCCACCCACCCCGCCCAGCGCCTTCTGGCCGAAGAGGCCGCAGGCGATGCCACCCCAGGCACCGCACAGCCCGTGCAGCGGCCAGACACCGAGCACGTCGTCGATCTTCCAGCGGTTCTGGGTCAGGGTGAACATCTGGACAAAGATGGCGCCGGCAATGCCGCCCACGACCAGCGCGCCGGCCGGGTGCATCAGGTCGGACCCGGCGCACACGGCCACCAGCCCGGCGAGCGGGCCGTTGTAGGCAAAGCCCGGGTCATTGCGGCCCATCAGCACGGCCACCAGTGTGCCGCCCACCATCGCCATCAGCGAGTTGACCGCCACCAGCCCGGACATCTTGTCCAGCGTCTGCGCGCTCATCACGTTGAAGCCGAACCAGCCCACCGCCAGAATCCACGCACCCAGCGCGAGGAACGGGATGCTCGACGGCGGATGGGCGCTCATCGCGCCGTCCTTGCGGTAGCGGTTGCTGCGGGCCCCGAGCAGCAGCACCGCCGCCAGCCCGATCCAGCCGCCCACCGCGTGGACCACCACGCTGCCGGCAAAGTCGTGGAATTCGGCACCGAAGGCGCCCTTCAGCCACGCCTGCACACCGAACTTCTGGTTCCACGCCACACCTTCCGACAGCGGGTAGATCAGCCCGACGATGATCGCCGTGGCCAGCAACTGCGGGTTGAAGCGCGCACGCTCGGCGATGCCGCCCGAGACGATCGCCGGAATGGCGGCCGCGAACGTCAGCAGAAAGAAGAACTTGACCAGCTCGTAGCCGTTCTTCGCCGCGAGTGCCTCGGCACCAGTGAAGAAGTCGACACCGTACGCGACGGTGTAGCCCACGAAGAAGTAGGCCATCGTCGACACGGCAAAGTCGACCAGGATCTTGACCAGCGCATTGACCTGGTTCTTCTTGCGCACTGTGCCAAGTTCAAGGAACGCAAAGCCGGCGTGCATGGCCAGCACCATGATGGCGCCCAGCAGGATGAAAAGCGCATCAGCGCCCTGTTTCAAGGTATCCATGGAGTCTCGAAGGATGGGGATGGGTTGACATGCACCGCAGAGATGCGCCCGCAGCGCGTAAAGGCACCAAATAAGCACGTTTTGTGCCGAGTTGGTGCGTTTGTACACGGCTCCGAATGCACCAAATGGCAGCAATTCCATCAACCGCATCCAGCAAAGACACCCTGAGTGCCCATATATTGGGCAAAATTTGCACTGAATTAGTGCGCTCAATCGCAGCAGCCCACGACAAACCCTCTGGAACACGGTCAGATCTCCTGCGGCCGGTCGCCGCCCCGCCGCTACAATCGCACTGCAGCATTCGCACCAGTCAGAACGCTGCAGTCGCCTCCGACGCCCTCTCCAATCCCGCGCCACCCTCGACTGGCCGCCTCGCCCGAGGCGCTGCAGGCGGCGCGACAAGCACCCCGACACGGGTGCCATTCCATGACGTTTGACGATCTGGGCCTGGCCCAGCCGATCCTTCGCGCAATCCGCGAACAAGGCTACGAAACCCCCACCCCCATCCAAGCGCAAGCCATCCCGGCGGTTCTCGCCGGTGGTGACCTGCTCGCTGGCGCACAGACCGGCACCGGCAAGACGGCCGGTTTCACGCTGCCGCTGCTGCACCGCCTGGCTGCTGGTCAGCCCGCCAAGGACAGCCGGGGCCGCTA